>CAYMCA010000033.1:0-11916 GCA_964388875.1 Candidatus Woesearchaeota archaeon
TTTCACATTCACAATTATCTTTCCACCTTTAACAATGCCTATCCCAAATGTGTGCGCTGTGCTCTCAATTCCTAAGATATATTGTTTTGACATTTTATCTTTTTGATTTTTCCTTTTATTTAATAGAGTAATCAGAGTTCTTTCCACATCTTTTCGAATTGTTCTTTATATAGTTTGGCAACCTCTTTGCTTTCTATTCTTATAGTTAGAGGCATGTCTGTTAGAACGAATATTACAACTTTATCGCCATAAACAAATAATGCTACTGGATTAAAAGGTTGTTGCAATTTTTTGTAAGAAACCATAGGATGCCGATATATTTGGGCGCCCTTAACATAAAATTGTCTAGATCTGATATGATATTTTTCACGTTCAATAAAATACCTTTTAAGGAAATGTTCTGGGATATATTTTTTAAATTCCTTGCCTAAAGTATTGAAAGCCAACATCTCTTTTCTAATCTTAATTATGTCGTTAAGTATAGTCTTAATACCTTCACTGCCCTCTAAAACTTCAATTAGCGGCTTATTTCTCAAAGGTTGGCGCAATGATTTAAGTTGTGGCATTATGGATTGTATGGATAGATATTTTTGTTGAAGAATTTTTTCTTGGTCCTTAAGGCGTTCTAAAATTTTAATAGGATCTGTAGGCATAAAGTACCTGTCACCTTTCTTCAAGACATAAGATGCCAAACCTTTATGCAACAATTTATTTAGCGCATCATACACGTGGGGCCGGGATATTTTTGTGCGTCTAGCAATATCAGAAGCCAAGCATTCATTTAACTGCAATAATATAACATAGACTTCAGTTTCATTATCGGTAAGCCCGGCATTTTTTAAAATATTAATATCAAACATGGGCATCGGAATGTATTTGAGTTTTTAAATTTTACTATTATTGTACTATAATAGTACAACATAAATTAAAATACGGGCATTTTGCCATTCCATTATGATAAACAGAATTATTGATGCATCTTATGACCAGTATGACTGGAGGTCCAGATTGACAAAATGCCCTCTACACGAACAAGACATCATAGAAATGGGATTGATGGAGCACAAAGATGCACAGCGGAAACTGCTTTACAAAAGCAGCGAGCGTGACAACTGCATACTAACACAAGGTGCAGGATTTTTGTATAAGGGCAGAGTATATCTGACTTTGGGTATCGGCGCAATAAATACTTTAGAGGCGTTCTCGCAATTTAATGAAGTTGAAGGTATTGTTGGTACAGGCAATGCCTTATTCTTATCCAAAGACTTCAAAAATGCGTATAGTGCTTTATCGCTTGATGAGACTATTAAAAGATACGAAATTGATAAAACTAGCAGAATATTCAAATATTCTGAAGGAGGGCCAATAGGACCATTAATCATTCTTAACAGAGTATTTTGTAATTATGATGAATATTTGCATACTAAAAATTCCAAGTCTGCAGATTTGGCTTTTGATATGGGCAATATGTTTTTTGTGAATCCTATAAAGTTCAGGGGTTCTGAAAAATCCAGGCTTAGGGGAAAGTTTGTGAATACTGTTAGAACTGTTCACTGCGTGCATCATCCTACAGTGATGGAGAAAGAATTATTTTTTGACTCTTATGAGGATATAAAGAATGCCATTAATAATTTTAATGGGCACTTTCTTAAAGGATATACTTATTTTTCTAATACTTTCGCTGAATCCATAGGAATGGTTGCAAACTTTAAACTAAAACTTTTAGATAATCTATCAGAAATTGTAAGCTACACCATATTAAAACTAGCACAAGAATTTTTAAGAAATTAGGAACAAGGCATTAAATTTACTTGAAATTATTCACACTTTTCTCCCACACATCTCCCTTACAGCATTATACTGCTCTATGCTGCCTATGTCAAACCATGGCTCAGAAAAGACAAAGCCATAAACTTCCTTTGAAGGATAAAAATGCTTAATCAAAAACCCCGGGCCATCCTTATTATTGCCGGTTTTCATATAATCCCTTATGCCCTGCAAGTCCTCTTTCCTGAATATATAGCAGGCAGTGCTTATTAGTGTGCTCTTTGGGGCTTCTGGCTTTTCCTCAAAATCAGTAATCTTAAAATTGCTGTCAAGGGCAACAACACCAAACCTTTTCGCCTCTTCAAGGCTCTTCACATCATAAAGGGCAACAGCAATACCCTTCTTTTCATTAAAAAAATCAACAAATCTTTCCATATCAAAGAAAAAAAGATTGTCGCCTGCTATGACAAGAATATCATCATCTATTCCCTTGCTTTCAATGACAAGAGCCAAATCCCCCACGCCGCCTATTCTTGTCTCATTTGTTGATGTGCCATCATTGATTATCTCTATCTTTTTTTCACCTTTGTAATTATTCAGCCACCAGACAAGCTGCATGTAGAATTTGTCATTTGTTGCTATGAACACGCGGTCTATTTCTTGGACATTTTCTATCCTGCCAATAATATGCTCAAGCATGGTTCTGCCGTCAATGTCAAGAAGAGGCTTTGGCTTGTTCAATGTCAAGGGATAAAGCCTTGTGCCATAGCCAGCGCACAAGATTATGCATTTCATAATAAACAATGGAAAGAGAGGCTTATAAATTTTTAATCTCGCATTCTGCATGAGAACACAAACCAATAAAATATATACTTTATATATGTTAAAATTATAAAATGCTTCTTCCATAAAATCTTCCAGAATGGCAAAGAGAAATTTGTATGTTGAGAGCATAATTGTAGCCAGTAATGTTATAGTCAGGTACTCAAATAAGAATAGTTCCGGAAAAAAACTAAATAATTTTGATATTACTGGCTATTTTCCCCAAGAGGTTATTGATTCCCTTAAGAGGGATATTGCTGAGTTAAGCAGGGGTGAAAAAGAAAATGAGCTTAAAAAACATGGAGATGACTGGTGCATTGAAGGGTCAATAGAACTTCCACCCAATCCCCAGGTTATATTGGGGGGAATAGAAAAAAAATTTCTAGAGGATATAAAGCTTAATTAAAAAACAATAGAAAATCAACAAATAAAAAAATAAAAAGATAAAAAATAAAAATAAAAATAAAAAACGAAAGTTTATCTTTTTTTCTTTTTCTTTCTTCCGCCGCGCGCCATCTTTGCTTCACATACATTGCCTTTTCCGTCGACATAGTAAAGATAGCCCGATTTTCTCTTGATAGCGTTTTTTACAAGAATTTTTCCCATTTTTTCAAAATTTACCTCCTTTCATTTTTTGAATTTTGATAATCGCCAAAAATCTTAACTCTTACACAAAGATTTTTGAGATTTTACCTCATTTTTCTTTCCTTATATAATTTCACTAACATAATAATTTTATGCTCGTATTTAAATCTTTCTATCCTTCATCCCGTCGGCAAACGGCTGGCAGACTGGATCAGCAGAAGCACATTCCTGTATCTCTCATTTAAGGGTATCTCTATCATCCTCGAGAAACTTGCCTTCGGCATGACTAGAGAAATAAACGGATGGACAATCTTGTATTCGGAAATATTATTGTTCTTATCAAGCCATATCGCAAGAAACGGGAAGAATACAAAAAATGAGTGTATGGCATGCCTGCCTTCTTTTGCAAAATCAAACAATAATGCGCTTGCCTTCTCCCTTCTCTTAAACATCAAGCCGATTGCTTTTCCGAGCACATTGCACTTTTTGATGCCTTCAATGACAATGCCTCTCCCCTTAAAATGAAGTATTGCTTTCATTCTGCCCTTTATCAAAAAAACCAATTTTATCTTTCATTAGGTTTTTAGGATGCTCAGAAATGCCTGCATTTCTGGCATAAAAAGAATTTGCCTTCCTTTCAATATATCTTTTGTAGTAAATGTCTATGTTCCTGTTGCAGACATAATCATGATGCTTGAAGCCGCCGCCAAAGCATTTTGGGATGTGCATCAGTTCGTGAATTATCGTCTTAATCTTGTCTTTCTCAGAGAACCTGTCAAATCTCTCGCTTAAAAACTCCAGAACATAAAATCCCTTCCTGCCCAGCGCCTTCTGCATAAGCTTGCCCAGTGTATGGCATCTTGCAATTGTGCCCCGCGAGGAAGAGCCATAGCTCCTGAAGCACATGACAGAGTCCAGCCTGATGTGACCCAGCTCAATTGTTTTCACTATATCCACAAATATCTGCTGTATATCTGGCGCGAATTCATATCTCATTTTTAATTCTTATCTCCACAACATTCTTTCTTGATTTTCTGCCCCTTATTATTGATATGTTCTTTTGAGCAGTATTAAAATGTTTTGCAAGCAGCTTGACAAGCTCTATGTTTGCCTTGTTGCCTTCTGCCCTTGATGTCAAAAACTGAAAGTTTTTGATCACTATCAGAATTCAGTAGAATTCTGAAGTTTCAGCCTTATTAAAAAGTTCCTGCCATCAATGCTGCTTATCTCCTGTTCAGCAGAGCCTGGCTTGACTGTAACATTAATGATCATAGTAATTTCTCATATCCCTCAAGATTTTTAATTACTGCCTCTGGAGTCAGCTTTCTCAGTTCAGCAACAAGATTCTTCTTGCTCAAGTCATCCTCAGACAGGGGGACAGCTATGCCATCAATCTCTTTGGCAGATTTCATGTGAAGGGAAAAGGGGCATCTTGCAAGCTTTCCGCTAGGAGTTCCGCTCGGGTCAATTGTTATATGCTCAGGAGTTTTTTCATGCCCGCCCCGGACATCTATGCCTGTTTTTTCCTTAATCATTGCTGCCCACCTCCCCGTAAACGAGCCAGAAGGATTATCTTTGTGATATGCAAGATACCTGTTGTAAAAATCAAGGCCAACATCCTTGTTCAAAAGAAGGTATACATGAAAGCTGTTTCCAGTCCACATGACAAACATCTTGTATTTAATCAGCTTATTGAATTCACTGTCTTTTTTTATTATACCAACCAATTCCTTTGCAGCCTTCTGCGCTATCTCTGGTTTAATCCTCTTGCCTTTGTCTATATCTACAAAAATCCTTTCTATCTTCTTGCCCTGCCCCTCACTGTTGCATGCGTAAAAGAAGTCTATCAGCTTTCTTGGCACAAAATACTCCCAGATTAATGCCTGCGTGGCTGTCAGTTGATTTTTAACCTCTCCAAGCCCGTGCTTTGCTCTCAATCTGAGAATTTTTTCGTCTACAGCACGCAGGTCTTTAGCGTACAAAGGCGGTGAGTTAGAGCCCCTCTTCAAAAAAAAAGGAATTCCCCCAGCATTAGGCAGCCATACCTTAGCAGCAATCTCCTTTCTGCCAAGAAATCTCTCAAGTTTTTCAGCCACAATGCTGTAATAATACAAAACATCCGAGCTTCCAAAAGGACTTAAAATATCTTTCACATCTTTTAATTCCATGATAGCAAACAAAAAACAACAATATATTTAAAGCTTTTTAGGTCTTAAAAATAATGCCAGAAACAGAAAAAGGAGCAAAGAAAGAAAAGTCAGCAGGAGCAGTAATCTATTATATTGACAGCAAAGAGCCAAAATTTCTTCTTTTAAAGTACAAAACATACTGGGGTTTTGCCAAGGGCATTATAGAGCCAGAAGAAAGCATAGAACAGGCAGCCAAAAGAGAGATAAGCGAAGAGACTGGGCTTGATGCACTTGAGATTATACCAGGATTTAAATATGCCCAGAAATGGTTTTACAGGGCAGAGGGAAATCTTGTAAGCAAGGAGGCAGTTTTTCTGCTCGCAAAAGTCACAGCAGAGCAAGCAAAAAAGGTTAAAATCAGTTTTGAGCATGAGGGCTTTAAGTGGCTTGGTTATGAAGAGGCTCTAAAGCATATTAAAATAAAAAACAACAGGGACATGATTAAATCAGCATATGATTTTGTCAGAGAACATGAAAAACAGAAGAAAATTGTATGACTCAAGGCACAAGGAAGAATATGAAGAGGCAGCTGAAGAGATTAGCGATGAAATGCTGAATAATCAGATAGCTAGATTTGAGAAAGAGCTGGTAAGCGCGGGCAGCCGCCATTTGATTCATGATTTTAGGCTGCTTAAAGAGACATTAGAACTAAAATTTCAGAGTTATACTGAAGAAACTGAAACTGACAGCCTTACAAAAGCAAAAAATAAAAAGGGGCTTGAGAGCCTGTTAAAACTGGAGATTGCAAGGGCTAAGAGGGCAAATCATGGATTAAACCCCGATGAGCCTGCATACATGTTCAGTGTCGCCATGATAAGCATAGACAATTTTAAGGAAATAAATGGCGCCTATGGGCATCTTATGAAAGATTATCTCATCAAGCTGCTGGCAGATTCACTGAATAAAACAAAAAAGAGGGAAACAGATGCATTTGGAAGGTATAATGAAGAGGAATTTGTGCTTATTCTCCCGAATTCACCCCCGGAAAAAGCCAGGGAAAATGCCATAATCCCCTTTAGGGAGCTTTTTTATGAAAGAACAAAAGCCAGGCTGGCAGAGCTTTCAAAATCCGAGCCATTGATTGCAGGAAGCAAAAAAGCTGGTGTGGCAGGAATCAGCTTGTCAATAGGCATAACAAACTACCCGCTCATCTCAAAAAGCCCAGATGCTTTGGCTGTCATCAGCGACGCTGATGAGGCAATGTACAAGGCGAGGGAATTAAGCAGCGCTGCAAGCGGCAATGACTGCAAAGGCAGTATTGCAATCTATGAAAGAAAACAATCTGAGATTCCATCAACCGCATAATCTATCTCGTCATAATCTCTATTCCATCCCTGTGCTTCAGCTTGTAATCCTTTCCAACTACCTGCTTTGTTCTCGCATTGACTGCATTGATAAAGCCTTTTCCTATGTCTGTATGAAGCTTAAATGCAAAATCAAGCGCTGTTGTTCCTGAGGGAACTAAAAAGCAGTCTGGCAGGATATTTCCTTTTGAGTCAGCGAGCTTGCTCGCGCCTGCAGGAAATACAGCAATATATTTCAGGAGCTCAAAAACCGCCCTGTTCAAAACATCCTGAACCCCTGTAGAGCCATAAGCGTCAATAACATTTTTCTTAATGACATCAAGCGCCTGCCTCTGCTTGTCATTCAGCTGCTTTAGCACATTAAACTCGCTCTTTCCAGGCATGTACTCAATCAATCCTGCCTTGCTCGCCTCTCTTAATGCAAGCTCTGAATCAGCAGAGCACGGAATAATCATTATATTTGGGTATTCCTTCTTTAATCTTTCAATATTTTCTTTGGCAGCTGGCCTGTCTATCTTGTTGGCAGCAATAATCATCGGCTTTGTCAGGTGCCTTAATTCATTGCAGAACTTTCTTAACTGCTCATTAGTCCAGTCAGCAGGCTTTTCAGCATCATAGTTCAGCTTGAGCAGCACACTCTTTACATCATCCTCATTTACCTTTAATCCTGAAAACTGCTTGGCTACTGCTTTTGCAAAATTCTCCTTTGTGTTTTGAACAGTGCGAGCAAAGCTCTTCCACACCTTTTGCAAGATGCCAGTATACCACAAGTCCAGCTCATTCTCAAGCATTTCAACATCATTCAAGGGGTTGTACCCCTTTGCCTCTTTTCCCTCGCTGTCTGTCTCGCCGGATACATCAACAATATGGATGAATGCGTCTGCCTGCCTTAAGTCATCTAAAAACTGGTTACCCAATCCCCTTCCCTCGCTCGCGCCTTTTACAAGCCCTGCAACATCCATCAGCTCAACAGGAACAAACCTCTTGTGCTTTATGCAGTATCCTGTTCTCGGCTGGCACTGGGCATTAAACTCCTTGTCAATGCAGTCTATCTTAACATATCCTACTCCGCGGTTTGGCTTTATTGTTGTAAAAGGATACGAGGCAATAGCCACGTCTGCAAGCGTGCATGCCTTGAAAAATGTTGATTTGCCCACCGAGGGCTTTCCCACAAGTCCTATTAGCATTTTAAATCATTAAGTATTTTTTCTATTTTATTCTTAAAAACCTCAACAGAAGAGTCATTATAAAGTTTTATGTCAGCAGACTCAATGCATTTCTCAACCTGCTGCCCGCTGTTCTCTTCTGCAATTCCCCTGTCCCTTTTTTCCATCTCTAAAAAGCCCTGCCAGTCCTTGGGGTCGCTGCCTCTCGCCCTTTCCAAAAGCCTCTTAAACCTTTTCTCCTGAGGCGCATCAACAGCAATCAGGATAAATTCGTGCTCCTTGGATTTCTTAAGTTCATTAATCTCACCAGGATTTCTTATTCCATCTATTGCATAATTCTTTTTTTCCTGCTTTCCTGCATCCCTCCCCTTTTCAATCTTCTCCAAGACTCTCTTTGCCAATGCCCCATTGCCATATCTTTCCCTTAATTCATTGCCTATATCCTGCAATTGCGCTATGGTATAATTAGAAAGCCCCCTCCTGACAGCCTCTTCCCTGACAATATCTGATAAAGAGTAATAAACAAAACCTTTTTCTTTAAGAATATCTGCTACAACACCCTTCCCAGAAGCCTTTGTTCCTGTCAAGCCAATAATCATGAGATAATGAAAAGACAGGATTATTAAAGCTTTTCTGAAATCATTAAGTTATTTCTTGGTATACATTTATTTTTAAAGCAAGCATAATAGTGGTTATAATGGGAAAAATATCAAAAAAAAGTTCTGTAACATTTGTAGAGCTCCCACCAACCCAATTCGGAATTTTAAATGGCGAGCCAGGATATGATATTTACAGCCATATAAAAATACCTGCAAGGGCAATTCATGTTTTAGAAGGAGTATTAAAGGCGGATGGATGGGAAAATGTTGAATCAATAAACCCGTTATTCCACGGCGAGGGAAGAAAATTAAGCAAGGAAAACTTTAACAGAATCTTCAGTTCTGATATTCTGGGTATCTCTGCTATAACAAGAACTTCCCCCCAATCAGTTGAATTAGCGAAAATGCACAAAGCAAATAACCCTAAAGGCATTATTATCTTCGGCGGCTCTGACTCCAAATTCAGGGCTGCAGAGTATCTTGAAGGCGGAGCTGATATTGTAGTAATGGGGGAAGGGGAGAAAACCATAAGAAGTGTGATGGAAAGGCTGGAAAATGGTGCAGATTTAGGTGATGTTGATGGAATTGCATTTAAGGCTAATGGCAAATTAACAATAGCAAAGCCTGCAGAGTTAATGAGCCCTGATGAGCTAAGCCGGCTGCCCCACCCCTATTATGACAAAAAGGTGAGGGTGGGTGTTCATACGGCTGTTGTTGAAACCTCAAGAGGATGCCCGCATAACTGCAATTTTTGCTCTGTTACAATGAATTATGGAAGCAGATACAGGACAAAATCGGTTGAATATTCTGCAGAGGAATTTAAAAGGACAAAAGACATGGGCAGGCTGTATTTTATTTCAGATGATAATTTTGCAGGAAACAGGAAACACACCAAAGAACTCCTGGAACAGCTGATAGAGAGAGGCATAACAAGAAGCAAAAAGAATCTGCATGTGCAGATTACTGCGAAGGCTGCAAAAGACAGCGAGTTGCTCGGGCTTATGAAAAGAGCAGGCGTTAGCACAGTGTATATTGGATTTGAATCCATTGTGGATGCATCACTGAATGACATGAGCAAGGCTTCTAATGCAACAGAAAACAAGGCTGCTGCGCGCATATTCAGAGATTTTGGGTTTTGGGTTCATGGAATGCTTGTTCCCGGAACAGATAGCGATACTCCAGAAACACTGAAAGAAACATTAAGCTGGGCAAAGAAAAGCCTTGATAGTGTTCAGTTTTTTCCATTAACGCCTCTTCCCGGGACTCCTTTAATGCACAAGATGAAAGAGGAAAAAAGAATACTGACAGATGACTTGTCATTATATGACGCGCAGCATGTTGTAATTATTCCAAAAAATTTCACGCCCTACAAGCTTCAAAGGCAGGTTTATGATATGTATGAGGAATTTTATTCAGTTAAGGAATCTGCAAGAAGGCTGTTCAGGGCGCCTCAAAAACAGAACGCCTTTAAAATTATAGCTTATGCTCTGTCTAAAGGGATAAAGAGCATTTTGTACAACAAGCAGTCACTGCAGCATCTTGAGTTTTTAAAGTCAGTCAGCTAACATCGGATAAGCTTTCCTTTTTTTACTACTTTTGATAACACTGAAAATAACCTTATTTAAATTATATTTTGAATGACAATCATGTATTTAAAGAGGATTTCTCAAGCTAAAGTAAAGCAATAATATTGAAAGGAGGGCAAGAAAAATGTACAATTTTAGAAAAAAGGTAGCAGAATATTTAGCACTAGGCATGACGACATTGGCACTTGGCTATGCGCCATTGTATGCAGAGGACTTCAAGAACGGCGGAGAGAAATTAGCAGTTGGCTTGGAGGGAGTTGCCGCAACACCTGCAGAGGTTCCAGGAATGGCTGGCATGGTTGCAAGAGAGTTTGGAGTTGACAGGAACATGGGCGCTCCAGGAGCACTTGCAGGATTTGGAGTTGGGGAAACAGCACGAGCGCTTAGGGGCATTGGAAGAGGGATCTCAGCAGCACACACCAGAGCTAAGTCGCCATCCAGCGAGGAGGGAGAAGGCGTGTTCACAGGAAACAACCTTCATTCAAAGATATGGAATGACTATGAAGATGGCAGCCTGGCAGCAGAGCCTACACAAACAGACACAACACCATCAAAATTTGATGAGTTAAGGTTGAGATAAAAACAAAATATTTATTTTAATTTTTTATTTTTCAATTTTTTATTAAAAAATAACGGGGAAAGAGAATATGGCAAAATCAGGAACATTAGTTAAAAGAGCAGTCTTGGGGTTATCCTTAGCCGGGCTTTTAGGCATAAATGATGCAGGCGCTGTTGAATGGCAGAAAACCCCTGCAGGATTTGCTGCTGTCCATGAGGAGGATAATTATGTGCTGGCAGGAGTTGATTTTAATGAAGGATATATAAAAAAGACAGAGCCAAAAAAAGAAATAAAAAAGCCAGTAGACAGAAAGAAATATGAGCTGTTTGAAGACGTGCTTTTCAGCTCAGTAGCAATGGCAAAATACCCCAAAAAGATAATTGCGAGAAAGATAAATAAGAGGGATGTTTTATTCACTAAATCTGGAAAGCAATTCCATCCGGGCGCATTTGTCTTTTGGACATCTTCTCCAGAGCATTCAATGAAAAAGATTTTAGGCTTTCAGTATTTTGAAACAGAAAAGCAGCTTGTTACATACAGCATTGAGCAGTCATTCAACAAAATAGACAATGCAGACGCAAGAGAGATAAAATCTCCTGGAAAGCCTGTTTACACGCAAGGAAGAACTAAAGTATTCTTGTCAAGGTCGAGTGTAATGCCCAATGGAAGCTTGGACGAGATGATAAAGGTTGAATATGAAGGAAACCCAAATGGCTATCTTCAGACATATGTTGATTATACAGCCAAGCCAGAGGCAGAGGTAGATGCCCAATGGGTGCCTGCCACAAAGGCAAAAAGGCATTTAAAGCTCTTTGAGCAATTACAAGAAGAATATGCTGAGAAATTCAGCAAGCAGGGGAGATAAAAGACACTAAAAAAAGAGGGTAATAAAATGAAAACAAAGCTGGCAGGTTTAATTGCAATGCCGTTATTAAGCAGTTCTCTTATCGCGGGGTGCATTAAAATTGATGGTATGGACAAGCTCCTTACATATGAAGAAAGATTCATAGAGGATGGAGAAGCAAAGGACATTATGAGGAACAAGGGTATAGAATACATGCGAGCGGGAAAACTTAGTGATGCAGATGTAGCATTCAAGTCAATAAAGGACTTCAAGAATCTTGAGAGGCTCGCCCTGCTGTATCTGGAAAACGGCGAGCCAGAAGGAAGCAAGGACATTTATGTATTTCTTAAGGACAATTCCTATCAGGTAAGGCCATGCCATGAGGTAATGGCTGAGCTTGAGGAAATGGGATGCAAAATTGTTAATCCTTAAAAAATCTGCAACATTTATGTTGTAGTCTGTTGCTTGTAGATTTTTTGGGAATGTCAAGAACTT
>CAYMCA010000034.1:0-11868 GCA_964388875.1 Candidatus Woesearchaeota archaeon
TATGGCTGGCGAGATATTTGGCTAATAAGGAAAACGACGATTAGTATACATTATCGGTTGCCAAAAAGATTTAAATATATGCTTCTTGTCCTAATCAAAGGAGAAAAAGATGAAAAAAGGGAGATTTTCTGCATTGGGCATATTCTGCGCATTCTTATTCATAGCAATTATGGCAATTTCTGCGGTTTCAGCAGAAATCATGCTCTCGCAGCCGAATGAAACATATAACATTGATGATGACATCCTTGCCTCTGCAATTTTGAAAAGCTCTGCAAGCGCAAACAGCTTGTTTGAAATGTCCCTGTTATGCAATGATGATGAAAGGACATTCTTTGTTTTCCCTGCAAAGGTTTCTGCAGGCGAGGAGAAGAAGTTTGAGACATCTCTTGCGCTGAGCAATTCCTTCCTTCAGGGCGCAAGGGGAAACTGCAGGATAAAGGCAGGGTTTATCTCAGAAAGCGCTGAGACAGCTGTGTTCAAGATAACAGAAAGCATAAGCATATCACTAAGCATAAACAGGAGCATTCTTGAGCCTGGAGAGAGCATTCTAATCAGCGGCGAGGCAATAAAGGCAAACAAGAAGCCTGCAAATGGCTATGCCCAGCTCTCTGTAACAGGCACAAATATCTCTGCTGCAAAGGGCGTTGAAAACGGCAGATTCTCAGTTGAGCTTTCCCTGCCAGAGCATATTCGGGCAGGGGAATACTCTGTTATGGCAGATGTTTATGAGAAGGACATTGAAGGAAAGATTTCAAACAATGGAATTGCAACAGCGGGAATAACAATAAAGCAGGTTCCGAAAGTTCTTGAGATAGTTGCAGAAAAGCAGGATTATATGCCTGGAGAAAACCTGAGCATAAAGCCAGTCCTTTATGACCAGACAGATGAAATAATTGCAAGCGAAATCAGCATTGGCGTATTTGACACTAATGGAAACGATGTTTTTGAAAAGCTTGTTAAGAGCGATGAGGAGATTTTGCTTTACCTTGAAAAAAATGCAACAGCAGGCAAATGGCAGATTACAGCAAAATCCATGGGGAAAGAGGAAGAAAGGCTGATTTTCGTGAAAGAGAATGAGGAAGCATTGTTTGAATTGCAGGGAAATCTCTTGAAAATTGCAAACATTGGCAATGTGCCTTATAGGAAGAATGTTGAGATAAGAATAGGAAATGAAACAGAAATCAGGCAGCCTGATGTGGGTGTTGGGGAAAGCATTATCTATGAGCTTGAGGCGCCTGACGGCGATTATGAGATTATAGTCAATGACGGCATAAGCGCGATAAAAGGCAGCTCGTACCTCACAGGAAATGCAGTCTCTGTAAATGAGATGATAAGCGCAGCAAGCATATTCATAAGGCATCCGCTTGTATGGGTGTTCCTAGTTCTTGTTATGGCTATGTTTCTTTTTGTCACAGCGAGGAATGTTATAAAGAGAAATGTGTCTGTTTCAACAATGCCGAGTGCTGAAAAAAGCGGCTTTATTAAAGTCAGGCCGGAAAAGCCAGTGCAGAAAATAAATGCCGGCGAGAGAATGGGCAGGGGAATTGAGGCAGGCAAAAACTCTGCCGGATATGAAAAGGCAGTTGGAGAAAGAACAACTATGAGCCAGATTCAGCAAGCCAGGCAGTTAGAGCACAGGGCTTTGATAAGAGGCGTAAAAGAGGCAGAATCAACCCTTGTGCAGAAAGGCGTGAAAGAGGATGCATGCGTTGCTGTCATAAAAATAAAGAATTTTGAGCAGGTAAGAAAAATGCCTGAAGCAATCAAGGTTATAGACAGAATTCCAGAGATTGCATATGAAAGCAAGGCAGTCCTGGAAATAGCGCCCGGGCAGATATCAATAATACTCTCTCCAACAATCACAAGGACATTTGGAAATGATTCAGGCATTGTCAAGATAGCCTCAAAGATTGCAAATTCACTCAATGAGCACAACAGAAGATTTGACAAGAAAATAGAATATGGGATAGGTGTAAACGCTGGCGCAATAATCTCAAGAATTGAAGATAATAAGCTGAGGTTTACAAGCCTCGGCAGCACACTTCCGCTGGCAAAAAGGATTGCAGATGCTGCAGGAAACGAAGTGCTGTTGAGCAAAGAGGCAGCGCACAGGGCAATATCTGAGGTTAAGACAGAGAAAAAAGATATTGCAGGCGTTGAGGCATATTCAATAAACAGGATTGTGGAAAGAGAGGAAAACAAGGAATTTATAAATAAATTCCTGCAAAGGCAGAAGGAACGCGAAGGGCTGGATGAAAGGCTGCAGAGAGAGCCGTTTTAGGCATTCTAAATAATAGTTTTTCTTAGGTGGAAAGATTTATAAACTATGTTTTGTGTATATTATGCTATACAAATAACATAATCAAATATTTAACATGGCAGAGAAAATATACATAAGAGAGATAATAGGAGAGATAATCAAATATTTTGAATCAAAGGAGATAATTGTAATTTATGGGCCCAGGCAAGTTGGAAAGACATCATTATTAAAGTATTTGATTGAAAATTATATTAAAAAAAATGCTTTTTATTTTGATTTGGAGTTGCCAATCCTGCTTGAGCTATGTAACCAAGGAGCAGAAAATGTTTTTAGATATTTAATTCAAAAAGGAGCTGACGAGAAAAGCAAGATTTTTCTTATAATTGACGAGATCCAATATTTGGATGACCCCACAAAGTTTTTGAAAATAATGCATGACCATTATCCTTCAATTAAGTTAATAGTTTCTGGTTCATCAACATTTGAAATTAAAAAGAAGTTTAAAGAAAGTCTTGCTGGAAGAACCATCAATTTTGAGCTTTATCCTCTGAGTTTTGAAGAGTTTCTTGTATTCAAGAAAAAGAATTACAGATTAAATAAAGAAAATGAGGAAATAATAAACAGAGAACTGGCTGGATTGGCTGAAGAATATATAAGATTTGGAGGATACCCTAAGATTGTTTTGGAAAATTCTGAGGAGAAAAAACAATCTTTTTTATGGCAGATAATCAGCACGTATGTAAGGAAAGATATAAGAGATATAGGCAACATCAGAAACATCTCAGCATTTAATAAGCTTCTTGAGCTCCTTTCTTCACAATCAGGGCAACTTCTTAATGTTTTGGAGATTTCAAACACCCTTAAAATTAACAGGGAAA
Organism: Candidatus Woesearchaeota archaeon; assembly: GCA_964388875.1. Classification (GTDB taxonomy): domain Archaea; phylum Nanobdellota; class Nanobdellia; order Pacearchaeales; family GW2011-AR1; genus JACOYM01. The sequence goes on from CAYMCA010000034.1 coordinate 3,139, forward strand.
CTGTTTTAGAATATCTTGATTTGCTGGAAAATACTTTTATAATAAAAAGAATAGCCCCCTTTCATAAAAACTTAAGAAGTGAAATATCAAAGAACCCAAAGATATTTTTCCTAGACACCGGGATGATGCATCTTTTATGGCTGAAGGAATTTCCCAAAGTAGTATTGGGAAATTCTTTTGAAACCTTTGTATTTTTAGAATTAATAAAAACGAGTAAAAAAATTAATTTCTGGAGAACAACAAATAAGCAGGAAATTGATTTTATAGTGCAAAATAAAGAGCTTTATGCAATAGAGGTTAAGCTTAATTTTCAAAATGTTGATAACAGAAGCTTAAAGTTCTTTTCAGAAAATTATAAATCCCGAACTGTAACTATCGGATTAAAAGGAGAAAAAAGAGGAAAATATATTTGGGAGCTAATAAAGGAGATTTCAGGATGAAAAAATATGACGAAAGGCTGCAAAGAGAGCCGTTTTAGGCATTAGAAAGATATAAAAAATATTATTGATTAATTTAAAATGGATGAAAACATTCTTGGTGAGAAAAGGGCAAATGAGCTTAAGGAATTAGTGCAGGGAGGAGTTCCTGTAAAAGATGCCTTGATAAAAGTTTGGCCAAGAAAAAAAGTTGAGCCGATTTATGACGCATGGGACTATCTTGTAAAGGAAGGAATAATAGTATTTGGTGATGAAGATAAGAGAGGTTATAAAGAACCGCAACAAAAGTATAAGTAACTTTATTAAAAGTTAAATTTTTGTTTACCTCACTAAGATATAATCCTTGTTTTTTATGTGATAATCTTCTATCAAACTTTTCAATGTACCAATGGACATTTCTGCTTCTTTTATATTACCCAAAATGCCATTTAGATGATCGCCATTGATGTTAAAATAACCAATGCTCGGCAATTCACGTTCCTTTATAGATTCTAAAAGTCTTATATTGTTTTCAAAATATGATATGACTCCTTTGTTATAAGACAATATTCTTTCTGCATCTTTAGTTATTTCAGCCTTAATTTTTTGATTTTTATTTGTCATTTTATTTTCCTCCTTGTGTTTTAGTTTTGTTTATTTTATTTTTATCAATTTATTTGTTACTATTAAGTAGAGTTATAGTAATATATAAAGGTTTTTAGTTAAATTTGCCTCAAAGCGAAAGATTTAAATAGATAAATGTATCTTTATTTAATAAATAGCATATTATTTCATATTTAACCTAAATTAATAAAATTAACAAAAATGCCAGAGAAACAAAGGATAGCAAAGCTGCTTGAGAAATACGAGGCAGATGAAGATGAAAAGGAAACAGAATCCAAAGAGGCAGGGGAAAAACCAACCAGCAAGAAGGTGGGAAAAGAAAAGCTTGAGGAAAAAGAAACTATAAAAGCAGAAGAAAGGTTAGGAGGAAAAGGAAGGGCAGAAAAAACCCTGAAAGAAGAGAATATAAAGCTTGATTTAAAGGACAGGAGGATACTTTACGAGCTTGACTTAAATGCCAGGCAGAGCAGCTCTGAAATCGCCAAGAAAGTTAAGCTAAGCAAAGATACCATAAACTACAGGATTAAGAGAATGGAAAAGCTTGGGGTAATACAGGGTTATTATGCTATACTTGATGCATCTAAGCTGGGCTATATAAGCTTTAGAGTATATATAAGATATTTTGAAATTACACCTCAAAAAGAGGAAGAAATAGTAAACCACCTTGTCAAAGAGAAAAATGTAGGGTGGGTAGCTAAAAAAGAGGGCAATCATGACCTTGCATTTATGTTCTGGGCTAAAGATATATATGAATTTGCTGATTTTTGGCAGAAATTCACTGAAAAATTCAGGCCTTATTTTTATGAAAACTACATAGGAATATGGGCAAAACTCCATCATTATAGAAGAGCATATTTGCTTAATTTAAAGCAGGATCTTTCAAAAACAGAAATAATGGGTGGAAGCAAGGAAATTGCAAAGTTTGATAAAACAGACTGGGAAATCTTAAGGCTAATCGCCCCAAACGCAAGAGTTTCACTAGTTGAAATGGCTAAAAAGTTAAATTTAAGCGAAAGGGCTGTTGCTTACAGAATCAAACAGCTTGAGCAAAAAGAGATAATTCTAGGATACAGGGCTTTGCTTGATATCGGCAAACTCGGATATAATTATTTTAAGGTTGATATCAAGTTAAGAGACGGTAAAAAGATTAAAGAGTTGATGGAAATAGCAAGAATAAACCCAAATATAATCTATGTAAATGAAATGATTAGCGGAATGGCTGATTTTGAGTTTGATATCCAGATTCAAGGCAAAGAAGAGCTAAACAGATTAATCCAAGAGTTAAAAGAAAAATTTAAAGACGCAATAAGAAATTTTGAGTTTTCTGCAACTTTAAAAGAATACAAGCTGCTTTATCTGCCTGTTGCATAGGCAAAAAAGAGAAAATCTACCACAATTTTATTAGGGCATTAACAACATTCCTTACTTTTAGAAAGGCGTGTTAATTTATTCTCTTAATCAATTCATCCTTTATCTTGCTTTTCTTTTCTTTTGAAATTTTGAAAAGAAATTTTTCAACCATTTTTTCTGATATTGTGAAAATATAGTTCATTTTTATTACGCTCTCTTTAATTGCCCCTTCACTTTTTGACAGGCGAATTCCCCGCATTTCTAAATTTGAAGTAACGCTGAGAACGACAATGTTTCCCTGCTCTTCAAATAAAACTAATGCAGGCCTTTTTTTAATCTCAAATGTGTCTGTAAATTGCACATTAGCAAGGATTACATCTCCAAAATTATACATTTTCCCATGCCTCATCCTCTTTGTTATCCCAAAGCTCTTTCATCTTCTCCTGCTGTATTTTATGCAAGAATTCATCATACTGGTTTGATTGCCTCATTTTAATAAAAAATATAACCATTCTATTTATTAGCTCATTGTAAGTTTGCCTTGGATATTCTTTTGCTTTTTTCAAATCTTCGATAAGCTTTTTGTCAAGCATGATTGTTGATTCTTCTGCCATCTTCATTAATCTATATATTTATTATATGCTGATTATATATAAGTATATAAATCTTGTGCTTATCCAATTTTAGCTACAGAATTAACAACCGCGTGCCTTGCATCCCTGTCGCTTTTTTCTATCTCGCTGAATAAAATATTTATTTCCTTCTGCATCTTGTTCTCTTTTCTTTTAATGCTGCCCGTAATTCTTTTCAGCTTTGCATAAAGAATTATCTCATTATCTGGCATGAAATAAAGAGGAAATTCCTGATTTTTTGTTTTTGGAAGAAAATCTTTTGCATTAAATTTTGTGTTCATAACTCCAGATATGATTTCTGCTGAAAAATCATTCAGGTTTTTTATGCCTGTTGCAATTTTTACTTCGGGTTTTCTGTTGATTTTAATTTTTTCTTTGATTGTTTTAGTTATTTTGTATCTTACATCGTTTTTATCTCCTGCAATGCCTGGCAGGCTCATTTGATATTTTCTTATTGTCCTGAACATTTTTCTTTCAAAATAATCTATGAAGCAATTCCTGCACAGCCTTGCCTTGTTTGTGAATTCATAAACGCTATGCGCTTTGCATTTTTGGCATGACATTTTATATCCCTCTTTCAATTAAAGAAATTCTGAATGCTTTTTCTTTTCTAACTAAATCCATAATATCCTTATCAACTTCTCCCTTTAATATTTTTGGGCTGAGCTTAAAATAGTTAATAGAAGAAAATCTATCATAGAGCCCCTTTGATTTAATTAATTCTATAATTCTCTCCTTGTTTTCAGGATAAACTACTTTTTCATATTCTTTTATGGAGCATTTTTTATAAGTTCCGAATAAGATTTCTGTATTCTTCTGTTTTGCAAAAGCTACAAGCATCCCTCTAATTTCATCAATTTTTTTGTCTATCTCTTTCTTTGTATTTTGAAGTTTTTCAAATTCATCAACCAGTATTTTATCATCTTGTTCCATGTTTTGTTAATATTTTATCTTTTATTTTATTTTCCTTCAGCCCTCTTTATTATGCTTCCTGTCCACGAAACTAATTCGTCTATCTTCAAGACATTTTTCTGAAGATGCAAAGGTATAACATGCAATGCCATCAAGTGCGGTGACATTTCTTCTGTTATATCATAATCTCTCAAGCTGTATTCTACAATGCCCTGCGTTTCTATGTCCTTGCATCTGAACATTGCATCCTCTAAAGGAGCATTAAAGCAGCCAGCTGTAAGCTGCACATACATGTTCCTTTCAGCATCATAAAGGACATCAAGCAGTGTTGGACAAAATGTTGGGTTGTATTTCATCTTATTATTTTATTCAGTTATCTTTATCTCTTCTATGAATAACTGACTTAATTGTGTTATGTTTTGGTCAGTTATCCAGACAGAGAATTGAACACAATAGTCACCTAATCAATTCAATTCTCTGTATCTTGTGCTTTGAATATTTTCTTATAAGCTCTTCTGCTTTTTTGATGTAACTGCTGTCTCTGGCAAAAGCAGTCGGCCCGGGCTGCTCTGGAACAAGCAGAATGCCTTTTCCTTTAGCCTCAGAGTTTCTTGCTATTGCCTCAATCTCCTTGTTCTCCTTTTCATTCCTGCCGAGAACAATCCTGTTGTTTTCAAAATGCCTGCCCACCTTCAGCAACTTGACATCATCTTCAGACAGGTTTTCACTTTCATCCAGCAGGGGCTTAAGCCTTTTTGCAAACTCTTTCTCGCACAGGAGGCATCCGCCTGCAGGGGTGGGAAATGTGATTTTATATTTCTTAGCCAGCTCAATCTGCTTTTTTCTCTGCCTGCCACGAATATCAAGAAATTTTCCCCTGTCCAATAATCCTGATTTTTCAATCTCTGTCTCTGGCAGCAACTTTGCGCTCAAAGGGCGCAGAAGTTTTCCTTTTAATTCTGATTCATTCTCAATTATGTCCATTGCCTTTCTTCTCTGTGACATGGGCCTTTCGCCTAAAACCTCTCCTGTAACTACAACATCAAACCCCTCTTTTTCCATAATCTCTCTCGCCTTCCTGAACATGAAAATCCTGCAGTCTATGCACGGATTTATTCCAGAGCCATGGCCATGCCTTGGGCTTCTTATCAATTCAAGATACTCCTGCAGAAGTTTTCCTTTTGTGCAGTCTATAATCTTCAGCTTAATGCCTTCCTTCTGGCAAAAGTTAAACACGCAGTGCTTATCAGAGCAGCATCCCTCGCCAAACGGCAGAAGAAACAGCAATGCCTCAATATTCTCTCTTCCAATCTGCTCCTGCATAATCCTGCATGCAAGCCTGCTGTCCAGCCCGCCTGAAAGCAGCACAAGGGCTTTGGCTTTTGGCTTTTTGCCAGGTTTTACTTTTTGCTTTGCTTTTTCTTTCAGATTTGTCTTCATAAATAAGACTAGAAACAGAGATTTATAAAGATTTTATTATGCATATGCCCCGACTTTTGGCCAATATGGTATTGGTTTGTGAGTGATGGGGTCTGTAGTGGTTGGAATTTTTTTAACTCCACAACACCCAAACTCTTCTTCCATTGCTTCTCCATACTCTCTGCAAAGCTGGTTATACTCTTTTCCCTTGATAACCTTTGGCTGGCTTTTTGGATTGCTTATTAATTCAAGGTATATCTGCAGTAATGATGTTCCTTTTCTTGCAACAGATTCAAGCTTTTCTTTTTTCATGTCCATAAATTGAAACCATATAATTTAGCGTATGGTTTCTTTAAATTTACTTGTTTCAATTTTGGATCATCCAGAAAACCCAACGAACAAACCACACACTAAAGTGTGTGGTAAATTAACATGGTTTTCTTAATATGCATGCTATATGCCTAAACTTTATAAGCTTTTCTGAGATTAGATTACAGAATCCCCAATTTCTCAGCATCCTTGCTATATCCTGTATGCTCAAAGTCAAAGTTGAACAGGCTGAGAAATTCTTTCTGCGCTTTTCTGCTCCTTGCTATTGCCTTTAATTTTTTGTAGACTTTTTCTGTAAAGCAGTACGGGCATAAGAACACCTCTTTCTTGCACGCAACGCATTTGACATCAGAGAATTTTTCCATTGAGTTTTCTATCGCCATCAGTGAGCTTTTTATGCCTGCGCCAAGCTTCTTTTTTATCTCCCTGCTGCCCTGCTCGTCCAGCCACTGCCTGATTTCGCCTGCTAGGCAGGCATGGCAAAGAGGATTATAAATTGCCTCGTTGCACTCCATGCAAACCCCCCCATTATAAATATCTTTTATCATTTTTGTAGAAACAATGCAAGTCGCCGCGGTCAATGGCAAAACTTACATAAATTTAATGGCTGTAACGCAGCTGCCTCTAAGGCAAATCATCCATGTAAGAAATGTCTTCTTATAAATCACCTTTTTATCCGCGTTCATTTTCCATGTAATACTCTATTTATTATAATGAAGCATTATTTAAATACTTTTTGCTGGTGGAGTATATATCTCCCTGCAAAGCATAGAAAGCTTTTAATAACTCATTTTTCTAAATTTAGAATGGTAAAAGCAAAAGCGGAAGAAAAAGAAAAGCAAGGCAAAGAAATAAAAGGCGGTGAAAAAGAAAAGATTTATGATGTTGCAATTCTCGGGGCAGGCCCTGCCGGCTTGACAGCGGCAATCTACTGCAACAGGTATGGGCTAAGCACGATTGTTATAACAAAGGACATTGGCGGCGTGGCAAACTATGCAGACATTATTGAAAACTACCCCGGATTTGAGGGAAAGGGCATTGAGCTGATGCAAAGATTTGCAGAGCAGGCAAAAAAGCAGGGCGCAGAGATTATCTACAGCGAGCTTGTGGGCATTAAAAGAGCAGGAAAGGATTTTATAATAGCAACAAAAAATAAAGAGATAAAGTCAAAAGCAATAATAATCACTCTCGGAACAGAGCATAAGCGCCTTGGAATTCCTGGCGAGGCAAAATTCATTGGCAGGGGTGTTTCTTTCTGCAGCGCATGCGATGCCCCTTTATATAAAAATAAAGTGGTTGCAGTCATTGGCGGAGGAAATGCAGCAGCCACCTCCGCGCTTATATCAGCAACACATTCATCCAAGGTGTTTCTTATTCCAAGGCAGAAGGAATTAAGCGCTGAGAATGCGAGGGTTGAAAAAATCAAGAATAACAAAAAGATTGAAATCCTAAGCGAAACACTCCCAATGGAAATAAAAGGAAATGATTTTGTTGAAGCCCTTGTCATCAAGCAGGATGATAAAACAAGGGAGATAAAGGTTGATGGCATCTTTGTTGAGATAGGAAGCGTGCCTGCAACAATCCTTGCAAAAGAACTTGGCATTGGCCTTGATGATAAAGGCTATATTACAACAGATGAAAATATGTACACAAATGTCAAGGGCGTTCTCGCAGCAGGCGACATCATCAAAAGCAGGCTCAAGCAGGTTATAGTTTCTGCAGCGCAGGGTGCAATAGCAGCAAAGTCTGCATATGATTATGTAAATCAGTAAGCAAAAAACAAATCAGCAAAATATTTAAAATCACAAAACCCTGATGGGGTTTGTTCGTTGGGTTTTGAGACTTCAAAATCAAGATTTTGAGAGTGCTCAAGAACATAAGTTCTTGACATTCCCAAAAAATCTACAAGCACAAAAGACTACAACATAAATGTTGTAGATTTTTTAAGGATTAAAGAAATAAAAAAAATAACTCAATAATATAAGATGGCATACAAAGTTTCAATTGACGCGGAAAAATGCATAGGGTGCGGGGCATGTGCTTCAATATGCCCGAAGGTTTATGAAATGGGGGATGACATGAAGGCGCATGCAAAGCAGGCAAAGACAAGCGAGGCATGCGCAAAGGAAGGCGCAGACTCCTGCCCTACGCAGGCAATAAAGCTGGGCAAGGCGTGATTATACTAATTGTAATTTAATCTAATGCTAAGGTTATCTGCTGTTATACCTATCTTCCTTATATAGTTCATATTCTCTTAATTTATCCTGAGATGGCATCTGCGATGACAGAAAGGCATTAAATAACAAATATGAAATATCCTCGATAGTTTCTCCTATGCCTAATGAGCCTTGTTTTTCTTTAGGCTGGTTTTTTGATTTTTCTTCATTTATATGCTCAGAAATATAATCAAGCCTTAATTTTGATTCTAACAGAAACAAGAAGTCCGAAGCATTATAGAGCTCACGAAGAATGGTCTCGCCATCTTTGTTGCCAAGATTGTCTGCAAATGGTATTACTTTATCGCGTGTTTCTTTTTTTGAGCGTATATCATCCCATAAGCTTGAGCGCTTATCAAGATAGTCTTCATGAGTTGGAAGCCTTCCTATCTCACCAAGAGTTTTAGCTCCCATCTCGCATATTTCCAGTTTGCTGTAGCCAGTTCTCTCAGATATTTCTGAAAGCCTCTTCTGCAACTCTTCTTTAACATCTTCATATAACTCCAAATGTTTCTTTGGCTCATCCTGAGCAGGCATGCTTTCTGATGCCTCGCCAGATTGTTTTTTAGAAAATGTAAAATTCTGTGTAGCTCCGTATGCTGCAGAGGCATACAAAACTAAGCCCGCAAGCCCTACGGCCAAGCCCTTTCCAACCTTGCCGAATTTATTGAGTCCCATCGTACTTATAAGTGCTGATAGTTTATAAATCTTACTTTTTGGTAACTTTTTAATAGTAACTATTAAAGAAATTACATTGCCAAATTAAAAAAAAAACCTGTTAAGTAAACCTTAATACTTAACATACAATTCTGCAGGACAAGCATTAATTCC
>CAYMCA010000035.1:0-11571 GCA_964388875.1 Candidatus Woesearchaeota archaeon
TGTTGCGGCATTAATGACTAATCGCCGATTTGTTGGCTATGATGTTGACAAAGAATATGTTAAACTCGCTGAAAAAAGGATTAAAGAAATTCTTGAAAGGAAGAAACAACAGAAAATAACAGAGGTTTTGAATAAGTGATAACATGGCAGACGTATTAACCAAGCAAGAGAGAAGTTACAATATGTCTCAAATAAAAGGTAAAGATACACAACCAGAGATTAAACTAAGAAAAGAAATATTTTCCAGTGGATTAAAAGGATATAGAATACATAAGAAAATTACCGGAAAACCTGATGTGATTTTTCCAAAACAAAAAGTAGCTGTTTTCATAGATGGCTGTTTTTGGCATAAATGTCCTAAATGTTATCAAGAACCTAAAACAAATAAAACATTCTGGTCAAAAAAAATTGGAGAAAACACAAAAAGGGACAAAAAAATAGATACTCAATTAAAAAAAGAAGGATGGAATGTTTTAAGATTTTGGGAGCACGAAATAAAGAATGATCTCCCATCATGTATACAAAAAATAAAATACGCGGTTGTAAATGATGAATTAAACGTTATCGATTTATTTTGCGGAGCAGGGGGAATGAGTTATGGTTTTGAAAAGGTAGGGTTCAATATTCTATTGGGTATCGATTCGGATAAAAACGCCATAAAGACTTTCAACAAAAATCATAAATCTGCTAAAGGATTATGCAGAGACATGACTTCATTATCGGTAAATGAAATAAAGCACATCATCGGAAACAAAAAAATAGATGTAATCGTTGGAGGCCCACCCTGTCAGGGGTTTAGTATGGCAGGAAAAAGAAGACCAAACGATCCAAGAAATTCTCTTTTTAAAGAATATCTTAGAGTTGTAAAGGGACTGAAACCGAAATTATTTGTTATGGAGAATGTCAGAGGATTATTATCAATGAAAGATGAAACAGGTAAAAAAGTAATCGATATAATTCTGGATGAGTTCAATAAAGCAGGTTATAATGCAACTGTCAAAAAAGTAAACACAGCAGATTATGGAGTTCCCCAGAAAAGACACCGAATTTTTATAATTGGAATAAAAAACAGTTCTTCATTAAATTTCTCTTTTCCAAAACCTACTCACAGCAAGACAGGTGTTTCTGAAGATGGGAAGAAAATAAGATTTTGGAATAATGTTAAAAACATTCTTGTTGAAAAAGAAAGGGCAGATAAAAATTTGTTTTATTCAGAAAAACTAATAAATGGCTTTAAACGTAGAGAAGAAAATAACAAAAAAAGAAATGTTGGTTTTGGGTGGAGTTTTATCAATCTAGATGAACCTTCATACACTATTTCAGCAAGATACTGGAAAGATGGAGCAGAAGCTCTTGTTAAATATGATGAAGAAACTATAAGAATGCTCTCATCTATCGAGTGTGCATTAATTCAAAGTTTTCCAAAAAAATACAAATTTGTAGGCAACAAAAAGGAGATATACTCCCAGATTGGAAACGCCGTACCTCCAGCGATGGCTGAAAAAATTGCTAAAAATATGTACGTGGGATTAAAATGTTAAAAGAAGAAGATATCAAAAAACTGGAGGAACTCGGACCGAATAGATTTACTTTTAATGGGAACATTATAACTGAAATAGGCGAAGAGTCCATATCAAACCCATTTATAGCCATTGCAGAATTAATTAAAAATTCTTATGATGCAGATTCAAAAAATGTTAATTTGGAATTTCAAAATTTAGGAAAGCACAATCCAAAAATTATTGTTCGAGACGATGGCGTAGGAATGGATTCAGCTCAAGTCAAAGATAAATGGATGGATATAGGTTCTCCGCATAAAAAAGAGATTGAAAAAACTCCTGAGAACAATAGAATCCCAGTCGGTGCGAAAGGGATTGGGCGCTTTGCATCGCATTGTTTGGGTAAATCATTAAAACTGATTACTGCATCCAAAAATGAACATTATGGATACAGGTTGGACTTTGACTGGATGAAGTTCTCACCAAAAGTTAAAGCCACTGATGTTGATGTATCGACAGAAAGGTTTAAGAAGAAAATCTCAAATAGAGGCACAACTCTTGTAATAGACCAGCTTAAACAGCAATGGCACGATAATGAAAAACTTCGTGATTTACTAAGAGATATTTTTCTATTAACTTCTCCGATAGATTCCCCTAAAAGTTTTAAGATTAAGGAAAATATATCAAAAGAATGTCCTGAATTAAAAAGATTAAATTCAGCTTTTCTGGATAAAGCCACATATCGTTTAAGAATCAGTTTGTCGAAGAAGAAGGATATTACTTATGAATTTTACAAGGTCGATAAAAAAATAAAGGAAGAGAAAAAACAATTACAATCCGAATTAACCTGTGGCGATGTAACTTTTGATCTTTATTTTTACTATAAGATTGCATCCAAATGGAAAGAATACACCGATAGAGAGTTAACAAAAAAGGACATAGATGAAATAAGCTCAATGTTAAAGGAATATGGTGGAATAAAATTATACAGAGATAAATTCAGAGTTAAACCATACGGAGATAAAGACGCCGATTGGATAGGTCTTGATAAGTGGTCAAGGGATCAGTCGATTGTTCCAGGAAACACCCAAGTTATTGGTATTGTTTCCATAAGTAAAGAAACAAATCCTGATATTGAAGACACAACAACAAGAGAAGGAGTCATAAATAAACCGCAATTCTTTGATCTCATAAAATTTGTAACGACAGGTATCAATCTCTTTGTAGACGTAAGAAGCGAGGTAGAAAGCAATAAAGCAAAGGCAAGAAAAACCAATGGTAAGAAAAAAGCATCTAAGAAGAAAATTGAGATTGCTACTCCAAAAGTTGAAGAAAGGCCTGTAACAGTTCAGGAAGCTCCGTTTATTGATATAAAAGGAAATTTTCCAAACAATCATTATAACCAGTTAGTACACGAAGCTAATGAATGCGAGAATAGAAATTACCCAAATGCTGCGTTTTGGTTGTGCAGAAAAATAACAGAGAACCTGACTTTCCATATACTTGAGAAAAAATTTCCCAACGATATTAATTTCTGGTATGATACTACAAACAAAAGAAATCATTCTTTTTCCAATTTGATAGATAATTTGTATCAAAACAGAGATATGTTTAAACCGAATGTTAAAGATTATATAGAACAGTTTAAAATTGATGTAGGACAGTTTAAGAAAGCTGTCGATGCAGCTATTCATAAAAATTATGTTTATCTTTCAGATAAGCAAGAACTCAAAAAGTACAAAATAAACAAAATACTGCAATTATTGATAGATATACACCAAAATATCTGATTTACTACGCCCTCTCATTTTACGTTTCGTCGTTCGTAGCCCCGCCCCCCGTTTCAGTTAAGAAAAAATTTGGGAGAGCGAAGCGAACCGTTAAATCAATGTTAAAATTAGTTGCGAAGTAATTGATTTATTTCTCGTTTCCGTTTTACGATTTAACGAAGGCAACAAAAGAAAAATTTTCGGAAATGAAGCGAAGCGGAATGCACCGAATGGCGACCTCTGGAATTACAGATCACACGCCAGAAATATAACCAAAGGTTATATTTTCAGCCCAAGAGGAGCGTGTAGTAACCTTTGACATAGCCAAGAGAGCTTACTTGCTTTTTTTAAGCAATAATCCTTATAAACCCATTTGCGCTTTTCTAAGCATGAAAAGCGCAAATATCTTGTTCATAGAAGCCAGAAGGAAAAGCAGCATATTTGAGCAGGAGCTTAATAACTTTATTGGGCATGCAGGGAAGATTCTTCCTGTTTTGCCCCAACGCTTTTTGATTGCCTATACAATACAATATAAATATACAGCTGAAAAGCTGAAGGATTTTTTTCAGGCAAAAAAGAAAAAGATTAGCGGATTTATCCAGGTTCTGGGGTGCACATCTCTGAGCTCGCGGGAAAAAAACATCCTTCTTGTCGGCTCTGGCAAATTCCATGCATTGCAGCTGGCCCTTCAGGGCAAAAATGTATACATGTATGAAAACGGGAAAATCTCCAGGATAGGCAAGCCCGATATTGACAAGCTTCTTTTAAGCAGAAGGGTTGCACTATCAAAATTTCTTTCTTCAGAAACCATAGGAATACTTGCCTCGTCAAAGCCCGGGCAGAACAACATAGCTCTTGCAATAAGCCTGAAAAAAAAGATTAACAAGATGGGGAAAACAGCATTTATCTTTCTTGAAGGCAGCATAAGCCTTAATGAGCTGGAAAATTTCAGCATTGATTTCTGGGTTAATACAGCATGCCCCGGGATTGCCGTATATAACGACAGCAATAACATTGCCAACTACGCAGGCATAGAGAGTGTTCTGCCCTGAATTGCCCGCAATCTTATATGTTTTGCAGAATAGAAATATTTATAAACCATCGTAATTATAAAATCGTAACAAAAATGAAGTCTAAAACATACGAGAATTTGCATTTTGTTCTGGCAGCGCTGGTGCTGTTTGGAATATTTATTCTGTCTGCGTCTTTAGCAAGCGCTGCAAATGAGCTTATATTCAACCAGACTTCATACTCTCTTTCACTAAACCACGCAACATCGGGCGCAATCTCATTTTTCCTTAACAACACGCTTTCAAGCCAGAACATAACAAATATAAGCTTCAGCTCAAGCGTGCTCACAACAGGCTCTTACACTATCAGCTCAGGAAATGTTTCGCTTCCTTCTAATATTACCAGTATACAGTATAACTCAACATCATCTGTGCTCAGCGCAACAATAGCCGTGCCTTCATACCAGCAGCCAGGGACATATGCAGGCACTATAACTGCCTCAGGGACAAACGGCACTTCTCTAACTGCCCAATTGTCAATTAGCCTGACAGTAAACTCAACATCTTCATTGTCATTAACCTCGCCTGCAGAGCTAAACAAGGCGCAGAACAACAGCTCTTTCACAATAACAAACACAGGAAATGTGGACTTAACAAGCATAAACCTGTCATACAACGCAGCTTCAATAAAGGACTCTGCAGGAAGGCAGGCAACACTTGCATTTTCATCAAACCTTTTTGACCTTTCAAGAGGCTCTTCAAGGGCAATAAACATAACATCAGGCATTCCTTCAAACCTTTATCTTGAGGATTACACAACAACAATAACGGCAAATTCATCATCAGGCACAACTGCCACAACAAGCCTTAAGGTAGTGAGTGATTACTGCAAATATGGCAAGAATGGGACAAATGTGGAGATATTGAGCCTTCAGGACAAAAGCTCTGAAACAGACTGGGACTGGAAGCCTCTTGATTCAGTTGATATTGAAGTAAGCGTAAGGAACAACGGCATTGATGAAGAGGACATTACAGTCCAGATAGGGTTGTATGACCCCCAGGACAAGGAGTTTGTTGATTTGGACAAGGACGAAAAAACAGTTTCAGTCGGGGACGGAAGGTCAAAGGATGTTGAATTCACGATAAATGTGCCTGTTGACATAAAAGACAGGAATTACAGGCTGTATGTAAGGGCATTTTATGACAGCGATGAAAGAGGGCAGTGCACAGACAGAATAGGCTCTGAATTTTACAGGGCAATAAACATAGATAAGGAGTCAAGGGAGATGACTCTCCAGAACATAAACCTTCCTGAATATGTCAATTGCGGCGAGAGCGTTGACATAACAGCAAAGGCATACAACATCGGGACAAGGGACGAGGACAAGGCCTATTTAAGCATTTACAACAAAGAGCTGGGAATAAGCCAGAACTCAAATTCATTCCTTCTTGACGAGGGAGATTCAGAGGTTGTCACATTCAGCATAAGCGTGCCTAAAAATTCAACAGAGCAGAACTACACGCTGACATTCAAGGCATACTATGATTATGACGAGGATGATGACAGCTATGACCTGACAAGCACATTCACAAAGCAGCTGAAGGTTTCAGGGCAGTGCATTGCGCAGGTTTCAAGGGATGTTTCAATATCAGCTTCTTTGGCAGAGGGCTATGAGAATGCTATTGCAGGCAGCACAATGAAGCTAAAAGTCACCCTGACAAACCCTAAGGACACAGAGACAACATACAGCATCTCAGCGTCCGGTTATGAAGACTGGGCAAAACTTGACAGGGTTGAGCCATCTACTCTAACACTTGAGAAGGGAGAGAGCGGGAGCGCTTACCTTTATTTCAAGATAGACGGTGACGCATCCGGAGAGAAGATATTCAAGGCAAAGATAACCTATGACTCTCAGGTTAAGGAGCAGTCACTTGCAGTCACAATCCAGAAATCAACACTGTCAGCATTCGCATCATCTCTTGGAGAGAACATAACAAGCAATAAGGCAGTCTGGATACTTGTAACACTTATTGTTGTGCTTGTTGTGCTGATAATACTTGTTTCTGTCGCAAGGGCAAAGCCTAAAGTAAGTGTGGTTTAGTTTTTTAAAATTATTTTTCTTGAGACTTTAGAAATTATTTACAGCTACAAATTGTCTTGAATTAATCAATAGATATTTAAACAAGCTCTGGCTAAATTGTTCATGAAACAGCAATTAGCAATTCCATTGGCTTTTTTGTTCATTGTATTCTTTATTGGAACAGCCTATGCAGTTCCGGCTGCTCCAAGCCCAACCTGTAGGATTAGCGCAAATGTGTTGAGCTCTGAATATCAGCAGGCATATTCTGGAATTGGGCTTTGCAACAGGAAGATATCTGCTTCTTATTTATTAAAGATAAATATAAGCAATATCTCTGCAGTCCAGGAGGACGGCTCAAGAAGCTGCACTGAATTATACCCTATTGGCAAGAGCATATCTGTTAAGCTTTATAATCTAACTGAAGGCTATTCAAGGGCAAAAACAATTGAAGGAGACATCCATTTCAGCGGAGATGAATGCAATGCAGGCATATTCCTGGCAAACTATAAGGTTATTGAGAGTGAGCCTGAAAAAGAGCTAACATTCTTCCAGAGGATTATCAGCTGGCTTAAAAGTATTTTTTCCAGGTGATTCAAGCAGGTGGCGTTCTTCCCTAATAATATCTTTTCATAAGCTCAAGAATTCTCTTTCCAAACTTTGCTTTGTGCTCAATTGCAAGAAATATTGCCCCGAGGGTGTAGCCAATCAGGGCGCCTGCAGCCACATCGCTCAGGTAGTGAACTCCTAGGTATATTCTTGAGAATGCAACGAGGATTGAGAAAGCCAGCCACACATGCCTTAATTTGCCAATCCTGCCAATCAGCGGCACTGCTGAAAAGGCAGCAGCCGCATGCCCTGAGGGAAAGCTGCTTCCCTCCGCCTCAACAAGATTCTCTATGCCAAGAGCCCCGAAAGGCCTCTCCCTGACAAAGAAAAACTTTATTGCATAAACAATCAAGCCGCTTGCAAGAATGCTTAGCCACGAGGCAAAAACCAGCCTTCTTTTTAGCTTGTGAAAGATAAAGATAATGCTTATAATAATTAAAATGAGATACCAATCCCCTAAAAAGCTTATTATCCTCATAAATTCATTAAGGTATGGCTGCCTGTTTGAGGCTATAAACTCAGAAACATAAGAATCATAGTAAAATCCAAGAACAAGCAGCGCAATTGCAACTGCATAGAAAACTGCTGCAGCAACAACTCCTTTAATGCTTTTTCTGGCTTTTTCCATAATTCTGCATGCTAAAAATATTTAAATAGCTTTCTCTTTTCAGGGAAATGAAAATAAATGAGGTTTTTGATGTTTTGGCAAGATATACTTTGGTTCTTGCCTCTGCCCTGAACAACCTTGGCATTTTCTACCTTGCCTTTGCGCCTTTGACAATCTACCCTGTTTTTTGGATTCTGAATATTTTTTACAGCGCCTCGCTTTCAGGAAATATTATAATGATATACTCGGGCAGTTCAGGACTTGGCATAGAGCTTGTAGATGCATGCATTGCAGGCTTTGCATACTTTTTGTTATTTGCGCTGAACCTTGCAACAAGGGGCATAAAGCTGAAAACAAGGGCTTTATCCATGCTTTTTTCATTTGCCGCATTTCTCCTGCTTAATATAATCAGGATAGTTGTGCTCTCTGTGCTTTACCTAAACAACTATGCCTACTTTGGCATTGTTCACAGCCTTCTCTGGAATGTCCTAAGCACACTGCTTGTTGCTGCCATCTGGTTCCTGTCTGCCTGGCTCTTCAGGGTGAAAGAATTCCCTGGCTATTCTGACTTGCGATTTGTTTATAAATCCATAAATCCTCCAAAGAGGAAGAGGAGATAAAATGGCAGGCATCATAAGCTTTTTCGCAAATCTTGACAGGAACATTGCTTTTATTATTCAGAATTATGGGGCAGGCGCCTATCTTATTCTTTTCGCTATAATATTCCTTGAAACAGGCATTGTGCTTGCTCCCCTGCTTCCGGGAGACTCGCTGATTTTTGTTTCAGGCACCCTCGCTGCGCAGGGCCTTCTTGATGTTTTCCTGCTGTTTGCCCTGCTTTCGCTTGCAGCAATTCTCGGCGACTCTGCCAACTACTGGATAGGGCACTATCTTGGCGCCAGGTTTTTTAAAAAATCAAGATTATTCAGCAGAAAGTATTTTGACAGGGCGCATGAATTCTATGAGAAGCACGGCGGAAAAACAATAGTATTTGCAAGGTTTATTCCGATTATAAGGACATTTGCCCCGTTTGTTGCAGGAATAGGCGGGATGAATTATGCAAGATTTTTCTTCTATAACATCTTCGGCGGCATTCTGTGGGTTTTTATCTTCCTGTTTGCCGGGTTTTACTTCGGCACCCTTAGCTTTGTCCAGAAAAACCTTACCTTTGTAATCCTGCTGATAATCATTATCTCGCTTCTGCCGGCAATCATTGAATTTTTAAGGATTAGATTTAGCAAGAATAAATAAGGTGCACTTATGACTGGTGTTTTTTTAGGTCAGAAAGGGTTTTGACTATGAATGCCTCTGTTGCCTTTTGTATCTCGCAGTTTGCAACGCTTACAATATAGCAGTTTTCATCCTGCTCTATTCTCGTTTCACCACTGCCTGCTATCCTGTATGAGACTACTGTGTTGTTTTTTGTGTTTTCGCATGTTATATACGGCCTGCTCGCAGCATCTGCCTCCTCCTTATTATCCAGAGAGCCCTTTGCCTCAAGCCCCATAGCCCCAAAAAGCATTCCAAGGTTTGTCATGGAAAGGGTTGTGTCCTCGCATTTCTCAAAATCGCTGTTCAAGGAGATAAAAACCTCTTTCTTTAGAAAATCCACATCTGTGCCTTCAGCTATGCCAAGTTTTCTCGGGTCATTCCTTAGGTAAAGATTGTAATTCACAAGCTGCCCTGCCAGCTGCACGATTGGTATCTTTGTATAATACAGCGGAAGCTTCTCATACATTATCTTCTCAAACCTGAATCCTTCGTAATAGACTATCTTTGACTGCTGGAAAATAGCATAGCCGACAAAAAAGGAGATAAGCACCAAAGCCATGACAAGCACAACATAAAATACCTGCTTGTTTTCAACAAGAGTATTCACCTCTTTAAGCTCCTCGCTTGCATCATTTTTTCCATCCTTTTCACTGCCTGCCTTTCTGCCCTGCCCTTTCCTTATTTTTTTAGCCATGTTTTATTTTTTAAATTATTCCGAGTATCCTGTATAAAAACGCATCTGCTGCCCTTGTCATGTCATCTGCAGGCGAGCTTATAAATATGCAGTTTTCATCCCTTTCAACAATTGTTTCATTCCCTTTATTGAATATTATTATCTTGCTTGAGCAGTTCTCTTCAGGAAGCTCTGCATTATCGCATTCCTGCCCTGCCAGGCACGCATCCTGCGGCAGCCTTAATGTAAATGCCTGCAGGTTTCTGTAAATCTCGCTCTTTGCATTTATACTTCCATCATTAAGCACAAAATAAAGCGGCTTGCCGCTGAACTCGTCAAATCTCGCAAAAGGCACAGATATATTCTCTGCCTCTTTTGGCAGGTGCTGGAAATAAAAGCCATAGCCTGAAATCTCTGCCCACCAGAACCCCTGCTCTGTCATAATGAACTCTGTTCCCTTGTATGTCTCCTTATTGCTTTTTACTCCTGCCTCCTGCCTGCTTAAAAAGCCATATCCTACTGTCCCTAAAACCATAATAACAACAAGGAAAATCCCGATAGCAGCGCCTTTTCTTTTCTCCCTTTTCTCTTTTGCTGTTTTTGCCTCTATTCTTCTCATTTTTTATGTCAAGAACACTTGACAAAACTCCATCCTTTAGGATGGAGTTGTGTTCTTGAGCATCCTAAAAACAAGTGCCCTTGCAAACCACACACTTTAGTGTGTGGTGGCACATTGTTTTTTTGATGTCAAGAAATGCCCCGCATATTAAAAAAATGCAGGGTTCATAAAGCTTTCGCCTGGCGCTTTGGAGTATTAAAGGGATCTGTTTAAAAAGTTTGTTTTCTTAGCTTTTTTATGTCTAAAGATGAAAAGATTTATGATGAGTTTAATATGGAGTTTTCTTTAAAAGAAAAATCAAGAAAAGAGTTAAGAGATAAAACTATCAATAAATTCTTAAATGAAAATGGCGGATATTGGAAAGACGGCAAAAAACATATTACAAGATACAAATATTTTGTAGAAAAATTGAAAGACAGCAGACGAGTTTTCCTGTTAAGACCGACTTTTCTAAATAAGGGTATAGACTTTCAAGTTTGGGTTGAGAAAATGGATGGGGTGGAAGATAGGCGCCCAAGTCATAAAGATGTTTTCAATGACTTAAAATTAAAAAAATATGAAAATCCTGAGGATTTTAGGATATTAATGCAATTAATAGATAGAATTTGGAATTGTGAAGATCCAGATGAATGCTTAAAAAAATTTAATTTAAAATTTAAAGAGGGTTTTTCTGTGGAATTGTTATTAAAAATATTAAAATGGTTATTTATAGAGCAAGATATAACTTATTGGAATTATGATGGAAGAAATATGCTAAAGATGGCTATTGATAAAGATTTTAGGCATTAATTTCTAAATTCTTCAAAGATTATTTCTGGCTCTTCTTTTGTTAATGTTTTCTGTTCGGCTTTTAATCTTTTTTTTATAATATCATAATATTTTTTATTTATCTCTATTCCTATGCTGCTCCTGCCATAATATTTTGCAACTGCTGAAGTAGTACCAGAGCCGACAAAAGGATCTAAAACTAAATCTCCTTCATCTGTGCAAGATAATATTACTCTCTTTAACAATTCAAATGGTTTTTGTGTTGGATGTGCCCCTGCCCACTTCTCTTTTTTTGGAGTTAAAGGAATACTCCAAACATTTCTTGTTTGCTTTCCTTTAGGGTTAATTGGATCTTCTATCTGCTTACTCCAATCATAGTTAAATTTCCATTTTTTACCATCTCCATTTTTAGAAGCCCATATTAAATGCTCTGTGCTTTCTGTAAAGAATCTGCAAGTAATGTTGGGTTGCGCATTTGGTTTAAACCAGACTATACTATTATTTATTTTGATGTCTGGAAAGAATTCTTGAATAATGAACCCTGTTTGGTAGATATTGTGAAAACTCCCCGAAACCCATAAGCTACCCCCGTGCTTTAAAATCCTAAAGCATTCTCCAAGCCATTCTTTATTAAATTTAAAATAATCATCTTTAGAAAACATATCCC
>CAYMCA010000036.1:0-11436 GCA_964388875.1 Candidatus Woesearchaeota archaeon
CCCATTTTCAGTAAAAGAATGTTGTAACCAGGCTTTTTATTATTTTGTAAACATATCTTATATCCTCCAGGCTTCTTATCTTTGACAGAAATTCCCTGTAGAATATGAAGGGATTTGTATATCTCAAAAGCTTTGTAAGATAAAATTTCTTATATATTCCCGCCCTTATTGCATTAAGCTCCTTTGCGCTGAAATTCTTTGAGTGGTATTTTGAGAGGATAAATGTGCTTGTCTCCTCAAACCCGTGCTCAAGAAGCCCCTCTTTCTTAAAATCCTCGTACATCTCTGTGCCGGGATAGGGCTGGGCAACAAAGACAAACGGAAAATTTATCTTTGAGTTTGTGATGTAATCAACTGTTTCTTTAATCTCTTTTTTTGTCTCATATGGAAAGCCGATTATGAAAAAAGAGGCAACCCATAATCCCACCTTGTGGCAGTATTCTATAAGCTCGCCTGCTCTTTCAAGGTTTATGTTCTTTTTTATGTATTTCAAAGAATTTTTAGAGCCAGACTCTATGCCAAAGGTTATCCTGTAGTAGCCGGCTTTTTTCATCGCTTTTATAACCTCTTCATCCAGAGTCCAGAGCGCAACGCCCGAGGGCGTGTCCCATTTTATATCAAGCTTTCTTTTTATAATCTCGCCGCATATCTCCATTATTCTTTTCTTGTCCAGAGTAAGATTGTCATCATTAATCCTGAAATGCCTTACACCATGATTTTTGTAAAGAAATTCTATCTGGCTGGCAACCTTTTTTGCAGACATTGCCCTCCATCTCCTACCCCAGACAGTCTGGACAGAGCAGAATGTGCAGTTGCCAGGGCATCCCCTGCTTGTGATAAGGTTTACTGAAGGGCTTCTTATTGTGACTAAATAATTGTCAGGATGCTCAAAGTATTTTTTAAAATCAATCAAATGCCATGCTGGCTCAAGCTCGTCAAGGTTCTGGATTGGCTCTCTTGAAGGATTTCTCCTGAATTTTTTAACCCTGCCACTGCCAGCCATCAATGCTGTGCCTTTTATGCTCTCAAGGCTTTTTCCCTGCCTGAGCTTTTCAGCAATCTCAAGCATTGTCAGCTCGCCCTCACCGATAACAATCATGTCAATATTCTTGTTTCTCAGAACATATTCAGGGTTTGAGGAGGAGTGCGCCCCGCCAACAACAACAAATATGCTTTTGTCTGTCTTTTTTACAAGATTAACGATTTCAAATGTGTCTGCCTCAAACATTGTAAATGAGCAGGAAACTCCAACTATATTTGGCTTGAACTCTCTTATTGTTTTCTCTATCTGCTCTGGAAAAAGCCCTATCCTCATGGTTTCTGGGTCAATCTCCCTTCTCTGCTTGTAATAAACCGGGCAGTCCAGCACCTTTGCCTCAAAGCCGTGCTTTTCAAGCATGCCTGCCATGTACAAAAATCCTATTGGTATCTGGTGGTTTGACACCTTTATTGCCTTGTTTGATGACAGAGGAGGCACTATAAACAAAACCCTGTTCTTTGCATCTTTCATGAATTTTCAAAGATAAAAAAGCTTTTTAATGTTTGCTATACTGAAGATATAGTTTGGATATATTTATAAACAATTTCAGTATAATCCTGAAATGGGCATTTTTAATTTTTTCAGGAATATAAAAAACAGGATTGTAAGCGGCAGGAGAAGCATGCTGTTTTTTGTCAGGCTTGTAAACATGCCTGTTCTGGGGAATATTTATGACTTTTTTTATTTAAGGATGATAAGGAAAAAGATAGACAAGTCTGATGTAATGGTTACAATAGAGCCGAATAATATCTGCAATCTTAGGTGCATAATGTGCCCGTACAAGAGAATGAAGAGGAAGAAAGAAACAATGGCTATGCCTCTTTTCAAAAAGATTGTTGATGAGGCAAAAGAGCTTGGATGCAGAGAGATTCATCTGACGCAGTATAATGAGCCCTTTACTGATTTGGATATTTTCAATAGGATAAATTATATAAGGAAAAGCGGGATGAAAAGCTCATTCTATTCAAATGCAACACTTCTCAATGAAAAGATAATAAGCCAGATTCTGGAAAATCCGCCTGATTTAATCAGATTCAGTGTTGATGGGGCAAAAAAGGAGACATTTGAGTCAATAAGGGTTGGCGCAAACTTTGAAAAGGTGGTTGAGAACATAAAAAAGCTCTATCGCGAAAGAAACAAGGCGGGGCAGAGGCTTCCTGTGATTGAGGTGTACTTTACTGCATTTGAAAAAAACAGAAAAGAGATAGGAGATTTTCTGAAGATGTGGAAAGGTAACTGCGACTTCACCTCAATTTATCCTGTTGACTCAAGGGAATCAGGGCAGTTTGTCGGATTTAATTACAGAAAATTAAAGCCATACCCCTGCTTCAATCCTAAGAAGGTGCTTGTGCTAAGCAGTGGAAAGGTTGATATGTGCTGCGTGGACATCAATGGCATTGCTACTCTTGGAGACTTGAAAAAGCAGACATTAAAAGAGGTTCTTAATTCTGAAAAATATAGGAGTGTTTACAGCGCGCAGATGAACAGGAATTTTGATTTGCCCATGTGCAGGAACTGCTCAAAATTCTACATAGACAGCGCGTTCATCTGGTGGGTGTATTAGAAACGATTATTGCCCAATTATCCATAAAGATTATCAAGATAATAACTTTCCTCTAGAGAGATTTTGCCACCTGCTGCTTTTGCTATCTTTTTTAATAATCTGTTATTCTTTTTTATTGCATCAAGGGGAATTCTGCCATAATCTGTTTCTGTTTCAAGGGTTTTTTTGGCTAATCCAGAAAAAGGATTTGTTATACCAGTTGAAACTGAAAATCCCTCTTTTGCAAGCTCATGAGTATAGTTAAAATTAAGGTTGTATCCTTTGAATATTGTATAAATATCTACCTTTCTCATATTTTGCCAGAAGATGCAGGTATATAAATATTTTTGCAGTAGAATGCATATACTCCAGACAGCCTTATAGATTCCAGAACCTGTATATAATAACAGCTGGCTGTTTCTGCTCTGCATCAAAGAACCATGCCTTTTCTGTTGTCATAAGAAGCTGGTGCTGCTGTGGATACTGGTAAACATATTGAGGATGCTGGTTAAAGGCATGAATGACAAGCAGCCTTGGCTTTTTCTCTGCAATATAAGCTTCAAACTCTGTCTCGTTCTGCGGAATTGAAAGTGCATTTCTTTCAGCATAGTATATTGTGTAAAGCTCTCCGAAGGATGACATAACTGTGTCATCAGGGCTTGAATTATCCTTTAACCACAAAAATGCCTCTTTCATCTGAGAGTATGATTCTTTCTTTGACTTTATCATGCTGTCGCCAAAAACAAACTGTTGATAAAAGCCAATGCCTAAAACCAGAATAAGCAGCACAACAGCAATAACCCTGTTGTATTTCTTAACTATGCCATAAAGATAGTCAATGGATATTGAGATAAGATAGATGAATGATATCAGCGAAACAAATAGGTACCTGTCCTCTGCTGCCCTGATTATGAAGATAAAAAATACAAGGGTAACCAGCATGAGAATGAACATAAAAAGGTGGCTTTCCAGCCTTTTGCTTTTTCTTATTTTTCCAAATCCAAGAACAAGCTCTGCAAGGCAGAGCAGAATGCCTAGCAAGAAAAGGATAAAAAATGCAGTCTTGAAATAGTGTGGAATAAATCCAAGGGTGTAAAATGCATAAGGCGCTGCTGCCTGGGAAGTTGACGAAACATCCTTCAAGGCAGGAAAGAAAAATCCTGTTTTTATTGTGTTATACACAAAAAAGGCAAAGAGAGGAACCAAGCCAATAATTCCGCCAAGCCAGAATGATTTTTTCTTTAAGATATTAAACCGGGCTGTGAATATGACAAACAAGATGTATGCAAAGCCCACTAATCCAAAGGGAAACCTCATCATGACTGAAAATGACAGGAATAATATTGACAGGAGAAACGGCTTGAATGCAAAATCCTGCTTATATGCCTTTACAAAGAAATAAACGCTGACTAGGCTGAAAAACAAGGCAGGTGTTTCTGTAAGAAGCCTCATTGAGTAAAATAGGTGTATCCACAAGGCTGAAACCAGAAATGTTGAGATGAGCGCCGCCCTCCTGCTTGTTGCTTCCTTTATGATTAAATAGGTAAAAAATACAGAGAGTATTGAGGGGATTAAAATCAGGAAAAACCTTGTGACAGCTTCGCTAAGATTGAGCCTAAGGAATATAGACCACAAAAAAGGCAAAAACAATGGGCGGATGATAAACTCCCTGTCAAGGATGGAGCTTGCCATGAATGCGGGATTAACAAGTGTTTTTGCAATGCTTCCGTATGCTGCCTCATCCCACCACAGGGGCTGGCTGCTTGTAATAAAAAAATAATACAGGCGGATAGCAATTGCAAAAATAAGAATAATAACAAGTGTTAGATTGAAAGGCTCTTTCAGCCAGTTTTTCAGCTTGTTCTTTCTTTCCTCTGGTATCTTTTCCATTTTACTTTTTTCTTGTTCTTTAACAACAAAATAATATATTATTGCTCCCAGTATGCCTAGGAAGATTATAATCAGTATCCAGGCAACTTTGCTTATATTATCTTTAAATTTTCTTTTTGCGCAATCAATAATCATAAAAATCCAAAAAATAAAACCTAATATAAAAACAATTCCAAGCAAGATTTCAATAAATAGCAGCATATTAATTTTCTAAATTTACCTTATTTTTTAAAGTTATTTATCATTTCTGAGTGTTTAGCAGGTTTTTAAGCTTTTTTGGTGCTAAAATGCATTAATCACCTATAATTTATTCAATAAAGTTTATATTGCCTTGTCTGCTGTATATTTTATGGCAGAAAAAGAAGTGAAAACTATTGAGGATAAACAAAAGATAAATAAAATCATTGAAGAAAAGATTAAAGGCAAGAAACTGATTTTTACTGATTGGTACAAGATGGGCTTATTGAGAAAGGGCATTTCTGAAGATAAATTTAATGAAATTTTTCCGCAGTTTGACAAGGTGTCTGCCATAGAAATAGAAGAAATGAAAAAGGGTGATTTGGGCTATGAGCTATTTTATAAAATAAGCAATAACACAACAATTTCCATAGGAACAATTCCAAAAGAAGATGTTTTGTTGATAATTCACTTGATTGAGTATAAAAGAAATTTAGACCTCAGGTTTAAAAAGTTTAAGCAGTAATAAGTATTTTTTCCTCGGTGGGGATTGTGTAAGGAATTTCTTCAGTTTTATTTAAGCCCGCCAGCATTATTTGCATGACAAACCCCCCTCTAACCTGCAGAACATTTAGCTTGGCACTATCAAGCATTTTTAGAATGTTTGGGTCTTTGTTTATTGATTTTAAATAGCCAGAAACATTCCTTATCTCTATACTTGCAATCCTATTCTTTGTAGTTATATCCAAAACTAAATTAAAGATATGCACACTGCCACAAACTTTTTCATCATCTTTAAGGTTGTTAAATATCATTAACCTGTCCAAATCCTCGTCATACATAAAAGTGCTATTCTTTATCATTTTTTATTTCCTATGCAGATATATTATTTTAAGCTCTATTTAAGGTTTTCGAAAGGGAGATTTTTTAGCAGGTTTTTATTTGTTTGTATTTTATTCTTTGTCAGCCGTAAAATGCATCCATTGCCTCATCATCCAGTCCTTCGATATGCCCCATACTCTCAAATTCCTCAGGTGTTACCCACCTGAAATCAGCTATCTCTGAGCTTATTTTAACATTTTCTGCGCCCTTAAGATTTTTAATGCTGACCAGAAAGCACTGCCCCCTGGATTTTTTTACTGGCTCTTCCCCGCCCCTGCTGTATTCATAATCTGATATCTTTCTGATAATCCTGCTGATATCCAAGCCTGTTTCTTCTTTTACCTCTCTTTTTAATGCATCCTCTGCTGTTTCGCCTTTTTCAACAATGCCTCCGGGAAAAGCCCATTTTCCTGCATGAATGCCCTCTTTTCTTTTTATGGCTAAAAACCTGATTCCATCCCTGCTTTTAATGATTGCATTGACTACATCCATCTTAAACCCCTAATTCTTCAACTGCGTTTAATACCTCTTCTGCTGAGATGCTCTTTGTCAACTCTTCGCTGTATTCATCCATCCTCTCTGGAAAGAACTGCTCAAGCATCGGAGAGACAATCTTTTTCAAGATTCCATAGCCCTCTATCTCATGAGGAGAGGTGCAGAAGAACAGGGCTATTGCTGGCTTTTTTAAGGCGAGAGAAACATGCAGGGCAAAACTATCGGAGCATATTATTTTTTTGCAGATGCTTACAAGCGCAGCAAACTCTTTTAGTGTGTTTTTAGGGTTGTTTGCATAAATCCTTATTCCTTTGGTTTGCATCTCTTTTAAAATTCTGTCAAGCTTCTCTGCCTCATCAGCCCCGCTAAAAAGCAGGATTTCATATCCTTTTTCCTTTGCCTTCACCACAAATTTTTTCAGCTCGCTTTCATGCCAGGCTTTAGAAGGCCATCTGGAAGATGCGCCTATATGTATTCCTATGAGAGCTTCTGTTTTGAGATTATTCTTTTGGATGAAATCTGCTGCATATTTTTTGTCTTTCTCGCCCAGGTAAATCTGGCAGTGCTGCTTTTTCCAGGGCAGCTCTGCTGCGCCAAACATCATCTCCTGGTATGTTTTTCTGTTGCTTTTTTTCAGCTCATCATCAAACAATGTATTTAGATAATATTCCGCTCCTGTGTTGAATGCTGCTGGATATTCTCCGTCAGAATAAAAGCCGTATTTTTTGCCTGCCTTAATCTCGCCTGCGAGTTTTGTTGCCTCTTTTTCTACATCAAAATTGTAAAGAATGTCAAACCTTTCTCCTGTGTGGAAAGGCAGGGCAAAAACCTCTTTAACATAAGGATTGGCTTCAAATATTCCTAAAGCATTCTTCTTTGTAACCCAATAAACCTCTGAATTTGGGTATTTCTCCTTTATTGCGGGCAGGACTGGCAGTGTTCTAGCAACATCGCCCAATGCGCCCAGCTTTATTATGATTATCTTCATCATGGTAAAATTTATAATGCTGGAAGTTATATAAGCTTTATGAAAAGAAAGACCAAGGTTTTTCAAATCCTATACAAGGAAGGTGCAAAGAAGGGTTTTTGGAATCCTATAAGAGGGAATGTAAAGACCAAGGTTTTTCAAATCCTATAAGAAAAAATGGTAAAGACCGAGGGTGTTAAGGCATATATTGCAGGGCCATTATGCGCAAAGCCAGAAAGGGATTTTCTTGAAAAGATAGACAGATTATGCAAAAAGCTTGGAATAAGGACATTCCTGCCGCACAGGGATTGCGGGCTGTGGAAAGGCATGAAAGACATCAGGAGAATAGCCAAGGGCGATTTAAATGGCTTTAAGGATTGCAACCTTCTGATAGCAAGCTTAAACGGCTTTAATATCGGCGCAGGAACAGCATGGGAGATGGGCTATGCCAGCGCAAAGGGCATTCCTGTCATCGCGATAAAAACCGGCAGAAAGCTGAAGGATTCTATTGAAGAAATCAGCGCCATAATCATGGGCACGACGAAGATAACGACATCGCTGAAAGAGATGGAGAGGGAGATAAAAAACCTAATCCATCATCCTCGTTGATTCTATTTCGTTTTCGCGCCAGCCGTCTGAATATGATTTTTGCTTTTTTATCTCCTTGAATGCCTTGAGATAGATGTAAAGCCGCGCAGAGAATAAATGGATTGTCCAGAAGAATTCATTGATGTTTCTTGGATAGAAGAAAAGAAAATACCAGCCGTGCTTTATCTCATTCCATAAGGATTTTGTGCGGGGCATGTCCGGGGCAATCCTGCTCAAATTCTCATGCCCTTTTATATTCCTGATTTTCTGGTTAGTCCAGTCTTTCCAGGTGGAAGGGTTTTTAACATAAACCTCTGCCTCGGGAATATACTTTATCTTATACCCCTTTTTCCAGAACAGGTAGGGGATTATACTGTCCTCTGATGTTTCCAGGGGGAATTCTTTTACAACGCCGTTTCTTATCGCAAAAAGATAGCCAGAGCATTCAAAGAATTTTTTCTCTTTTGAAAGCTTTTTCCTAGCCCTGTCAATGCCTGAAAAGAGAAAATGCGACCAGTATCCATATTCATTGCTTCGTGAATCAACTGAAACAGGCTTTCCTGTTGCGCACCCAACCTCTTTATCCTCAAATGCCTTTAATATTTCACTTACAGCGCTGCCTGAAACATAAACATCGCCGTCTGTAAATATTAGTATGTCCTCTTTGCTGGCTGAATAAAGCCTGCCAAGCAGAAGGTTTAGCGCATAGCTCTTTCCTTCGCCCGGGTCGAGAAAAAATCCAACTCTTTTGTCTTTTAAATGCTGCTTTAAAAAATCCCTGACTTCTGGAAATGGGTCTGAAACAATTATCCTGAAATCCTGCTTTATATCCTGCTGCAAAAAAGCATTTATTGCCCTTAGCGTGGATTTTGGCTCTTTGTATGAGGTTATTATTATGTATATCATTTTGCCATGTTTTTGCTTTTGTTATTATTTTTAGCCGGTTTCAATAGGATAGTCCTCTGGCCTTATAAGAATTATTTTATCCTTCCTGTCTGTTAAAGCAGCAATCCTTACCTTTCTTTTGCCCTGCTTTCCTATATCAGAGATTTCTATGCTTTCAACAATCCCATTTTGCTCTGCTATCTTTATCCTGTCTCCCTTCTTTAAGTCCCTTGCAAGTTTCTTCATGTCCATAAATTTAAAACCACATTTTTTAGAATGTGATTTTAGTTTTTAGTATTTTAAATTTTGGATCATCCAGAAAACCAAATAAACAAACTAAGATGGTTTTCTTGATGTTTAAATGGCACAAAGCAAATTTATAAAGTTTGTTAAACTTGAGTTCATATGGGAAAAGGCAATGCAAAAAATAAGAGAAACAAACAATGCAATTCCATTGTTTTATGCTCTGGAGGAGTAGACAGCGTTGTGACTGCATATTATGCAAAAAAGAAGCTGAAATACAGCAGAATAATTATATTATTCTTTAATTATGGGCAGAAGGCATTGAAGCAGGAGAGGGCATGCTCTAAAAGATGCGCGAAAAATCTGGGCGCAAGATTCATGGAAATAGAATTAAAATGGCTTAATGATATCTCCTCTTCTTTGATAAACAAAAAAGGAAGAATAAAACAGCTGAAAAAGAGTGATTTAAAGGACACTAAAAAGGAAAGCCAAAAGTGGTATGTGCCGTGCAGAAACACTATCTTTCTGGCGCATGCATTAGCGCTTGCAGAGTCCTTGTTCATTAAGGAAAAAAAGCCTTATGATATTCTTGTTGGCTTTAAATGCGAGGGAAAAGAGGCATACCCAGACACAACCCCTGAATTTGTCAAGGAAATGAATAATCTAAGCAGAATATCCTGCGCAAAGCCATTCAGGATTATTGCGCCATTGATAAAAAAGGACAAAGAGGACATAATTCTGCTTGGAAAAAAACTGAATGTTGATTTTAGAAACACATTCAGCTGTTATGCCCCAAAAAGAAAAAATGCATTAGAGCATTGCGGCTGCTGCCTTGCCTGCAGGCTGAGGCAGGCAGGATTTTACTGGGCAGATGTAAAAGATGAAACTAGATATGAAAACAAAATCAAAAAAACTAAACCCTGTATCTCACCTCGTCATACCAGATTTTAAATGAGACAGGCAGGCTTCTGTATGCCTTCTTGAGGATTCTTTCCCTGATTAAGTCATAAATGCTCAAAAGATAGCATGCAATATATGAAGGAAACTGGTTTCTTAGATTTTTTCTTACTCTTTCGGGCTTTAGAAGCCAGTTAACCAAAAAGGCAGGCATGATTCCAAACCTTTTCTCTGTAACAACACCCCTCATTAAATTTATAATCAGGTTAAGGTAAATGTTTTTCTTTTTCAGCAGGATATGCCTGCTCCTGTCCCAATAGTTAAGCTCTGCTGCAGAATCCTTCTCTGACTTGATTGTTCCATCTGCCTTTGCCCTTTTGTAAAGCTGCGAGCCGGGAAAGAAAACAAGATTGTTCACAGATAGAAAGTAGGGCTTTGGAATTTTCTGCAATAATCTTATCAGGGCGATTATATCCTCTGGCTTTTCATAGGGATTGCATGTTATAACATCATACATTACAGCCAGCCTGTCCTTGTATTTATTTATTATTCCGGCTATCCTTAAAATATCCTCATCTGTCTGCATGCGGTGATAAACCTCTGTATTGGTTCTTTCGCTTCCCTGTATCCCAACTATTATGTCTGTGCAGCCTGCATCAACAAGAAGCTTTATCTTTTCCTCTGTGACTGTCTTTGGGTCTGCGAGACACTTAAACCTCATCTTTACCTTTTCCTTGTACAGAGAGCAGAATTTTTTTATGTCCTCCAATGAGCGGAAGGAGAAGGTGTCATCCCTTATATCAAAATATTTTAATGAATGAAATTTTTTCTTCAGGTAGAGAATGCACTCAATTATATATTCTGGAGAGTGCCACCTTAATATCTTTTTCCTCTTGCCCTCATAGAGCCTGTTGAATAAAGAGTTTGAGCAGTAATCGCACCTGTATGGGCAGCCCCTTCCTGTCAGGAAGAAAATAGCTCCTGCCAAATCACGCTCATCAAATTTTCTCAGCCTGCCCTTTTCAAGGAGGTAGTGGCTTTCTATGTCATAGTCTGGAAATGGCAGGCTGTCAATATTATCCAGAAGATTCCGGACAGGATTCCTTATTATGCCATTTGGCTTTCTTATCCAGAGGTTCTTTATTTTATCAAGGGGCTTTTTCTTTTCTATTGCCTTTACCAAATCAATTATTGCCTCTTCTCCCTCTCCAACCATGACAATATCTGCATATTTAATGCAGTCATCAGGCGAGATGGTAGGATGGACTCCTCCATAAACAATAGGTATTCCAGTCCTTTTCAGGCAGCTGATAATCCTTGCTGCCCTTTTTGCTGTTGAGGCATATGAGTTAACCCCTATCAGCCCAGCGCCCCTGCATATTTGAGCCAGCTGTTCCAGTTCTTGCGCAGAATAGTTCCTTGAATAATCCTCGCTTAGAGCCATGAATACGAGCCTAACCTCATGCCCTGCCTTTTTCAGAACAGCAGATATTGTCCTTATTCCCTGGTCAGAAGGAAAGGTTGATGTTGATATTAATACTATTTTCATCTTAATTTTTATTTTACTTCTATTTCTATCTTTTCATCCCTGTGAAACTCTAGAATTTTGCTAATTATTTCTGATGTGGATATTTTCTTTTCCACAGGGAGCATAATAACTTTCCCCCCATATTTCTCGGCAGCATCCTTGCTTGTTAATTGGTCAATCTCATAATCCCCTGCTTCAATGTAATAATAATCTGGCTTTAAAATCTCCAAGTTGTTTCTATTTTCAAGTTCGTTAAATACAAAAACATAGTCAACACTTTCTAATCCTGCCACTCTTGTAAC
>CAYMCA010000037.1:0-10998 GCA_964388875.1 Candidatus Woesearchaeota archaeon
AATCCTGTGCAAATACTTTATCCCATCATTTCCAGTAACTTGTTGAGATGTGATAATGCATTGTTGTGCCTCTTTGCCACTATTAAATATAACTCTTTAATCATCTCATCAATCTCGAAGCATAGAGATTTAGCTGCGTAAGAATCTGAATTTTCAGCTAACAATTCTCTTTCAAGAAACCGAAGCTCTAACTTGAAAGCCTCATACTTATCCCATGATTCTTTCCATTGCCTAAGAAGTTTCTCTTTAATTGCTTCTTTTTGTGTAATAGTTGCCATAACATTTTCACCTGCCTTTCTTTCTGTTTTTTTTTCTTTCTCTATAAATCTTTTTCTTGATAGAGTTCGCCGCTTTGCCTAAAGTGCACCTGAATTCCATTTGCCAAGATATTTTCTATCACAAACTTGTTTTTTGGTGAATAGCAGCCTTCTAATTGTATCTTGCCACCATCTGAAATTGCATTTTCTGTGAGTGCTACTGCCTGCACTATTTCTGTTGGATATGCATAATATGGTGATATGGCTAAAATATAGCTGTTGTCTGTCTTTAATAAAATAGCCACTTTATCCTCTGAAAAAGCCCGGGCAAGTCTTATCGGCATTGCTGTTAGGGGTACTTTTCCTGCAGTTGGCGCAACAGGCTTCTTGCCCATAAACCCCAAGCAAGACAACACCAAAACTGCAACTACAACTAAAGAAAGCATAGAGTAGGTTGTTAATTTTAGAAAATCCCTGTTATTTGCCATTTTGCCTTCACCTCCTTTATTCTTTTGCATTTCTGCCTTTTTGTCAGTCTCTATTACCCTCCTGCCTTTTTCTCCTCAGGCTTTTTTATTATATACCCTCTCCAGCCCTCTGCTATCAGCCAGATTGCTGTAATCATTATCCCTGCCAGAATGATGCTTTCTAATGTTGGTTTTACTTCTGATATTCTGCTCTTAATCAATATAGTGATGACTATGCCGAGCAGTGCGCTTCCATATGCAGTTAGATATTTCATTTTAATTCCCTCCTTTTATTCTGTTTCTTCATCTTATTTGTCCTGCTTCACCTGTCCTTGGGTATCAGCGCTGTGCCTGCATAACCTGCTTGATTTTGCATGAAGCCGATAACAACCTCTGCTCCTGCAGGTATATCTTTCTGAAAACGAGAAAACTCAGAATCAGAAAAATATGTTCTTCGAACTCCAACCATTCTGTAGCCAGAGAGCTTTCTGCCAACACTCTCGCAATACTCTGCGGCAGAGATTGTTAAAATCTTCTCTTCTGGAAATTCTGCCTCAACCTTTGCTGCTGCGCCTGGCGTGTTCGCTTTATGCGCTGCTTGTCTTGCGCCAATTACTGGCAACAACACCGCTGCAATTACTGCTATTATCCCCATTACCTCTAAAGCCTCTATCAATGTAAAGCCTTTTCCTTTGCTTCTCAGAGTTTTCATCTCCTTTATCCTTTCTATTTGCCTACCTTTTCCTTCAGCAGATTGGCGATTGCCCTGTTCTGCCCTGCCAATGCAATGTTTTGGTAGTATAGTGCTTTCAGGGCATAATAGATAGCCGGCGTGATTTTATCTGCCCTGTCTTCTATTCGCTCTTCTCCTACAGCAGGGTATTCGTATTTCTCTGCGTCTCTCATGCAGCGCTCTGCTATCACAATAGCCATGTTTATCTGGCTTGCCTCTTTTGAATCCTCTTCTGTAATTTCTTCCTGCATTTCTGGCTGAGGCGCATCTTCAATCTTCTCAGGCTCTTCTGCAGGTGCTGGATTTACCTTGCCCTCGCCAGATTCAGATACAGCCTGCTCCTGCGAAGCTTGATTTGCTGTGATTTGCCCGGCTGTTTCCTGCGAGTATGCCTTTGTTTCTTCCCCGCGCAACTTGGGCATAAACATAAATGGAATCGCTGCAAGCAACCCGAGTATTGCAATTACAACCAGCAGCTCACTCAAAGTAAAGCCTTTCTTGTTTTTCATGATGTGCTCCTCTCTCTTTTTCTTATCTTTCTTTCTGCCAATGCTCTTTGCTCTTTGCTTATACTCTTCTCCAATAATCATGTTCTGGCTGGAAATTCTTGTACCTGCCGGTTTTTTCATCAAAACAGTTTTCACAAATTAAACTGCCGGTAGATGTTCTGCATCCAGCACATCCTGTTTCTTCTCCATAAGTCGTTAATGCTTCATTTTTCTTGTAGACTGTTTCTGTCCCGCTAGCCATTTTATTCCTCCTTCTTGCTTTCAATTATTCTTTTATCTTTTTCCTTTTCCTTCCAAAAAAGCTGAGGGCCCGAGGGCTTTGCCCAACTTGTTCTTGTTTTTAATTCGGCCCTCAGCTTCTATATTCTTTTTGCTATTTGCTATTGCAATCTTCCTTAGTTCAAGCCCTGAACGCCCTTTCCCTCAGCAACTTTTTTCTGAAGTTTTCTGTCTGGCAGTATTGTTCTATTGCTCTCTTGCTCGGGCTTTTTTGCCTCAGACCTGCTCTCGCCTTCTGCCATCAGCCAGATTGCTGTAATTAGTGTTGCGATTACTACATGAAACAGCAAAGTAGCCTCTAGATTGTTACTCGTTTTCTTAAGGATAAGCGAGCAGAAAACAAGAATCATTAACGCAAGCCCATATCCCCTTAGATGTTTCATTTTATTCCTTCTCTTTATTTTTCTGTTTCTGTTTTTTCTTTTTGCTCTTTGCTAATTTCTGCTATTTGCTGTGTTGCCGGCTTATGCTTAATTGAAATTGCAAAAATCCTGCAATCCTTTTCCCTCAAGGGCTCTTGAAAAGACTTTCTTGAAAGCTGGGATTGTTCCTTTCTGGCTCACAGCTTTGCCGCAAATTTCTGCCTGGCACTGCGGGCAGGAAAGTACAGCATAATCGCCGGTTTTTGTATTCACTATAATCATATCCCCTGTCAGCACATCCTTCAGCGCTATAATCATTGAAATCATCTCCTTTCTGTTTCTCTCTTCTGCTCTTTTGTGCTACACTATTATTGTATCCCCATCCAAGATAGCCCATCCGCAATCTATGCAAAAGAAGGTGTCCTCTACAGTTTCGGGTATTTTTATACTATCCTTCTTGCATGTGTCCTCAAAATAAACACCTCCCATTTCATCAACCTTGCAGGGCAAGCACTCTTCTTTGTAGTGTGATTTCTCCAGCCTGCCTGTTTTAGTATTGTAGACATATCCTCCAAGTCCGCAATTGCACTGGATTTCTCCCTCGCTGTTCTTGCAGTCGCCCCGGTCATCCCTTAAGCCTCCTCGATGGTCATGCCCGCAAGGGTCAAGATGGCTGCCTTTCAGGCACGAGTCACAAACAGGAACTGATGAATATTCTTTCCTTGAATATGCTATTAGTTTCATAACCTACTCCTTTTCTATCTCTTTATCCTCTCTTGATTTCTTATTTTAATTTCATTCTGCCGGTTGCATCACACGAGCAAATCTCTTTTGCCTCAAGCTTGAAATGCTCGCGCAAATCTCTTTTCAAATCAGCGACAGTTCCCTCAATGTCACTTCTGACTACCTTGCCATCGCACACATAGAGATAATTCGGGTATACAATATAGCTGTCCGGCAAGGTGTGTTCATTTAATTCTGTTGTAGCCATATGCTTTTCCTTTCTTTTCTATTTTCTACTTATTTCATTTTATCTCTTTTTGATTTTTTGTCCTGTTTGTTATAAGCTATTCAAAAGTCTTTTTCCTATCCCGCACCCCACGCAACTGATTTGAGAAAATTCGTTAAAGAAGGATTCAGGCGGGTCAAGCGGGGTGTTTATTGTCTTCTCAAAACATTGAAAGCAAGGTGTGAGGTCTATGATGCCTGAAGCTATTTGCGCTTTTTCTTTTGTAATATCTTTCTTTTCCATTTCATCAGCTCCTTTCTGCAATCTTTATTTTTAGGCAAGCCAAGCTGAAAGCCAGGCTAGTTTCGCTTAAAGGCAACAATCTTTTCATGAAGCTCTTTTAATTGCGCCTCTACTCTTTCCAGATTTGAAAGAAACCTTGGAATTTCCCAGCCAAATCCCCTTGTATAGCTCTCAAAATACCTGAATGCCTCTATGGTTCTCAAAATTTTATCTAAAGAGCCAAGCTTTTTCTTAGCAGCGCTGAAGTCAGCAGATAATCTTTTATACACTTCCACCCATTCCTTTTTTTCCGAGTTTATTCTCGATGAAAGCATCTCCCTTGAACATTCTTTTTTGTTTTTCATTTCTTATCCATCCTTATTTTATTCCATGCCTTTGAAAATATGCTTCACTAACCATTGTGCCCCGCCGCTCCAGCCAAAACCAAATTTTCCCCCTCTTTTCTCGCCTCTGCCTCCTGCCTGAGTGTGTCAAGGCTTTTTGTTTCTCCGCAATATGGGCATATAACCTTCTTGCCCCATCCGGTAAAATGCCTGAAAATCTCGTTAGGCTTAGTATTAGTAATGCATTCTATTGTAAAAACACCTTCCTTGCTAGAAAGAATTATCATCTTACCTCCCTTTCTTAATCTTCCGGCTCTTTTTCCTTATAACAACGGTTTTTATGAAGATATGGTGTGTTTCCTTCTCGCACTTGAGCGCACTCACAGCCCACAAGCCGCGATTCCCTGACTTGTATCTCATGGGCTTCAGTGGTATTACCTTTGACTCATTGTTTATCACAAATACCGCATGGTTTTCCATTTTGCTTCCTCCCTGCTTTGTTGCTTCCTTCTTCCCCGATTTATTTATTGAGCCTTATCTCCATTGATTATTGGCCTAATCCTCTCGATGAACTCCCGCATGGCACCGAAGCTCTTTTCAATAACCTCAATGCCAAGCTTGGCATATTCTTTATGAACACGATAAAGGGATGTTGTTGAGTATATCTTTATCCCCTTGTCCTTTATCCTGCCGGCAATCTCCAGCCCCTCATTGCCATCTTCTGTAAGGCTATGGTCAAGAAATAGAATGTCTGGCTGGGCATTTTCAATTGCAGTAAGCGCCTCATCAATGCTGTGGCATTCTGCAACAACTACATTGTCCTTGTCCTTAAAGAAACCTTCCTTTATTGTCTTCAGAAAAAAATCCAAGTCATCAATAAAAAGGATTTTCATTTTGCCTCCCTTTCTTTTTTCAGTTTGCTTTATAGCAAAGGACGCTCATAATTCACCAAAAAAGCGCCTTTGATAGACAGGAAATGACATAAAAATTGGTGAAAAACTAATGTCATTTACTTTAACTGCTAAATGCTTTATGCAATTTCACTCATCTATGGATAATTCTGTTGATTGCATTACTTTCAGAACTTCAGAAACAAAATTTCTGATAGCTTCAGAAACTCTATGTTTCTGATAGTGCTCAAGATTTTGTGAAATCTTGACATGCTCAGAAAAATAAACTAGTGTTTCAAATTTTTCTGACATTATACAGGTAGAGAATTCTATCTAATATGTGCTATAATTAACAGAATTCTCTATATCCTGCTGTAATATGTGCATTGCAATCTCACTTCTTTTCCCCGGAGCATGTCGCTTAGTGTATTGTCTGTAAGGTCCATAATTACTGCAACAACACCATTAACAACATCATCGCAAAACAGCTCTTTTTCCGGGAGCCATTTCCGCTTGGCACGCCACAGGCAGAAGCAAAAGTAGACATACATAAGTATTGCGGGCGCGCAAAGCAGGCATCCGATTGTTAACCAGAGGTCTAACAAGATGTCTTGTGGCTTTGGCTTGACACGACATGTGACACTCATAACTCACCTATCCTTTCTTTTCTTGGGTTTTTATCTCTTGCGAAACAAAATATATGAGGATATAGCACCAATTATGACATACAAGGGTATCAGAAATGGTGTTAAGTCCCACCAAGGTGATTTAAACTGCCCTACTTCATATTTTATCTGGTACTAAATACTTGAAGTAATTGGAATGGCACACAAGATGATAATTATTACACAAGTTATCACAAGTGCCTTTTCTCCTGTTTCATAGTCTTGGAAGTTTATCATTTTGCTTCCTCCTTTATTTTCTTCTGCTCAATCCTGCAATTTATGTTTAAGCGGTTGCCTTGCTCTTACATATCTGAAATAATAAGATAAGCTCCCAACAAAATAAAAGCCATGCAGCCCAAGCTTGCAGGAGGTTTTATTGTCTTGGCGCGAATCATTAAAATAACTAAAAGCAAAACCCCCAATATTGCCAAAACCAACCCCACTAAAGATTTAGTTTTCATTTTACTGCCTCCTTTTTTAGCCTTTCCTTAAATTTAATATGATGTTAATCACTACTAGAATCATAAAAATGAACGCGATAAAGATTTTACCTGACAATAAATTATGAATAACAATTGGAATACCAAACCATATTGAGATTATGCTAATAAAAGTAGTACCAGTCATTTTCTCCTTCCTCCTTTCTTGTTTTTTGCCTTTTCCAGGGTTTTCCGTGGCAAAAACAGGCACTAGCATTGCATAGTTCCCTTAGAATTCACATTTATCAATCCTCTTTTAACCGCCTTATTGCCTAAAGGCCGCCCTCAAAATGTTTTTTGAGGTTTTCCGTTTTCCGCTTTGTTTTTATTTTGTCTTTTGTTTGCCAATTGTATCTCTTGATGTCAATTGATGTCACTTTAAGTTGCCAGTGTTGTTTATGTTGTTTCTGTATGCTGTGTTTATTGCTTTATTGTGTTATGTTTGTGTTGCGGTTAAATTCCTTAGTTGTATTTTAAAAAAATATGATTTTGTGAGCATGAATACTGAGATTTTACATTGATTTTATGGTGTTTTGCCAGTAATTTTAATTCAGTTTTATTATTTTTTTCCAGCCCTTGTTGCTTCTTGCTTCTTCAATCCTGATTGTGCCTTTGCTTATCAGCTTATTTTTAATCTCGTTTCCTTTTCTTGCGCTTAGTGAGAGGGCATTGTATATCTTGACAGTGCTTGGCTCCCTGCCTTTATTCGCCTGCAAAAAGCTGATGAAATTTTTTTCTTCATTGCTCCCGTTAATATCCCCTGCATCGGCAGCATTTGCTTTTCCTGCGCCGGTTTCAGCTTCAGCATGCTGCACAGGATTACTGGCTTTATAAATGTTTCGTTTTTCTATAGTAGTGACAATACCTGTTTTTTCCTTCTCTGGATTTTCCAGTGCCTTTGGCACAATCCTGATGTCGTTGTCTGTTGCATGCTCTATGACCCTGTCAATATCCTCCTGCGAATAAAATCCTTTCTCTTCAACAAAGTCCTTCATCATGTATTTCAGCGTCTCTATATGCACGCCTTCCTGAAGCTTTTGCTTAACATAATCGTGGAGAACTTTCTGGTTGTCGCTAAACTCCAGAGATTTTTTGGATGCAAGCTTTATCTCAATTGCATGATTTATAGCTTTGTGGACATCCATTGAGCTGTAGCCGTGAGAGGCTGCATTTCTCTCAAGAACATTTTCAATATACCTTAAGTCAGAGCCCTGGCTTAGCTTTTTCTCAGCATACTCAAATAAAACCTGCTGGACAGGCGTTAAAGCTGGGGATTCATGAATTAGCGGTTTCTGGGGTTTTACAGGCTCTTCTGCATAGCCCTCTGGCTTTATGATTGCCCTTGCTATCTCTCCTATCTGCGCCTGCGTTATTGGGGTTAGCGCCCTTGGCATCTGAGATGGCATGCCTGCTATCTCGCTTTTAAGCTCCCTGTCCTCAACAACTTTTTCAATCTCCTTCTCAATCTTTATATCCTCACCGCCTGCAACCATTGCCTTTCTGAATTC
This sequence comes from Candidatus Woesearchaeota archaeon, assembly GCA_964388875.1. Lineage (GTDB taxonomy): Archaea > Nanobdellota > Nanobdellia > Pacearchaeales > GW2011-AR1 > JACOYM01. Next base: position 7,725 of record CAYMCA010000037.1, read on the forward strand.
AGGGTCATTTCCTTTCTCAAGCCCTATCCATGTGACAACAGCCTTCATCCTGTTTGCAACATCCTCGTCAGTCACTACTTCATTTCTCAGGGCAACAGGCGGAATTTCTATCATAAAAGGCTGGGTGTATCTTTCAGAGAGCCTGACTACAGCAGAGCCGACAGGCAGCATGCTGAAGAACTGCTTTCTGTCCCTCATCTGCATCAGCTCGCTTATGCACTCTATATCCTGCGGAAGCTGCTGCTGAAATGCCACATGGCAGGCAGAGTTTCCTGCGACAGTGTCGCTGATTTTTGATATGTGCTGGTCAAGGCATATAAGAGAGGTGCCATACTCCCTCATCTCCCTGTATATCATGTCTGTGACTGTCTCGCTTGAAAAGTGAGCCCTCTCCTTAAGAAAGACATTGTGCGCCTCATCAACAATTATTGCGTGCTCAAAGTTATTATTAAGCCCATCCTGGTTTGCTTTCTTAAGCTTGTAGATATATGTCAGGATAAACTCGCAGAATAGCTTTTTTTCAATGTTTCCGAGGGCATTAAGCTCAAATACAACCTTTTTGCCAAGCAATTCCTCTATTGAAAGAGCGTCCTTGCCCTTGTAGTTAAGCGCCTTGCCAAACCCGCCGAAAGTCAGGAGGTGGGCGATTCTAAGAGCGCTCATAATCCAGCTTGCCTCTCTTCCCTTGCTTTTCTGCTCCTTGTCCTCAAGGCGCCTCTTGATTTCAAACCATGTAGGATACCTGCCAGAGCCATTGTAAATCCCGTTCTCTTCAAATGCCTCGTCGAGCGTCTCAAGCAGAATCTTATGCACCCCAAAAGAGGCAAAGAAGCTTTCTGTAATCAGGTCGCATAAAACATTCAGCCACTCCCTCGGCTGGATGTTCTTCGGAGGCTTGTTTATGTTTATCTTAAAGAAATTGCTCACAGAATCGTTTCCAATTGTAAAATACATTATTTCAGGGTCAGTAAGCATCAGGGGCCTGAAGCTCTTCTTCCAGTCAAAAACCAGGAATGGCTTTTTCTTTTCAATAAAATTCTTTATTATATAGAATGCGAGCGTTGTCTTTCCGCTTCCGCTCATCCCGCTTATGCAGACATGCCTCACCCAGTCATGCTCCCTCAGCCTGAATGGGCATATTTTCTTCCCGGCATAGCTTATCATTGCAAGGGGATATTCTCCTTTCATCTCTGCGTCAGAAGGCGGCTCAAGCAAAACCCTCTTGTTAAGCAGCTCGTTCAGGTGCTTGTGGTAAAGCGCATTAAGAATATGCTCTATCTCTTCCTTCTCCTCCCTACCCTCTGCCATTGCATACCTTAGGTACATGCTGTCAATCCTTTTTCCAAATACAGGCTTCAGCTTCTGGCAAATCTCCTCAACAGATAGTTTTTGCTGCATTTTTATTTTTCTCCTTGATAATTTTTTAATTGAATATTTTTTGGCTTTTTGCGCCGGGCTCATTCAAGAATCTTGTTAAGCATGTCAATCCTGTTTTCCCTGTCTTTTAATTCCCTTTTGTTCTCCCTTAGGTCTTTCTTCAGCTGGGCAACATCCTGCCAGCAGCTTATCTTCTCCTTAAGCTGCAGTTCAGACACTTCAACCTGCTTCTGCTTAAGCGCAATCTGGTCTCTTATGACAAGAGGGTCATCAAGCCTTCTGTCAAGGTGAACAGCAGAAAGAAAATTATTTACCTCGCTTTTGATTGTCTCTGCCTCCATAATAACCTCTTTGCTCAGTTTTTTTCTGCTCTCAATAAGCTCGTTTGTTTCTTTTATAGCCTCTTTCAGGGATTCAACCTTATCCTTTCCTATCTCCTCTACATCGCTGGCGTTGCTGATGTCGGCGCCCTGGCTGTTCTCCTGGTTATTCCAGCTTTTTCCAAGCTCTTCCAGGCTCTTTCCCTTCAACAGATTTTTTAGTGCTTCTTCGTTTATCATGAAATCTACAGGAAAACTGGCTTTTTAAACCTTTCGGTTGTAGTTACTTTATAGTAACAGATGCAGAAAGATTTAAAAGGAATACACTGGTTATACTTCCATGAAAATCAAAGTCTTCATCAGGACAGCGATATGCGCAGGATTGCTTGCATTAATTGCTAGAATTCCAGTGCTTCCTGCAGTTTCTGCGGCATCTGCAGAATTAGGCGGGAATTATATCAGCAGCAAAGGCAAGGAAAGCATCAACAGCAAGGATGCTGCAAGGATTGCTAAACTGCAAAAGATGGATTACAAGCAGGTGATTAAGAGGATAAAAACACCAAAAGAGGCAGAATGGTACATAAGGAATTACATAATTCAAAAAGATGACAATGCTGATGTTGCAAAATCTTTCAGGGCTGTCCATGAAACAAGAGAGGGTGATTGCTCTGAGGGCGTGATTGCAGCAGCTGCATTGCTAAGCGATAATGGATATCCCCCTACATGGCTTTTTCTTGAAGACAGCAGGAGGGAGAAAGAAAACCATGGCGTTTTCCTTTATCAGAGGCATGGCAGGTGGGGAACAATAGGCATAAACGCAAGAGACAACAGCCTCCCAAAATACAGAACGCTTGATGAGATTGCAAGAGGGCTTGGCTATGATAAATGTGAAATTAAAGAGCTGAAGAAAACTAACCTGGATGGCTGGACGCCATGGATAGACAGCCGCAGAGACTTGTATGGAAGCGGCAGGGTTCTTATGGAAGATAAAGAAAAATAGAGATATGCGCGAGCCGGGAGTCGGACCCGGGTCACGACCTTTTCGCGTATGTTTTAATTTTGATTTGCCCTCGCTGTGCAGCTCCTCACTATGGTTGCGGGCTTGCTCGCTTCGGCAAACAAAATGGCAAGGTCATATACTAACCACTATACTACTCGCGCATCAAAAAAACCATTTTGTCATTCGTTTGGTTTTTAGGACTTCAAAATCTAAAAGATTTTGATAGTGCTCAGGAATTGATATTCCTGACATGTTCAGAAATGCAAAATATAAATAGCATTTCTGACATGCATAGTTGAAAATAAATAAGTTTAAAAAGATTTAGTTATATCGAACGCATTATATTTTTCGTAAGTTTTTATGCGTTTAATAGATAGGAAACGCTTTCGGTTACTTAATGCGTTTCCTATAATGCCGAGAAACAAAAATGCAGCTGCGGGCATGGTTTCTGATGATGTTATAGAAATGCAATTAAATTTAAAAAGATAAAAGCATAATAAAATAATCGGGAAATAATCAGAAAAATCAAAAAAACAATGTGCCACCACACCTTAAAAGGTGTGGTTTGCAAGGGCAC
>CAYMCA010000038.1:0-10973 GCA_964388875.1 Candidatus Woesearchaeota archaeon
GCAGCTTACCAAGAGGTTCTCTGGCAGGCAACAACTCAGGTAAGGTGGAGAGCCGGCGCTGAAAAGGTTATGATTATGATAGGAGACACAGCGCCTAATGATGTTAATGATCCTCTTAATCGCATCAGAAGGGATGCTTATGAGGAGCTGAGCAAAGCAGCCCGGAAACAGGTTAAGATTTATGCAATTCAATGCCCTACCGGCACGAGAGATGTCAGGTTCTGGAAGGCGCTTGCTTCGCAGACAGGCGGGTACTATCTTGAATTGTACCAGTTCCACGAGGTGCTGGACATTATTAAGGCTGCATGCTTAAATGAAGCCGGCGCTGATGTTCTCGCGGCATTTGAAGAGTTCCTCCGGAAGAGCGGCAGGTATACGCGTGCTATGGATGTAACCTTTGCTGCTATTACCGGGCGCAAGCCGACAACAAGAAGGAGTGCGCTCACCCCTGTAAGCCCAAGCAGGTTCCAGGTATTTGAGATTACCGAGGATGATTGCGACCATGACGGCAAGATTGCCATCAAGGCGTTCGTGGAGAACCAGGGCTTTAAGTATGAGAAGGGCCGCGGCTTCTACGAGCTGGCAAGAACAGAGACTATCCAGGAGTATAAAGAGATAGTCGTTATGGAGAGAGATACAGGCGATATGTTTACCGGAGAGGATAATATCCGACGCATCCTTAATATCCCTGTAGGAAGGGCTAGAGTAAGCCTGCGGGATATAGAGAACCTTGACAAGTATCGCATATTTGTCCAGAGCACCTCGGTTAACCGCCGCCTGATTGAGGGTGCTATGTTCATCTATGACATTGAAGGCCTGCGCACCAATTAGCTGAAGCAATCTAAGCATTAAAGTCAGCTAAAGCAAGGTAAAGACAAGGGGGGCTCTCTGCGTAAATTCATTATAATTTTCTATTGCAGAGAGCCTCCTGTTTCATAGGCAAAATAAGCAAACTGAAGAAAGGAGCAGGAAGTGAAAATGTTTCATAAAGGAGGTGAGCATAAATGGCAAGGCAAAAAAAGAGCACTTCAGAAGAGGTGTTGGAGCAGTTGGGTGTAATCGGAGATGCTACTGAAAACATAGCAAAGGCAGTAACAAAAAAGGTTATCACCAAAGGGCTTCCGGCATTGAAAAAGGGCCTTAATAAGGTATCAGAGGCGCTGAAGGATTGGGTAGAGGAAGAATAAAACCCTCCGGGAAAGAGCAAGGCAAAATCTAGTGCAAAATAATTCATAGGAGTGAGCCTGAATTTTTATTATACTTCCTTTCAGGCTCACTCTTTATGGAGATGATGCACAGAGCAAAAAAGAGAGTGAGATTTTGTTTGCAGTTTATGTCTTGCAGTTGTTGCAGGAGAGGATGAAGGAGGAGGAAGCAAGGAGGGGAAATGGACACTGGCAAAATAAGAGACAATAAAGGTTTAAATTGGGTGGCGAAAGATGTTTGGAAATATCTACTACAAGGAGAAAAGAAAATGGCAAAATATGCAACGCAGGAACTCAAAGAGGCGACAGAGAAGTTATTGGAAGAAAAACATACACGCCTCGAAGAGATTCAAAGAGTGATTCAAGATACTGGAGGCAGCTCTTCGAATAACATTAGAAAAATGGATAAGCTCCAGAGCGAGATACGCTCCTTGCAAGAGCAGTTAGAAAGATTGTCTGCTGTGGAGAGTGTTGAGAATGTTTTCAATGAGATTCATCAATATATCCCTTTAGCGAAAGATATTTTTGGCAAAGCCAAAGTCGACTTTAGCATTGTCATTAAAATGCTCGTGAACGCAGGGATAGACATAGCAAAAGGCCTTGATGGAGAGATAAGCACAATATCCAAGCTGTCTGCGAAGAGGCTCTTCCAGGGTTATGAAGACCTCTGCAAGGCTGGTTTCACCAAGGATGAGGCATTCCGTATCATTCTGGCTAGGATTAAGCCAATAAACTTTAGTGAAATACTTAATCAAACCAACCGGTCAGCCTCGTCTATAAAAAGCTGAGGTTAGAGTTCATAAATTGGGAAAGGGGGATGATATCCGGGGCAGAAATGAGCTTTAAGGAAAACATATAGTATAAAATTGAAAGGCAGGTGAGACAGAAGTGAATAAAATTACTATTTATGACGCTTTGAATGCCCAAGTAATAAGCACATATGATAATGTGAAAGGAGAAACCATTTATATTAGTAGTGTTGACCATATTAAATTCAAGGATTGTTTTGGCAAAGCGGTTGATATTATTGGCAGCTTCATAGCCATTATACAGGAGGTTTAGAAAAAAACCAGCAGCCTCGGGCTGATTTTAAAGAACAAGAAAGGCAGGTGATGCGCGGGCAGGATAATAAACAAAAATAAATTCAGGCAATCTGATTTAGCAATTTCTTCACGAAAGGAGGTCAGGCGAATGTGGAAGAGAAAACAACAGCAACTCGCAAAATAGTCGCAAGGTTGCAGAAGATTGTTCCAAAAGGAAAGCACGGCGAGCCTTATTTTGTGACCAGCGTTATAAGCGGCTCTAGGATTAATGGCTCAATTACATTCTCTTTGGAGAATTGGCAAGAAAAGAATCCGCCAAAAAAATCTGATTTGGGAACACATCTCATCCTCGAGGATCTCACAACAAAGGATGCTGGCTGGCGGGCTAACAGAGTAAGGTATTGCAGGCCAGATGATGAGGAAATAAGGTAAAGAAGAAGTTCAGGAAAGCTGGCAGCAGTTAAAGCAGCTCACAAGCAAAAGGAAAGGAGAAACAAAATGAGAAAGTTTTTAGGAAGCATAAGAAATTGGTACAAAAGCCACAATGTTGCTGCTGACTCGGTTGTTTTGTCAGCACTGGTGGCTATTGCGGTAGTTTCAGGATTGGTATTTGCATCTGTCAGGACATCCGGAATTGTGAAAGAGTTTGTGAAAGCCCACAAGGCAGCACAAACAGCAGAAAATTCCAAAAAGGAAAGCCCGGCTGTTTCAATGCATGGCTCAGGTGTTTCTGAATATTCTGGCTATGATGCCCACAAGGCACTTACAAGAATATTTGATATGCCGACAATAATGATAATGACAGCAGAGGCAGCCTCTCAGGAAACCTTTGAGGAACAACTCGGCAATGTGCAGGTAGGCAATGTAACAAGCACATCTCCGCTGCAAGTGCCCTTTATCACCTGGGGCGGGGACATGCCAACATTTTATGCAAATGGCAACAGCCTTACAACACAGCCCGGCAGCATATTTCACAAGCTTGGACTGAACATAAAGCTTGTGAATGGCGATGACCCCTATCAGCAAACAAGGGATTATATGACAGGCAAATCGCCTTTTTTAAGAGGCACGCTTACCGATATGGTAGGGCAGGCATCCGAGGTTATTGCATCTGACCCCCGCACCAAAGGTGTTGCATTCCTGCATATGACATGGTCAACAGGCGGAGACAACTGCGTTGCAGGAAAGAATGTTAAGTCAATCAATGATATAAAGATTGTCTACGCCCAGAGGGGTGGCCCACATCCAGGCCTTATTGATGATGCACTTAAGAGCGCAAAGCGTGACTGGAGTGACATCAAGGTTATATGGGCAAAGGATTTAACAGGAGACAATGGCCCGGCAGCGATGTTTAGGAAAGATCCTAATCGTGATGATGCTGTCTGCTTTGTCATCACACCAGACATGATTGGATTGACAGGCGGCAGGGACATGGTTGGAACAGGAAAGGAAACTGTCAAAGGAGCTCATGTGCTTCATGGTGCTTCAACAGCTCAACTCTCAAGGTCAATTGCAGATTTTTATATCTGCAGAAAAGACTTCTATGATGCAAACGAAGAGTTGGTTACAAAGTATGTTGCAGGTTACTTAAAGGCTGTTGAGGAAGTCATTGACATTAAGAATAAGTATGAAGTTGGCGGCTCTCCTGAATATACAAAACTTCTCCAGTTTGCAAAAGACACATTTGGAGAAGAGGCCTGTCCAACCCTCGATGATGCGCATGGACTACTTAGTGACTGCACCTTTGTAGGTTATGGTGGGCAGATTGCATTCTTCAGGGAAAAAGGCAATCTTCATGGCTTTGAGGCGCTTAACAAAAAGATGATGGACCTTGCTACCAAGTTAGGATATGTCAATACAAGATGCGCCCTAATCCCGGCAGACATGGATTATGACTCTCCAACCTTTCTCTCCTATCTTACAAAGACAGGTATCCAGAGAAAGGAGAAATTCCGGGCAGAGGCACTACAGGAGGAAATAGAAGCTCTTAGCATAGGTGCCCTCGATGAAAGAACACTCCTTCCACCATTTACAATTGAGTTTGACCCAAACGAAGATGTCTTTAGTGAGGAGAGGTATGGTGCAGAATTTCAACGCGTGGTTGAGCAAATAGATAAGTATGGCAATGCTGCTATAGCAATACGGGGCCATGCTGACCCATCATTAACGCTTTATAACCTTGTGAATGCGGGAAAGCAAAAAGGAATAATACAACAAAGAGGCACACCTGGAAACTACACATATTCCCTTAATGGCAAGTCTCTTGATTTAACATCAACAAAGGAAATAATCAGGATGATAGAAGAGGGAATATTTGATGGAGCCACAGGCAAAGATTGCAATCCGCGAGAGATAGCACAAGCTGCATTAAATAAGTCTGTGGAAAGAACAGAAAGTGTCCGCAAGGCTATAATAAAGTATGCAGAAAGCAAAGGATTGCATATAGACAAAAGCCAGATTCAAACAGTAGGTGTCGGCATCCGCGAGCCATTTATTGCAAAACCAAGTGGAAAACCTGAAACTCTTGAAAAGATGAAACAATTCAGCCCAGATTCTCCAGAGTACAAGAGGCTCTATCAACAGTTGCTGGAAGAAGCTATGGACGAGGCAAAGCAGAACATGAGGGTTGAATTCCGGCTAATCAAGGTTTCTGCAGAGGCAACGCAGAAATCAGACTTTGACTTTTAAGGAAGGAGGAGCGGTGAGATGAAAAAAATAATAAGAAAACTGGCAGTAGCAGTATGCATGCTGCTCATCCTCGCGCCTTTCTTTCAGCCATTGTCATACGCAGAGGATGTCTACACAGACAATGTAGTTATTGTCCTTGACTGCTCGGGCAGCATGGGCGAAAAGATGACTGGCACAGACATAATAAAGCTTGATGCTGCAAAGTCTGCACTGAAGGATGTGCTGAAGCAGATACCAGAAACAACGCACCTTGGATTGCTGCAGTTTAGCGCAGGGAATACCAGCCGGGAATGGCTATATCCCCTCGGCGCAAAGAATGATGCTGAACTGATAAAGGCAATAGACACGCCTCGGCCAGGTGGAAACACGCCGCTTGGCGCATATATGAAAATAGGCGCTGACAGATTGTTGCAGGAAAGGGAAAAACAGCATGGCTATGGCTCATACAAGCTGCTTGTCGTGACAGACGGCGAGTCAACAGAAAATCCATGCCCGGTTGATAGATACACCCAGGATATTATCAGCAGGGGCATCACAGTAGACGCTATCGGAATAAACATGAAGAGTGCTCATACCCTCGCAACAAAGGTTCATTCCTACAGAAGCGCAAATGACCCCAAGTCACTGGCAAAAGCCATCGCAGAGGTGTTTGCAGAGGTGGGAGGCGCAAAGAATGATGCAACAGGCAAAGAGGTGTTTGAGTTGATTGCGCCCCTGCCTTCAGAGATTGCAACAGCAATAATTCAGGCGCTTTCAGCTTCGGGAAACCATCCGATAGGAGAAAAGCCCGCGCCTAAACAAGAGCCACAAGCTCAGGCAGGGCAGGACGCACAGCAAGGGCAGCAGGCGCAAGGAGCGACAGCATCGCAAGGCAATGCAGGCAACAAGGTTCTGTTTTGGGTAATATTGATTGCCATCATTGTTGTTGTTGGGATAAGCATTATTGCTAAATTGACAGAATAGGCACAACAGAAGAAAAGCCGGCGGCAAATTCTGAAGTCTTACAAAGAAAAAAGAAGGCGTTGCCGGCTTTCTTCATTAAAAAGAAAGGAGAAAAATGAACTTAACAAAAGATTATCAATTGCCAAAGAAGCTTGAAGGAGCAAGCAGGGCAAAAATGAAAAGGTATTATTCGAAATTTCCCGAAGAAAAAAGAAGGCAGGTCATAAGAAGCATTGAAGCGATGGAGATTAAGGATAACTCGCTTATTTCGCATGATTTGCATGAGGCGCGACAAGCAATATATTCCACATTATTTCATGATATGGTAAAAGTGTGGAAAAAATTGCTTAAGACAAAAAAGAATAGGCAATGATTGCAGCAAGCTAAGTGAGCAAAGAGGCAAGAGGCAAAGAGAAAAAATCAGAAAGGAGCATAAAATGCACGGAATAGTAATCGGGGCAGACGGAAAAGCAGTCAGTACAATGGATAGTGATGCAAGGCAGTTTTACAAAAAAGCAGGGATAAAGGAGATTGTGAAGGTTGTTACATCTTCTGGAGATAAAACCAGCAAGGTGTATGTGCCTCTTCTGAAAGGCAATGAGCCGGGCAATAAACAGATTTTGGCAATGATAAACCTCAAGTCAATATAATGGGAGAGGAGAAAAATATGGGCGCCAAAAATATGAGCACCTACAGAATAGACGGGGAAAACATAACCCTAAAAGAAATTTCCTTTATACCCATGACAGAAAGGCTGGGCAGCATAAACATAAACACCTATGCTTGCGGGATATGGAAAAGGCCCTCTCGCGACCACTCTGGGGAATTTGGAGGCTGCAAAAGGATTGGATTAAAGAGATGGAAGAAGTGTTAGGGGCAAGAAAAGAGCACTGAGCAAACAGAAAAGGGAAAACAGAAACATAAAGAACAAAGAAAAGGAGGATAAGATGAGAAAATCAAAAAAGGCGAAGACAGAAACAAGAACACTGGACTGGGCAATAAAAGAAACTCTGGGCATGATTAATAACATGCTGGAAATACTTTCAACAAAAAGAGAATTGCCCGAGAAGAGGATGAAAGATGTGTCAAAATTAGTGAAAGGGATTGGGAGAATAGTAATGCGCATAGAAAAAATTGTGGAGAAAAGGGAGCATAAAACAGAAGGAAGCTGAAAATGAAGAAAAAGAGAAAACGGGTTGCCGAACAAACACAAAAGATTGAAATTGACGGCAACAAAATAAGAGTCTCAAGAAGCAAGGGCGGAACAAATATTGTGTACACTGACAAACAAAAGGGAATTACTGTAATTAGCTCCGGCGGGGATGTAATTCTTAGCAAATAGCAGAAAAGGAGGAGAGCAAAATGACCGGAACAATAAAAGGACATTGCTTTACCAATATTGATAATCTTAAGCGTGAATCATGGCCGACTGTATTTTCATGCAAACCAGAGAGAGGAGACCGGGTTCAATCAGCAAGTGGAAAAAGCATCCTGCGTGTAGTCTCTGTTACTCATACAACCAACAAAGATGGCGAACCAGAGTTAAAGGTAGAGTTGCATATCATAAGATAGCAAGAAAAAGATTTTTTGGCAGGAGAAAGAAATTAAGCATAAAGCACTGAGCAGCTAAAGCATGCGCGCCGGTAGCTCAATAAAATTTGGTAGAGTGCTGCTTTGTTGGGCCCATAAAGCAGAGGCTGGAAGTTCGAATCTTCCCCGGCGCACTTAATAGAAGAGAGGAGAATAAATGTATGGACAAAATACAATTTAAGGAATGCGTATTATTCAGCTTAGTAATGTGCCTGTTGGTTAGGGGGTCAATTAAAGGCTTTTTGGGCTTGGCAATATTGGTTTGGTTACTTGCAAAATTTATTGAAGGTTCTTTGATGCTGATAGAGATTGCTGTTAAAAAATCAAAAAACAACCCAGCTGTCCCCACACTCCAAGAGAAAGAAAAGGAGAGAGCAAGATAAAAAGGCAGAAGGGCAATAGGGAATAGCAAAGAGCATTGAGCAAAAAGGATATAGAGCTGAGGGTCGAATTAAAAACAAAAAACAAGTTGGGTTGAAGCCCTCGGGTCCTCAGCTTTTATGCAAGGAAAAACTAAAACAGAAAGGAGCATGAAATGAATTATGATGCTGCAGGGTTATTGACAAATGGCGTTTTTATGCACGGAATTAAGCTGCTGGCAGGCTCTATGTGGTGTGTGTTTGTGGCATGGCTTCTCTGTGAGATATACCTTGATTAAAGAATAATTTAAACAGAAGGCAATAAGCAGAAAGAAAATAAAAAGGAGGAATTAAGGTGAAAATTTCATCAATTGTGTTAGGATTATCTTTGATAGTATTAGGAAGTTTGATTGGAATTAGCCATCTTATCCCAGTAAAAATCACAGCTCTTATTGGCGGGGCTATAATGATATTGGGTTGGATAACTGCACTTCATAAGATGTAGATGCAGAACATTGAGCAAACAGAAGGCAAAAAGCAGAAAAAAATATTAACAGGAGGAGCAAAATGAACAATACAAAACTAATTGCAGCTATTGTTATGCTTATAATGGTTGCAATGTCTGTTTCGCTTTATTCTGTGGCAGGCGAGGGGAAACAGGAGAAAGAGAGAATAGTAGTAGTCGGGCAGCCTTTATCAGCTGTTATCACAACCAGCGATTCTGGCTTCAGTTTGGCCGTCATGATAAGAACAGGAGAAAAATGCCAGCTTTACATGGCTTATAATGGATGGTTTACTACACAGGAAGACCTGACAAAAGCCTGCTGCATAATTCAAAGCGAGATAAGTGACAACAGCGATGATGAGAAACAGGTTAGCTTGGCTCTTAATGATTCAGGCATGATAATAGGCATCACAGCAAACAATGTAAGCCACTCCTGGAGATAAATGGTGTTTCAATAGGAGATGATTTAGCCTGGCAAAGTCAGTAATGCAAAGAGAAGAGAGGAGTAAAAATAGAAGAAATAAAAGATGTAATTTATCCGGACAGCGAAGAAGAGAAAGCAGAAATATCTGGGCTTGTTGTAGGAAAATTTAATGAAGCAGAAATTAAAGATGCTTCTGATGCTATATTCCTTTTTGCAATCTCTGTGGCAATAATAGGCTGTGAAAGCAAGGAGTATGAAAGATTTTTGGCAAGAGAATGAGCTTACAAACAAGTCCCTCAAAATGCTTTCAGACTAAAGTCTTTCTGATAAGAAGGAGCATCATCAAAGAAGCAAAATAAAAACAATGAAAGGAGAACAAAATGGACAGTAGAATTAATGTTGCATGTTTTGCAAGGGCAAGCGCATATGTTGAAGATATGCTTGAGAAGATAAAAGATTCTAAAGGCACGATTGTTTTAAGCAATGTTGCCAACCACAAGCATTATCCAGCCACCCCCGAACAAAAAGAGGCAAAAGATACAAAAGAGGTATTGGTTCCTGCCGGTTTTCTGAATGATGTCAAAGAGATAATGGACAGCATTATTAAATTAAACCCGCAGCAGAAAGAAATCAGCGATGCTGGCAAAGAATTTCTTGAGAATGGCTCAAGGGCGTAGAAAAGGAGAAAATTCAAGTAGGAGGATAATCATGAAACCAGCAGAGTATTACATAGAAAGGATCGGAAATGAAAAAAGCTGGCTTGGAGGTGAGAAAAGCTTTAATCTCTGGGCTAAAGTTAAAGCCACATATTATAACATAGCAACCCTCTCCTTTCATGATGTATTATGCGGAGACCGATGGACAATTGATGATGCAGAAAAAGCTGTCTCTTATAGTGAATTAGAGATAAAAGACGAGACTGAGAACCCACTGCAAAGCATCTCGCAAGACAAGGCTAAAAGGCTGCTTTCAATGAAAGACAGCTCGCCTGAGGAAGTAGCAAAGTGCTTTGAGTCAATCTTGAGTGATTAGCAGTTATTGACAAAGCATTGAGCAGGGTAACAGCAGGAAGCAGAAAAATAAAATTAAAGAAAAGGAGCGCATCATGAAAACAAAGAAAGGTCTTATATTTGTCGAGGTCTTGATTATTCTGGGAATTGTGGTATCGTTTGCAGCGATAATAATTCCATCATCGCTGAAGGCGCGCGAAACAGCAAGAGCCAAAAGCATACAGGAAAAAGATATCCCGCTTTTCGCAAAGGTAATAAGTGTTGCAGAAAGCAGCAGTGGTAGTGGCTCCGATGGTACCTCTATGGCAGCAGTTTTGCAGGTTGAGGAAAAGCCCGATTATGTCTTGGCTGTGGCAGATTATAAGCATATTCAAAAGATAGCGAGGGCAAAAGCTATACTGCAGTCTGCTATTGCCAGCGGGGGAATAGTTGAAATCCTGGCAGAACTAACAGGGCACTACAATGAAGGCGGGGAATTTGTAATATCCCACATCAAGGTAAACAAGCTTGAGGTGGAGTTGAAATAGGAAGCAAAGAAAAAAACAGAAATGGAGAAAGGAGAACAAACATGGGAACAGAAAGCAAAGCCAAATACAGGTTGATAGCTGTTGTGGTGTGGCTTTTGATTTTAACAGGCGTGGGCGCAGCATACAAATATTTTCTTCACCCAATGCTAAGGGGAAAGATTGCAGGGGTTACAGGAAGCAAAAGCCAGTACAAGCAGGAGAGAAAGATTGCTGCTGATGCATTTACTGGCTACTGCTTTCTGCGCTCGCCTGTCATGATTGAACAGCAAAAGTCTAAGGGAACAAAACTCACAATCATTGATGACAAGGCAGACTATGGCGCAAGGCTTAAGGCATGCATTGATGGCAAAACGCACATGTCTGTCTTCACAATAGACTCATTGATAACAGCAGGTGCAAATGCAAAAGTTGGAATTGAAGAGCTTCCCACAATTGTTGGCATTATTGATGAGTCAAACGGGGCAGACGCGATTGTTGCTTATAAAAGCGCAATTGCTAATGTGCAGGAGCTGAACAATCCTGAGGTGAGGTTTGTATTAACGCCAAACTCTCCGAGCGAATTTCTTACGAGGGTTGTTCTTGCGCATTTCTCTTTGCTGAGCCTTCCAGAGAAATGGTGGATAGAGGCAGATGGCGCTGCTGATGTTTATAAAAGGTTTAAGTCAGCAGACAGGAGCGCA
>CAYMCA010000039.1:0-3318 GCA_964388875.1 Candidatus Woesearchaeota archaeon
AATTCCTGCGCATAACGAGGAAAAAAGGATTGGCAAAACGCTGGAAGAGTATGGAAGATTCTTTGAAAGAAAGAGAAAAGCCAAAGAGATAAGGAATTTTGATATTATAGTTGTGCTGAATGCGTGCAAGGACAGGACAATTGATGTTGCCAGGAGGGCTGAAAAAAAATGGAAGAGGATAAGGCACCTTGATTTTAAGCAGGGGGGGAAAGGGTTTGCAATCATTGAGGGATTTAAAGAGGCTGTAAGGGGAAAAGCAGAGTTAGTTGGATTTGTTGATGCTGACATGGCAACCTCTCCAGAGGCTTTTTATGATTTAGTGAAAAGCCTTGGCAATTATGACGGGGTGATTGCAAGCAGAAGAAAAAAAGGCGCTGTAATTGAGGGCAAGTCTGCAGAGAGAAAGCTGCTAAGCTGGGGGTTTAATCTTGTTGTAAGATTTTTGTTTTTGCTGCCTTATGAAGATACGCAGTGCGGGGCTAAAATGGCGAAAAGGGAGGTAGTAGAGAGTGTCCTTCCAGAGCTTAGCTCAATAAAATGGGCATTTGATGTAAATCTTTTGCATAGGGCAAGAAAAAAGGGATTTAAAATAATAGAGGTTCCAACAAGATGGAGAGAGAGGGCAGATTCAAAGCTTAACCTGAAAAAGGTGCCGTTTCAGATGTTTTCTGCTGTTGTGAGACTGAGATTATGGCATTCTCCCTTCAAGTTCATTGTAAGAATTTATGATAAATTGCCTGAGAAGATGAAGGCGCATAACTGGTAAAGTGCAAAATGAAAAAAACAAATGTTTTAAGGGTTTTGCTGATAAACCCAAATTTCAGAAGGATGATAGGAAAAAGCGAGAGGATTTCAACAATCCTGCCGCCATTGGGGATTGCATACATAGCTGCTGTGCTGAAAAAAGAGCTGAAAGAAGGCGCTGATGTTAAAATCCTTGACATAAATGCGCTGAATTTAAGCATTGAGCAGGCAGCAGCGCATATTAAGGATTTCAACCCGGATATTGTCGGGCTTACTGCTGCAACACCGACGATAAATAAGTGCTTTAGCATTGCAGAGGCTGTAAAAAAAATGCTTCCAGATGCAAAGATTATTATCGGAGGGCCGCACCCTACTGCCCTGCCGGATGAGTCTATAAAAAAGGATTTTATTGACTTTGTTGCCCTAGGAGAGGGTGAGATGACTATGCTTGAGCTTGCCAGAGAAATCAAAAATAG
Organism: Candidatus Woesearchaeota archaeon; assembly: GCA_964388875.1. Taxonomy (GTDB): domain Archaea; phylum Nanobdellota; class Nanobdellia; order Pacearchaeales; family GW2011-AR1; genus JACOYM01. Next base: position 1,221 of record CAYMCA010000039.1, read on the forward strand.
AAAAAAAGATTTCAAAAAGATAAAGGGGCTTGTGTTCAAGGACAAAAACAAGATAATAAAAAATGCGCCAAGAGAGAGGATAAAAGATTTGGATGCACTGCCGTTTCCGGCATTTGAGCTGCTGCCTCTTGAAAAATATGCCTCAGCAAGCAGCAAATACCGAAGGTTTATAACAATCCTGACCTCAAGGGGATGCCCTGGGCAGTGCAATTACTGCAACAAGCTTATCTTTGGAAATGCGTGCAACATGAGAAGCGCGGAGAATATATTCTGTGAGATTGAGCATTTGATGAAAAAATACAGATACAGGGAATTTCATATAGTTGATGACTTGTTCACAAATGACAGAAAAAGAATTGAAGAGTTTTGCAATATGGTTATAAAAAAGCGCATGAAGATAAAATGGAAGTGCGGGAATGGCGTCAGGGTTGGAACAGTTGACTTGAAATTGTTAAAGCTGATGAAAAAAGCAGGGTGCTATTCATTGAGCTATGGCATAGAGTCTGGAAGCCAGAAAATACTGAACAACATAAGAAAGGGGCAGAGCCTGCAGCAGTGCATAAATGCTGTTAAATGGACAAAGCAGGCAGGCATTGAGTGCGTTGGATTTTTTATGCTTGGCAATCTCGGGGAGGATGAAAAGACAATGCAGGAGACAATAGATTTTGCAAAAAGCCTTGAGCTGGATATTGCTCAGTTTTCCATACTCATCCCCTTTCCCGGAACTCCGATAAGGCAGGTTATTGAAAATGAGGGAAAAATATTTGAAAACAACTGGGATAAATATGACAATCTTGAGGGAAAGGCAATATTTGAGCACGGCATGCTCAAGAGGGAAATGATGGAAAGGATGTACAAGAAGGCATACAAGGAGTTTTACATGAGGCAGAAATATATGCTGAAAAGAATTTTTAGATTCAGGACACTAAATGAAATAAAGAATGAGATAAACGGGTTTTTGACACTTATTGAGATAAAATAACACAAGGCAAGGTAATTAACATGAAACATAAAGTTTATAAAGGTCACAAGAATTATAGTTATAACATGATCCCCAGTGATCCTACGGGGTTGCTGGATGAGTCATTTTATATTTCTATTATTAGTTATTTAAATCAAAAAGAGAAGGTATGCTAATGAATGAAACAATTGTTTTTACTGATGCTGGATTTTTATCCAAACTTTCTAAGCATTTTGGCAATGGAAAGTATTTGGTTTACAATCTAATTGATTTTTCAAAGCGCCTTTCTAAAAAACAAGATTTATTTTGCAAAAAAACATTTTATTATACTTCTCCCCCATTTATTCCAAATAAACCATCGGAAGTTGAAATTAAAAAGAAAAAAGATTATGATAATTTTATTTCAAGAATTTCTGAAAATAAAGATTTTATTGTTCGTGAAGGAAGATGCCAGAGATTGAGAATAAATAATCAATTTGAATACAGCCAAAAAGGGGTTGATGCTTTGGTAGTTATGGACATGATGGATGCACCCGTATACTATCCAAACATAAAAAAGATAATTCTAATAGCTTCGGATTCGGATTTCGTTCCAATCATAAAAAATTTAGGCAAAAAAGGGATTAAAACTATTCTTTATACCTATTATGAAAAAAATAGAAAATCCATCTTTTCAACTTCTAATGAATTAATTAAATCAGTTTATAAGTATGTTCTTCTAAAAAGGGATGACTTTACTTCATGCCCGCTAATTAAAATAAAAATTAAAAAAGATTTAGAATAATAGCATGCTAAATACAAATTGAGAAAACAAAACATGAAAAAACAAAGAAAAATCAGCTTCTTAATCTCGGCGCACAATGAGGAGAAGATAATAGGCAAAACCCTGCAGAACCTGCTTGAGCTGCCTTATGGCAATTATGAGGTTGTGCTTGGATTGGACGGATGCACAGATGGGACAGAGGAGATTGTGAAGAAATTCTGCAAGAAATCAAAAAGATTCAGGTATTACAAGCTAAACCTGAGACAGGGCAAGGCTGCGGTTGTTAATAGGATAATGAAATATGCGCTTGGCGAGGTTATAGTAATAAACGACGCTGACTGGCTTTTTACAGCAAAGAACAGAGAAACCCTAGA
>CAYMCA010000039.1:3328-10828 GCA_964388875.1 Candidatus Woesearchaeota archaeon
ATTCTTCTCTGCCTTTGATGACAAGGGCATTGGCAGCATTGCAGAGTCTTTTCCTGTTGAGTGGCAGGATGACAAGATAAGAAAAGGAAATTGGGGGTATAAGATGGTGGCTTACAGCTCTTACTTCTGGCTTGAGTTCCAGAAAAAGAATTTCACATACAAAAAGGCGGGCGAGAAAAATAAGGGCATGCTGTATTTGAAAGAGCCGACAATGTTCCTGACAAACATATTCAGGAGAGAGCTGTATAAGGAAAGCTTCTCGCTTGCGGATGATTTTGAAAGAACAAAGGACATTATGGATGCTGGCTATGACATAGTTATTTTTGATGATATAAGCATGCCAAGAATGAAATGCATTTACGGCAGGATATCTGTGAGGGATTTGTTCAGGCAGAAGAGAAGAACAGCGGCGGCAAGAAGGCAGATAAAAGGCGAGCAGAATGTAAAAGGAGATTATTATTTTTCTGCGCTGCAGTACATGATTAAAGAGTCATGGAAAAAATCTATCTCTACTGGAATGATTGTTTTGTCATGGATAGCTCTTACGCTGGCTGCAACATTTTTCTCCAGCTTCAGAAAGCTGGACACGAGAAAGGGATGGGCTTTAAGGGCGAGGAAATGAAACAACAGAGCAAATTTATAGGAATACGAAGAGCAACATTTTTCAATGGAAAGAGAAGAATAGGATTAGATACTAATGTTTTAATCAAATTATTTGATAGCCCCGCATTATTTAGTTATGATGAAGCAAGGATTTTTAATAGAAGTGGAGCGATATTCACGCATAGGCTGTGTTTTATTGAACTTATAAGATATTTAAGAAATAAAGGATTTAATGAAGAAGAGGCAAATAAACAAGCGAATAACTTTCTTAATATTCACAATATAAAAGAAATTTGCCATTTCATTCCCGAAGAAGAGATAAGGAGTTTTGAAAATAAATGTAATGAAAGGTTTAAACAAATGAATAAAGAACAATTAAAATGCCATATTCCAGATTCAATAATCTTGCTGGCTTTTAAGAAAGCGAATATAAACAAAATAATATCGGCAGATGAGTCCTTTAGAGAATGTGCTAAATTTTTAGGAATGGACAGCGAAAGTTTGCCTTCGTTAGATTATGCAATTTCAAGGGAGCTAAAGAGAATTTTTGACTATAAAAAGAGATTTCATAAAAGAAGGCGCTAATTACATCCAATAGCTCTTTGTATATTTGCAGTGTTTCCAAACTTTTCACTTAACTCTTCCCAATTTTCTTCTCTTAACTTTCTTGATTGCTTTGCCAGAATGTCTTGCTCTCCATTTGGCATATTTACAGATAGCAAAAGCTCAAAATCTGTCAGAGCTAACTCTGTTTTTACTACTTCATCAGTCATTTTGTGGGCTAATGAAATAATCTCTCTTTGTTTATTTTCTAAAAAACTATTCAATTGCGAGGATATCATTTGTCCTGTTTCCATTTTAAATTGTTATAATTATAAAACTTATATAATTTTTAAATCTTATTAATCTCAAAGAAAGCAGCTTTTTAATCTTTTTGGTGGGGTTATGATGTATTTACTTTTTTGTATTGCCTCAGCATTTTTACCCTTTTTCTATTATTTTTCTAAGTTCTTCAATAGAATGGAAAGTTTTGCCATAACCTTCTTTTTGAATCCTTTTTAATTTTTTCAAGTATTCGGGTCTTACTTCTGTCTCCAGTAATATTTTCATCTCCCTGACAAAGCCCCTGCTTGTTTCTTTGGCAGAAAATCTTTCGCTTGACTTTATAATCCTACTTCTGTTTTTTTTCTTCAGATTTGAGCGGATGCACAAATCAAGCTTCTCTGCAAAATTCCTTGTGTTATATGGCTTTGCAAGAAATCCATTAATTCCATTTATAACCTGCTCTGCAGGGCCTGCACCGTCTGCCCATGCAACAACAGGGGTGCTGCATGCCAGGCTTTCTGCAGGCACCAAGCCAAAATCCTCTTCTGGTGCAGGGAATGCAAAAACAGAGGCATTTGAATAGTACTCTCTTATCTGTTCTGTGTTAAGCCTGCCTAAGAAATTTATTTTCACTTTCATTCTTGCAGCAAGCTCAAGAAGCTTTTTCCTGTAGTCTGGCTGAACAGAGCCTGCAATATAAAGAGGCAGCTTGCTTTTCATATAAGACAGCGCCTCTACTAGCCACTCATACTTTTTGTCAGGAATGATTCTGCTTGAACTGAAGATAAATCTATCCTTCATTTTTTTCAGGCTTGGCTTGAACCTTGGGTCAAGAGGAGGGTAGCTTACAACAGAGTTTATGCTGTAAATCCTGTCAATCCTCTTTTTTGTGAACTCACTGTTTGCAAAATTCAAATCATTCTTCCTGACAAGATTTTTGTCAATCCTTTTTAGCAATCCGCCAAGAACCCATGACAAAACAACACTCACCCATCTTTTCACTCCCTGAGTGGAGCTTGCCCATTCTATCTTTTCCTTTCCTGAAAGATAAAGAAAATGGGGAACATGATTTATGTAGTTTGCCCTTGCGCATCTCTTTTTCCTTATGAGATAGTTGCACGGCGCGCTGTAGCTTAAAAATAAATCAGGGTTGTATTTGCTAAGGTTATTTAATCCAAGAAAGCACAATATTAAGTTTAGCGACTCAAAGGGCGTTTTAATACGAGATATATTTGTTATCTTTATGCCCTCAAAAGGCAGGAGCTTCAGAATCTCGGGATTTAAATGGCATGTCAAAACTTCAACATCAAATCCTGCCTGCCTCAAAAAATTGGCATGATTTATAATTTCCCTTTCCAAACCTCCCTGCTCTGACAGGAATTCATAGATTAAGCAGACTTTAATTTTTCCCATGTCCTTCATTAAAAGAATAAAATGTTTTTAAATGTTGCAGTTTGATAAGAATTAAATAACTCCTGCTTTCTCAAAGAGTTGTGATGTATCTGAACCAACGATATTATTAATTATCTGAACAAATTCCTGCTCATCAATATTTCCTTTTCTCATATCCAATTGACTGAACAATTCTGGCAAGTCATCATAATCAAAACCATATTGATTGCATAACTCAAAAAACAAATCTCCACCGACCCAATGGGCGTCATTGCTATTTTTCAAAACCTGTTTATACCACGCATTACCCTGCCAACAAAAGCTATTAGTGCTTCCTTTTAAGAAAAAAGATTCTAACATTTCAGACAATCCTTCCCAAAGTATACTACCGCCTTCACCAGAACCATACGGCACTTTATTTTCTTCAAATAAATGAGTTACTTCGTGAACAGACGTAGAGTAAGGAAATTTACTTCTGTCATAATCAATTTTATCAAAGAAAAAGCATAAAAGCCCTCTCGTGAACCAATTTGAATCTGTAAATACTGTTTTATAAGCTAAATAAGAACCATACTTGCATTTATTATCTTCAGATGCATGAACCTCAAAAGGCAGTAAATATGCATCAATATCCGATTGCGTCAATCCTCTTATTGTTGATACAGAATAAGCAATTGCAGCAAACTCTTGGTCAAGAATGTCTTTTGAAACAGGGCAGTCTCTCCTGCAAACTAATCTGAAGTCAACTGTTCTTTCATCATAAGAATAATCTCCATTCTCAAATGGCTTATCATTTAAATTATATCCCTCTTTTCTTATTTCTTCTGTCCTCTTAATATCCTCTATTTGTTGATTAATAGAAATTAACCTTTCTTCTGAAAGGGGTATGGATAGTTCACTGTCTTCTTTGATAGAATTTCTTTGGATTAAAAAAATCAGCAAAACTATGAAAACTATAAAAAAGAAACCTAAAATAAGCGAGGTGATGGTAGTTTTAAGAATTAGGCTTTCATCTTTCTCAATTTTCATTTTAACTTAAATTCTTGAATTTTATTATTGCATCAAATCCAAAAAGCCAGCTAACCTCTTTTTGTTTTGTTTCCATTTTTGTTTTTCTTACTTCTCTTTCTCTTGTTTCTGTTCTTGTTTTTGTAACTGTCTTATATTGTGTTTCTTCTCTGTATTTTGTGACTGTTCTCTCTTTGATGACGTCTTTGTAAGTAGTTTTTGTTGGTGTCGTTACCCATTGCCATCCGCAATTTTTGAATGAAGAAGGTGTTGGAGAATATGTGAATACTGCATAAGATGCGGGGAGGATAGTCTTAGACATTGTTGTACTAATAAATTGTCCAGAATTATCATTGTAGCCTATTTTCACACTAAATGTAAAAGTTTCAGAATCTAAATTTGTTATCTTAACTGAAGATTTTCCAGTAGTTAACCAACTAGAAGTAGAGCATTCATCCCAAGAATATGTGTATTTTATTTCTTCTTGTGTAGGTATGCTCTCGACATACTGCTCCTTAACTTCATAAGGCACTTGAACAGTATATGGCTCAACAGTTTCATAAGGAACATCAACAGAATATTGTTCTGTTTCAATAGAGGGCACCTCAATTTGATAGCTTACAACTTTTGTTGGCAAAAGTAGAGTGGAAGTTAAAATTATTAAAACTCCAAAAACAATCCAGGGTATGATTAGTGGAGAGATTTTTTCTATTTTATGTGCCGTTTCGAGTATCTTCTCTTTTAATTTAGTTCCGCATCCATCACAGAATCTATTTTTATCTTCAAATTCCTTTTTGCACTTTGGGCAGGTTTTCATTTTTAATGAGAATCAAGTAGCTTTCTAATATATTTTCTATGCTCTTGAAATTCTTCTATAATATCTCTTTTCATTTCTTCTAATTCAGATTTGTCTATTTCTTCTTTACGATTTATTCTTTCTTTCCAAATCTTTAAAGTTTCTTCTAAACCCCTTCTTACACTACTATTCATATGCCACATTCCCAAAATGTTAGCAGCCTCTTCAAACTCATTTTTCTTTACTAAATCTGTAAACTCCGATTCTTTATGTTGCATAGAAAATTATAAATAATTTTCGTTTTTAGTTGTTCTATCTTTTTATTCTCAAAAGGGGGTATAATAATACTATGAATAAAAATAGATAAAATAGTATGCTAATCGATTCGTAGCCTATTAAGACAATAGCCGCAGCAGATATACTTAGAATAATTAAAGAAATTGCTAATAAATATTGCTCTTTGTATCTTTTTGAAAAAATATAAATGGACATAATTATGCTAGACAAAGGAAAAATAATAATTGAAATTATTTGTATGAATGTGATTATGGTGCTTTGATAAAAATCACAAGGACTTCCTAATAAGTACGTTTGACAGGTAGGGTCTGCTATTATAGATATCAATAGAAGGAATATAAGGAAAACAATTAAAATTAATGTCACAACAATAAAAACTCTAATTGACTTGGGCATTTCGGTTGTCATATTTGTTTTTTCTTCACCTTTTGTCTCTTTTATTCTGCTTCCACAACTTGAACAGAAAGCCACATTCTCTTTCAGTTTATTTCCGCAGTTTGAACAAAATTTCATCTTTTCTTTCTCCTGCTTAAAATAATAGCTAAAATAATAAATCCTGTAATTATTGCTACAGCAATAATGATTGTTACAATTATGGGGGTATAGTCGGTTGAAGATTGATAGTTATTTATTCCTTGATTATTCTGAGAGCTTGAATCTACTCCCCCGCAATCTATACACGTTTCTCTACATTTCCAATTAACACACATTCTTCCAGCACCACACATCTCATTTGTTGTACATTCAACATCGGTTTGTCCAGCAACAAAAATAAAATTACTTGCAAAAGCTGCTCCTATAATTAAAAAAATTATAAGACTTATTTGAATATTTTTATTTTGTCGTTTTACCATTTTTTATCTTCGTTTTATCCTCTTGTAAACAAGTTTTCTTCTGTATCTTTCTATTACCGCTAACATATCTCCTAAATTGTCAAATGCTTTAGCCTTTTCAAATAATTTATTGCCAAATTCGTCATAAAGAATTATTCTTCCAGGGGTGCGAGATGCATAATACCTTAAAGCGTTCAGTTTCTTATCTTCTGGTTTTGGTACATAAATATATCCTGTAAATTTTAGACATCTCTTCTCTTTCATTTTCAACCTCCAACATTGCCAGCGATAGTTGTTTCAAAGGTGGCATTTTTATTAGGGTAACCTAAGATATTATAAATTATTCTCAATGTCTCAACAAAAGGTGCACCTTCAGTTAAGAGGCTATCACAAATGACATTAAACGATTTGGCATTATAACCTTGAGGTAAACTGCCCCCACTTCCAAAGCCACAACCATTAATCTCTATTTTGCTTAATTCATAGTCTTTGGTTCCTCGGTTAATAATTGAGAGCTCAACATAACTTGAAGTTATTTTTTGTCCTTGCATATCTATAACATAATTTTCAACCTCATTAAGATTATTATTGTTTGATTGTTCTCCCGAAGGAATAAACAATTTAATTACAATTATAATCAATACAACTACTATAATACCTAATAAAAAAGTTATTAGCAAATTATTCTTTTTCACCATATTTTATCTTCTCCTTCTCGCGAAATTTATAATAATATAGACTACTGTTCCAGCAGTTATTAATGCCACAATTCCTAATGACCAATTAATGAATTGTTGTAGGAAATCTGGACGTGAAAATAAGATTACCATGAAACCAATTAAAAAAAGAAAAATAATTATCACAAGAGCCAACCATTTTCCTACATTTTTCATCTTATATCTCCTAAAATCTCCATCTTTATAAACTTTACTAAAAGAAAGTAAGTTTCCTTTAGTAGCGTAATGATATTTAACTCTTTTAGTAAAGTTAGTTTATGTACGGAAACCAAAAATGGAGATATCTGCAAGAAATTGCAAAACCATATGCTTTAGATATTTTGGAAGAATTGCTTAAAAAACCTATGAGGTTTTCAGAGCTGAAGAAGCTGTGTTTAAGCCAGAAGACGCTTACAATAAGACTTCATGAGCTTGAGGAAACAGGTGCGATTAAAACAATCATAGAAAAACCAAAAAAGCAAAAGGTAAAGGTATTTTACGCTTTAACACCAAAAGGCAAGAAAACAATAGAACTCTCTCTGCAATTTACAAAAATTGAGTAAGAGCTTTTTCAACCCTTCTCAAAAACAAGCCTTTTTATCTCGTCCTTATTGCTGTCAATCCAGCTGTAAAGCTCTGAAACGCCTTCATCTGGGGAGATTTTCGGCGTCCAGCCAAAATCTCTTTCTGCCTTTGAGATGTCCATTATGCAAACCTTCTGGTCGCCTGGGCGCCAGCCAGCAAATTTGGGGATTATCTTTCTGCCTGAAAGCTTTTCCAGCTTTGAGATAAGGTTTAGAAGTGAGAGCTTGTTTGAACTGCCACCGCCTAGGTTATAAACCTGCCCTCTTGTCTTGCTTATATTCTGCCTTGCAAGCTCGTAGGCATTTATCAAATCATCAGCAAATAAAACATCCCTCACCTGCTTGCCGTCGCCAAAGATTGTCACAGGAATATCCAGGGCATTTGCTATTGTAAACCACGCAACCCATCCCTGGTCCTCAACACCAAACTGCCTTTTTCCGTAGAT
>CAYMCA010000040.1:0-10336 GCA_964388875.1 Candidatus Woesearchaeota archaeon
GCTGATTGTCATAATTGTGTTTGATGTCTGGAAGCTTAGAATGAAAAGCAATGGGAATAATGGAAACAGCATTAAGGAAAAATATCATAACAAAAGCGCCAATAATTATAGAAAATAACATTAATTTTAGTGCATTTTCTATGTCATTTCCTATCTGGCAAATAACCCGATTATATCCAGTTATTGAAGTTATTTGCTATAACAAAAAACAGAAAAGTTTAAATCATGAGGGTTATTTTGCTGTAAATGGAATATAACAAAGAAAAAAGAGAAATCTTTTTAGGCAAAGAATTAAATAAATTAGATGAATTTGTAGTTGATTTTATTAAATCTTTGAAAGATTATGTTATTGTTTCTGGTTATGTGTCTATATTATTTGGAAGGTCAAGGGCAACAGAAGATGTAGACCTGCTTGTGCCAAAAATGGACAGGCAGGATTTTGAGGCATTATGGAAAGAAATATGCCTAAGAGGTTTTGAATGCATCAATACATCAAACCCCAAAGAGGCATTTGAGATGCTTCAGGAGCATGCAATAAGATTTGCTAAAAAAGGAATGGCTATGCCCAATATAGAATTTAAGGCAATAAAAAATGATTTAGACAGGTATTCTTTTGATAAAAAAATAATGGTTATATTGAAAAAGGGCTCTATTTTTATATCCTCTTTAGAGATGCAGATAGCCTACAAACTGTCTTTAGGCAGCGAGAAGGATATAGAGGACGCAAGGCATTTATATAAATTGTTTGAAGAAAAAATTGACAGGAAAGAGCTTTTTGATTTAATAAACAAGCTAAATGTTAAAAATAAATTTGAATTAATAAAATAAGCAGGACATAAGATGGAAGCCAAAGACATAAAAATAGATTTAAAACAGCTTGAAAAACAAAAGCAGATAAATTTTCAGGAAAGGCTTAGGTTCATAGACTTCTGGGTTGATTATATAAAAACACATTCAGACAGGGAGTGGAGCATGCAGCAGAATATAATAATAGATGCTCAAATAGAAGGTTGATAACTCCTAACTAGAGCCAGAGAGCTTATTCGCTCCCGATGCCGCTGTCTGAGCAAGCCTTATAAATAAACCTGATTTATAATTATTCATGAGCTTTTACATAATCATTCGGGGGCCATTGGGATGCGGAAAGTCCACAATAGCCAAAGCCCTCTCAAAAAAGCTGAATGCTAAGTATTTTGCGATTGATAAAATTCTTGAGGAGAATAATGTCAAGAACCCTGCGCTAAAGCGCAGGGCGTGCTCTGGTTCTTGAGCACTATCAAAAATGCTTTTTGCTTTCTGTGAGTTAAAACAGACAGGTTACACAAGAAGCATTTTTGAAGTCTGGAAGAATGGAAAGAGGGATATATCTCTCAGGAAAGTTTTGCAAAGGCAAATGAAATTGCTGCCCAAAAAGCCAAAAAGTATTTGGAAGAGGGGCTTCCAGCAGTTTTTGACGGAAACTTTTATCATAAAAGCCAGATTGAAGACTTGATAAAAAGGCTTGATTTTCCGCATTATGCTTTTACGCTTAAAGCGCCGCTGAATGTATGCATAGAAAGAGACAGCAGGAGAAAGAAACCGCATGGAAAAGATGCTGCCGAGGCAGTTTACAGGAAATCAGCAGAATTTGATTACGGCATTGTTATTGACGCATCAAAACCATTAAATGAATGCATTGAAGAAATCCTTAACTGCCTGCCTAAGGGATAATTATTTAGTATAGTTTAAAAGCTCAATTCGCTTTTAGACTCGTTAATTGCGATTTAATCTTCTCTCGTCTAAAAGCTCTGTTCGTCTCTTAACTCGCTGATAAAAACTTATTTTTGCCTCGTTCAGAAACTCACCTTTGGCACAGCCCTTGCCTCTGCAGGGATTTCAAGAAACTTCTTTTCATGCTTGCCATAGATGGATGCAAATATATTGCCCGGGAAGCTTTCCACAGAATTGTTATAGTCAAGAATGCTGTCGTTGTAGAACTGCCTTGAATATGCCACCTTGTCCTCTATTGCTGCAAGCTCCTGCTGCAGATGCAGGAAATTCTCATTTGCCTTTAAATTTGGATAATTCTCTGCAAGCGCGAAGATGCTTTTCAATGCCTGTTGCAATTGATTGCCTGCCTTAACCCTTGAGGTTATGTCTGCTGCGCCCAACAGTGCTTTTCTTGCCTCTGTAACAGAATTTATAATGCTCTTCTCATGCTTTGCATAGCCCTTTACAGTCTCTATAAGATTAGGCACCAAATCCGCCCTCTTTCTAAGCTGAACATCTATCTGCGACAAACTATTGTCAATCCTGTTTCCGAGAATTACAAACTTGTTGAAATAATTAATAAGCATCAATACAATTATTACAGCCAGCGCAATTATCACCCAAATCCACCATAACATATTTAAGTAAGTTATAGGACATTTATAAAGGTTTTGATGTTGTTGTGGTTAAAAATCTCTCAGCTTCTCATTATCTTCTCTTCAATTATCTGCGAAATCGGTTTGCCTGTTTTCTCCCTTAATCTTTTCAACTTGCCGATAGTGCCAACTGACAAGGTTATATCTACCCTTCTTCTCTGAAAAGGCAGCTCTCTTGTCTTGTCATATATTTCCAGAGCTTCAAAAACTTCCCTGTTTTCTTTCAATATTCTTTTTATTCTTTTTTTATCTAATTGCATTTTTCAATCTCCTTTCAATTTTTCTTATATTTGTTATATTGTTTTTTGCAATTGAAACAGCATGATGCAGCAGCAGTTCATTATTCACTTGTTTGCCATGCTCTTCAGCAAAAACAAAGGCAAGAAAGGCGGCGGTTCTTTTATTTCCGTCTGCAAAAGGATGGTCCACAAGTATGGCTCTCCACAAGTACGCTAGCTTTTTGTATGCTCCAATTTTCTCGTCTTTCTGCTTGTCTATTGCAAAGTCTATGCTTGCATTTGAAATAAGGTTTCCTCCAAAACCCTTATTAATGCGAATTATGTCTTCCTTGCCAATTTTCATACACATATATTATGGCAGTTAATATTTAAACCTTTTGGTTTTGCAGGCTTGGAGTCTCTTCTGCTTTCCAATTTCTATACACATTAAATATGGCAGCCTAATTAGAGAAATGCGCTGCCATAAAAAAGCTATGAGATGTAAAAACAAAAATAGCAAGACTTTTAAAAAGGTTTTCCTTATTCTTCAAATCATGGAATTAAAAGAAGAGGATTTATTAAAGGAGTTTGGAAAGGACTTTTACCGCCAAAATTATCTGGAAAAGATGAATATCCCTGCAAAAAGGATAGATATGAGCGCGATAATCCCCACCTATAACAGGTGCCCTTTTGAAAAAAAGTCTGAGGATTATAAGTACAATCCCCTGTCTGTATGCATAAAAGCTTTACTGCTCCAAAAATCACTAATAAAAGAAATCGTAGTTGTGGATGATGCCTCAACGGACAATACGAGAGAGGTTGTAAAAGAGCTTGAAAGAGAGGCATATAGCACAAAAGGCGTAGAAATAAAATATATTTGCAATAAAGAAAGAAAAGGCAGCTCTGTTGCAAGAAATATCGGAGCAAAACAAGCCAGTGGAAAATACTTGTTTTTCCTTGATGATGATTGCGTTCCAGCGCCTTACCTAAGCTTTATTTCTATGATAGTTATAAAAAAATTAGAACTGGCAGATAAGGACTTTTCTGTTCTTGTCTTGCCTGTTTATGATCGTGCTTCATACCCGCGAATAGCGATTAGTGCAGACGATTTATCAAGAACTTTCTTTAAAAAAGGCATAAAGGGGGCATGCTTTAATTCAATTCCAAGCGAATACTTAAAAATGAAAGACAAATTTATTAATAATAACCTTAAGATACTAAAGCCTATTAAGGTTTATCAAACCTGGGGGCATTTTATAATTGACAGAAAGAAATATCTGGATGTTGGTGGATTTCCTGAATTTGCAACATGGCCTAACAAAGCAGGCGAGGAACAAGAATTTGCCTGCAGATTATTAGAAAATGCTTATACGCTGTATTATTTGCCGGGAACAAAGGCTTCTTCTTACCATGGAGCATTTGGTGCTAAGATAGGTGAGTTCAAAGGTATAGACTGGCTTGCCGAGATAACGGGCGAAAAACTAAGCCTTGTCAGGTTTTCTAGGATATGTAATAATGGAGTCATGTCCGGTAATAGGGTGGGTGTAGAAGACTTTATTTATTCAAGAATAATAGCATCATTTTGCATAATCTATAAAAGAAACATAAAAGAGGCAATAAACTGGGCTAGAAAAAGTTATGAGGATTTTGTTGTGTCTGCGAAGAAAAGTTGGTTTATTTTATACCCAAAAGAAATAATAACTGAAAGAGAAAAAAGAGAAAGAATATGGTACAATGCAATAAATGACGGGTTAAATCTTTTATTTGACACTGAAACAAAAAAATTACAAAAGCTGAATGGCTTTATTACATCCTTAAGAACAAAGGGAAGAATAGAGGAAGAAAAAAGAAAAAATAAATTGAAAGAAATATTGGAAGAAATATACAAGGAGTGATGAAAAGCTTTTTAAATTCAGTTTATCTTATTATGCTATGGCAGCAATTAGCTCTGTAAAAGAGGCATTATTAAACAAGGTAAGTTCCATTCAGCTGACTGCGGGCGAGTTTTTTGCTAACCTGCTGATTGCAGTTATTATATTTATTGTGGGAGTTTTCTTAGGAAAGATTGTCAAATTCCTTCTAAGAAAAGGGCTTGAAAAATTAAAAGTCAGCAAGATAGTAAAGCCAAGCTTTCTTGATTTATTCTTGGTTATTGTTAAATGGAGTGTGTATATATTATTTATTAACTTTGCCTTGATACAGCTTAGCATACCAGAATTTACCTGGTGGCTGACAACAATACTCGGAGTTATTCCAGCATTAACTGGCGCTTTGATAATAATAAGCGCAGGATTTGCAATAGCAACCTATTTAAGAAACATCATATCTGAAAGCAAAATAGAAGGATGGCAGATTCTTTCACAGATATTTTTCTTCTTTATTGTTTATATTTTTATGATATTTGCATTCAGGACAGCATTAATATCCCTAAGCGACAGTTTTCTGGTGAATATTCTTCTTGCAATCTTCACGACACTTGGAGGGATTGCAATGATTGCATATTATTTCAAGGAAAAGAAGAAATAACTATTCAAAACAGAAATCTATAAAAACCACTTCCCATATCGTTAATTGCAGGGCCTGTAGTCCAGTGGTTAAGACGCGTCCTTTACACGGATGAGATCAGCAGTTCGATTCTGCTCAGGCCCATTCTTACAATTTACAATCTTCAATAAAGTCTCTTGTGATATAAAAAGTTTTCGAAGCAACTTTTTTAAGGTGATGAGAAACTGATTTTCTATTTCCGATTGCAACATATATGACTTTCTTGCCAAAACCAATAGCAGAGCTTACAGCTCCTGAAAAGTCTCCATCATTTGAAATAAGATAAGCCTCATCATAAATTCCTTTCTGGGCATCTAAAGCTAAATCCAAGGCGAGATTAACATCGCTTGCTTTTTTAACATAATAAACATCTTCTTCTCTTTTTCTTTTTTCCAATCTCCCAAATATTATGTTCAATTTATCTATTTGTCTAATACTATCAAAGAATTTCTGCTGTTCTGTATATTGTTTTGGATGAGTTTTTTGGTTGAGTGGGGCAATATAATAATTAACTTTTACAATATCATTATCACCAGCAAGTTTCTGGCATAATCTTTGTATATTTATTTTGAGGTTAAATGTCTTTTTTATTGAGAAGTATAGATTGCTTCCATCAATATAAATTGCAACTTTCTTCTTTGCAGAATCATCCAGCATTTGAAAAAACATGGGGTTTTTGCAAACCCCATGGACTTAATTAATTATTATAACTCTTAGGCTATTATAAACCTTTCTGTTTTTGATTATAGAGTGCATATCAGTTTTGTTTGAGCCCATTTTTATCATATTAATTCATCAAATCCTTGCGGGCCTAAATTGATAAGTATTTTTTTGATTTCATTAATAGTTTGCTGTTGGTGTTTTTTGCTGGACATTCTCACAAATCTTACCAGCATATCAGCCAGGTTTTGCCTATCAAAAAATTTCAGCTTGCAGCCATCTGTAACAAAATAAAACCTAAAAGAATTATACCTAATTTCTTTAATAGCAATCCCCCCAACATTTCCTAATAATTTTCCTTTTGCGGGGTTATTCTCCAAGCTTTCCATTAAATCAATAATTTTGCGAGATTCCCCCTTAAATTTCTTTTGAATCTCTTCAAACAAAGAACGAACTATCTCGACTTTGGCCATTTTTTATTCAGCTCTTTTCTGGCTTCTTCGATAGAGAGAGTGCTTTCTGAAGAAAGCAAAAATTCTTTCAACTGCTCTTTAACTGCCAAAGAATATATCTTTTTAATAATATCATCATAACTTTCTCCCTTAGCCCCAAAAGAGGATATTCTCTCTTTTGTTTCCCTGCTTAACTGGATGGTTGTTGTTTCCATTTTTCTAGTCTATAGTTGCTATAGTAACTATAGTTTATAAATCTTTCGTTTTCTATTTTTTTACCAATAGAGTGTTTGTTGGTTCTGCTTATGCCAGTGTTATTCATGCTGTTTCTTAGCTTAACTCTATGGACAGAAATTTTTATAAATATGGAAGCATGCTTAAGAACATAGGTGACAGAAAACATATGAAAAATGCGCCTTGAAAAAGTTTGCAGCCTAATCTGCGCATACAATGAGGAGAGAACAATAGAAAGCATTGTAAGAGGAGCAAATGCTTATGCAGATGTTGCAGTAGTTGATGACGGCAGCAGGGATAAAACTGCCGCAATTGCAGAAGAGGCAGGCGCATTTGTTTTAAGGCATGAGACAAACATGGGCAAGGGCGCTGCTTTAAGGACAGGATTCAGGTATTTTTTGCAGCATGACTACAATGCCATAATAACCCTTGATGCTGATGGGCAGCATTTGCCTGATGAAATTCCCATGTTTGCAGAAAAATTAAGCCAGGGTTATGAAGTTGCTGTAGGCAAGAGGGATTTCAGAATTGCATCTGTGCCATTCACAAGAAAGATGGGCAATCTTCTAGATTCTTACATACTTTCAAAACTGACGGGCAGGAACATCTATGATGCCCAGTCAGGATACAGGATGTTCAAAAGGCATGTTATTGAAAGGTATTATGCTAAAACTGAATTCTGCGAGAATGGGTTTGTTTATGAGCCAGAGCTCCTGGTTAAGATTGCAATGGACAACCTGAAGATAGGCTGGGTTGATATAACAACAGCCTATTCAGAAGAACTGGAAAGCAAGATGAAGCCATTCAGGCATACGCTGAAATCAATGAAGATTTACAGCAAATGCCTTGGCGGCAAGATTAACAAACTGCTTATGAAGAGGTTTGATGAGCTATAGCATAAACTAAAAAGATAAAAAATAACAAAAAAAAATAAATGTGCAGGATAAGGGAATAAAAGCCTATCCGACAATGACAGACCTTTCTTCATCCCTTGCCTTTTCAAGCTTTCTGCTTATCTCCAAAAGCTCTGGGTATAATGCCTGGGCAATGCGCCCATTTATTCCCAAGCTTGCCAAAGCTTCCACATAGTCGCCGCTATTCAGCCTGCATCCAGGATTCATTCCGAAATAAAGATGCTTTTCTCTTTCTACTCTCTTTTCTGATATCTTTCCTTTCAGAATCCTTCCATATGAAGGGTATTCCCTTGAAAACTCCTCAACTGCATCTTTCATTCCTCTTGCCCTGTCCTTGTCTTCTTCACTTACAAAGGCATAGGCTCTTTCTCCGTTGAATTCTCCATTAAATCCATTTCCAATTGCTTCTGCAATCTCTTTGGCATCACTTGTCTTTCTCCTTCTAAGCTTCTGCTCCAGGCTTGACATTGGGATGTCTATCCTGTCTTCTGTTATCAATTTCAAGATTTTATTTTCCATTTTGTTTTACCTCCTTGCTAAATTTAATTATCATAAACCCCCTTGTACAACTGAGAAACCTGCTCTGTTGTTGTGGCATCCTTGATGCCCTTGTCGTTCCTTATTCTCCTGACTACGGGGATTCTCATGGAATATGCCTCAGAATCCTTCAAGCCGCATGAGTGCCAGTTTCTGCTTCTTGTCACATTCAAGCATTCAACCTCAACCACTGCTGATTTTTCAGGAGTTACATAACAGAAAGGAATTTTTCTTGCGTAGGTTTTTTTCTTAATCTCTTCAGAGAACAAAACATTTCTTGGAGGCGTGCTGATGCAGCCTGCCTTAATTGCATCATTCAGTGAATATACCAGCTCTTTGTTTGATATTCCAACCTTTGTTATAGTCTCATAGTTTCCATTGCTCCTTGTTCCAAGAAGAAGCGCTGCAAATGGCAGCTCAGCTGCCTTTCCCTCTCCTTTATACACTCCGAGAACAACAAGGTCAAGGCTCAGAAATTTCTTCAGCTTTACCCAGTCAAAAGTTTTCTTTCCAATAAGATATGCTGACTCGGGGTTCTTACATACAAGCCCTTCCAGGCCCTGAGAAGTGACTGATTCAAACCTGTCCTTCAAGCAGGCAGGGCTTGTTATTGTCTCCTGCTCGGAGATGTTGCCTGTATACTGCTCCAGAGATTTTCTTCTTTCACGCAAAGGAGCATCTGCAAGAACCTTGTTCTGCAAAAGCAAAACATCAAAAAACCTTATCTGCAGGGGATATTCCTTAACAAGTTTTGAATCTAACTCGCCTCTTACCCTTTTCTTTACAGCATTAAACCCTACTAGTCCATTATCAAAGCCGACAAGCTCTCCGTCATAAATGCCATCCGGCAGGCTTCTCAATTTGTCCTTTATCTCAGGAAACACTTCAGGGTTAAGGGCATTAAGGTTTCTTGTGAAGAGCCATAACTGAGATGACTTATGAGCCTGAATCCTGTAGCCGTCATACTTTATCTCTGAAAAGGTTTTTCCTTTATGCTTTCTTAGTATCTCTGCAAATTTCTTGTCATCGCCCCCAGATTCTGCAACAAGCATTGGCTCAACCGGCCTGCCTATTGCAAGTTTTATTGTTTTTTCCATTTTAATTTATTTTTTGCTTTCGCTTTGTTTCATTTAATTGAAACTTCAGAATTCCACAAGTCTTTGACTTGTGGTTTGAATTGCTCGTGGAATTCTGATAGTGCTCAAGAACCACACGAAGTGTGGCATTACCATGCCACCTGTCTTTGACAGGTGGTTCTTGACAAAATAAAACAAAAAACAAATATTAACTTATGTGGTGATAAAACTCACCCCATAATAGAAAGATTTAAAAAGCAAAAAAAAATATAGCTATATGAAGGCGGATATATTAAGGCAATTAGGGCTGACAACAAATGAAGCGCTTGTGTACAATGCTCTGCTGGAGCTTGGGCCAAGCCTTGCAGGCCAGGTATCAAGAAAGACAGGCTTGCACCGCAGGACAGTTTATGACACAACAGACATGCTGATAAAGAAGGGGCTGATAGGATACATTCTAAAGAACAACCGAAGGCTTTTTCAGGCAAGCAATCCGCAGAGATTTCTTGAAATCTTAAAGGAGAAAGAGGAGATTATAGCTAATGAGCTGCCAGATATGCTCAGCTACTACAACAGAACACTTGAAAAAGAGGAAACCAATTTCTACAAAGGAAAGGAAGGGCTGAAAAGCGTTTTTGAGGGTCAGATAGAAGCAGGCAGGGAGATTCTTGTTTTAGGAGCTTCGCCTCTCGCATATGAAATCCTGCAGTTTTATTTCAAGTGGTTTGACAAGAGAAGAAAGGAAAAGAAAATCAAGACAAGGATAATATTCAACAAAACAGATAAAAAACTGAAGATTCCCCTGGCAGAGGTAAAATATCTGCCGCAAAAGTATTCATCCCCTCTTGCCTTGAACATCTATGGCGATAAGGTTGCTATAATCCTCTGGAGCAAGGAAAACCCCCTTGCAATCGTGATAAGAAACAGGGAGATTTCTGAGGGATACAGGAAGTATTTTGAGCTTATGTGGAAGGTTGCGGGAAAATAAAATAGAAATGTTTTAATAAAATAGTTTATCTATAGTTTTATGGCAATAACAACTTTTACCTTTACAGAACAATTTAAGGTGAAGCAGGAGGCTTTATTGATTGAAAGTTGCAAAAAGATGGCAGAAGAAAACCTAAAAATAACAAAAGAATTTGAAGTAATGGAAAATTTAGATAACTGGGAATGGTAAAGGGTAATTCTTATCAAAAAAACAATGGGGCACCACACACTAAAGTGTGTGGTTTGTAAAGCCCCTTGTTTTTAGGACTTCAAAATCTGGAAGATTTTGATAGCTATCAGAAACATAAA
>CAYMCA010000041.1:0-10265 GCA_964388875.1 Candidatus Woesearchaeota archaeon
CTTCAAAGCCTCTGTAATCTGAACTATCTTAGCAAGCTCATTCCTCTCATTGACAAGTGTCTGAATAGAGCCCTTATGAAACCCTGTCATCTCATCTTTGGACATGCTGCCCTGCTCCTTGCTTTTGTTTGCTTCTGCCATAAAACAAGATATAAAAAGGGATTATAAATGTTTGTGTAATTCTGCGCTGGTGAGTTAGCGGTTGGTGGAAAGGGTTTTAAATAAGGTTTTCTTATGCCTCTTATGGAAAAAGAGATTAAAAAGAGACTTCCTCCAGAAAAGGAGAGAGTTCTTAATCCAATAGTTGAAAGGCATAGACTTTGTGGTCCAAAATCAGTAGGACAAGTTAGCGATTTAATACTATCTAGTAATTTTAAAACCAAAGAAGAATGGGAAGAATTTTACTTTAAATCAGGAATGGAAAGAGAAAGAATAATTAATGAGAATGCAAAAATACTTAACAAAACAAAATTAAATAAACTTATGTCCGAATTAAATAAAAAACATGGTAGAACTGAAATAGAATTGGATAGTAAAGCAAAGAAATTATTAGATTGGGTACCAGAAGAAAAAAATCGCCTAAAAAACTCATTAGAGAATTTAGATAAGATAACTTTAGAAGATTGTCAAAAATGTATGAGGCAGTATGTAATAGATAATACTTGGGAAGGAATTATAAAAAGAGAGGAAGCAGTCGTTAAAAGATTAACAAAAAAAGGTTTTAAAAATATAAAGAAAACAGGGGGGGATATTGATACAAAATTGGGTGTTGATAGAGAAATATTTTCTGAAGATGGAAATAAAAAGGTAGGGATACAAATAAAACCTTCAAATTCTCGTGGAACTCCTTTAATTGATGCCCATAATCAACAAGCTCAATCAAAGTATGAAGGAAAAGTTATAACTATATTTTCAAATACCAAAGGTAAAATAAAAGACGAAGAAGATATAATAAAAGAACTTAAAGAAGAATTAAATATGAATTAACTATATTCAGCTTCAAAAACATTCTCGCTTATTTGCTTTAATTCTTTTAACATGGGTATTTTAAGATTTGTTTCTTGATTTGTAACAACAGGAAAACCATAAGTTTTATTTACATATTTAGTTTCTCCTTTAGTTTCTATTCTCTCTTGAATAAACTTTTTATGCTTCTCTATTCTATTCTCATTAAATCTATTAACGATTTGTCTCATATCATTAATTCTTTCGTATATTGTATCTTTAAAGTTAGTTTCAATTTCGTAACCTATACTATTTCTTGCTAATGAAATAGCTCCGAGAGTTGTTGTTCCTGTTCCTAAAAACGGGTCTAAAACAACATCCCCCTCAATAGAAAACATAGCAATAAGTCTATAAGCCAATTCAAAAGGATAAGCTCCGCTTCTTTCTCTTACTTTTTCATTATTGAGTTTCTGCAAAACCCCGTTTATATCTTTCCATTTATCAGAGAACCATAAGTTTCTCTCTTCCCAAAAAAAAGCACTTTTTTGTCTTCTTGATTTTATTTCTTCATTCTTAAATTCTCTTTTTCCATCTTTTCTTAAAATTAAAATGTGTTCATGTTCTAAAGTTACATAAGCACCAACAGGCAACATACCAGAACCCATAAACTTATCAGGTTTGTTTGTTTCCTTAACCCAAAGTATTTCGGGTAAAGCATGAAAACCCAAAGATAAACAATAATTTAATATTCTCGCATGGCTTGTATAAATCTGAAATTTATCTCTCATGCTTCTTGTCGCATCACCAATATTTATGCAAGCAATACCACCTAATTTCAAAACCCTATAAACTTCCTTCCAAACTTTATCTAATTCTTTGTGCATTAATTCAAAAGCTCTTTCTCCATCTTCATTTTTTAATGCTTCTGCTATTTCAGGATTTTGTTTAGAAAATAACTCATCCCACATAGCTATCATAGGGTAAGGCGGAGAAGTTATCATTAAATCTACACTTTGGGGTTTAATCTCTTGCATGCTTCTTGCATCTCCAAAAATAATTTTATGCTCTGTTTTCATTTTATTTACTTCTTTTTATCATTTAAAGGTTTATCCCAATATGGAGATTTACACGAAGGACAAACAACAGGCACTTCTTCGCTTCGTGTTATCCATTTATGACTGCACCTCTCACATTTGCACTCATAAACCTTTATTTCTTTTTTTGCCATGATATTTAGTAGTTTTCATACTTTAAATACTTGACTATAGTAATATAGCATAATTCGTTTTTCAGCAGCAATAAAGCTTTCTCTCCCTGCCTTTCTCCCTGCCGAAGGGATTTCCTTCTTCCCTTATATTCTTAATCATCTCCTTGTTTTCCTCGGTTTCCTTGCTGTTTGCCGCCAAAACCTGCCTTGCTTTTTTAAATGCATCAGATAATTTTATGCCAAGAGGGCATCTCTGCTCGCATGCCTTGCACAAGCTGCAATCATATAAAATCCTGTCATAAACATCATTTTTCAGCAGGATTGCCTTTCCCCTTGGAGAAAGCGCCTCTTCCCGCATTACAGAAAAAACAGGGCATAACGCCTTGCACATACCGCAGTTTATGCATCTCTCAATAATCTCTTTTGCCTCCTCTGCTGCATTCTGCGCTTCAGATTCCATCTTCCCCTCCTTGTTTTTTGCCTTCTTCGTTTGTTTCATTGCTCTCTTTAATTTTAATATCTGCCTGCTCTTTCCTTGCCTCTTGATTTTCAATTTTTTCTTCTGCCTTCTCACTGGCAAAATCAATCATCTTTCCAGGATTAAACTTATTGAGCCTGTCCATTCTTTTCTTTATGACAGAAATCAGCTTTTTCTCGGTGTCATCAAGAAACTGCTTTTTCAGCAAGCCAATCCCATGCTCTCCTGTTACATTTCCGCGGAGTTTTTTCACAAGCCCCATCATCTCTGGTATCTTTTCCCTTTTTTCATTGTTAAAGCATGGATGGAGTATGCCAGAGCCAAGATGCCCAAAGCAGGGGATTCCATTGTCTTCAAGATAGTCAAGAAACTCCCTAGTTTTTGACGAGAATATTTTTGGGTCTTCTATGGCAGTGTAGCCCTGCGAGGCAAGCTTGGGATAAATGCTGTCTCTGACAGCAAGGAGTTTGCCATACTCCGCGCCTTTAATCTCTCCCCTGCCTGACTCAAACTCGGCAATAAGATGATACATCTTTTCCAAGCCTGCCAGTTCTGAAGCCTTTTTGTCAATAAATTCTATCATGCTTACATCCTTTTCAAGCCTAAATATGCTTAATGCCTCTGCAATCTGAACAAAGCTGTCTGCCTTTATGAGAGAGGCTGTTCTATCTGGCTTTTCAACAAGCTTCAGAACAGCGCCTGCAATAATGCCTGTTGTTCCCTCCATGCCGGAAAAATCATTTAAGTCTGCCTTGCCCATCCTTTTTATCTCTCCCCTGGAATTTATAATATCAATATATTCAACCCAGTTTGCTGTTCTTCCATATCGCATTGCCCTGCTACCAACAGCATTTGTCGCTATCATGCCGCCTATTGTGCAGATTGCATGGCTTGACGGGTTTACAGGAAACTCCAACCCTTTCTTTTCCAGCTCAGCATTCAACTCATCAAGAATTATGCCCGCCTCAACATATGCTGTTTTTCTTGCCTCATCTATTGAAATAATCTTGTTCAGCTTGCTCATATTTATAACGCAGGATTTTAAAGGCACAGCCCCGCCTGCAAGCCCGCTTCCGCCGCCTCTTGCAGTAATATTGCTGTTGGAGGCAACAATCCTGCCTGCCTCCTCAACAGACTTTGGAAGATAAACACAGGCTGCCTCTCCAATTATGCCTGACGCATCTGTTGAGCATGCAATGCAGTCAAGCTGCTTCCTGCTCGCCTTAAGCTTTAGTTTCATTTTCTTTTATTTATCAAAATTTAAATTATTCTTCAGTTTTGTAACAAGCCTAAGGTACATAGTACGGCATGTACCTTGGCTGATATTTAGTTTTTTTGAGATGTCTTTAAAACGCAATCCTTGTTGCCTTAAAACAAATACCTTTCTTTGCTTCTTCGGCAGTTTTTCTTTAAATTCCTGAATCCCCTTTTCTGCTTCCTTTAATAATAAACTTCTTAAAGCATCATAATCAGTTTCAAGAGACACTTCTGACATTATTTTTTCTTGTTCCTCTTCTGGAAAAGAGGATAATGGATATTCTCTTGAATTTTTCCTTACTACCACTTTGTATATGTTTCTTGCAATTCCCCATAAGTAAGATTTAACATCTCCTCCCCGGTAATTGCTGCTTTTTTCCCATACTGCAAGAAAAAGCTGCTGATATGAATCTTCAACCAGAGCTTTGTCTCTTAAAAATTTATGAAATAAATACAATACAAATCTATCATATCTAAAAAAGAACTCAGAAAACGCTTCATAATTCTTTTGAGCAATCCTCTTAAGCAATTCTGAATCTGATATGTCTTTCGCATCTTTTCTAGCAAGTGTTTCTAATTTCATTTTTTTATTTCATCCTGCCTCCTTACCTCTTTTTTGTTTTTTAGTTCTTCTGCTTTTTCTTTTTGAACAGCAGGCAATGAGATATTAACATAACTGTATTCATCTATTGCCTTTGCAAGAGACACGCCGTCATGTTGCCATTTGATGTCTTTAGTCGCTGATTGGCACTCTTCCAAAAACCTTACATATTCATCTGCACTTTTGCCAAAGCCATATTCATCCCTTATGTATTTATCCCACATGACAAACAGATTTGTATTGCTAAGACTCATCAGTTTTGAAGCTCCTGTGTATTCAACTCCTATTATTTCACTAAGCCTGCTGTATATCTCTCTTATGTCTTTTCTAATATTATTAATATCAGCTGTTTCAAGCCTTTCCTCCTCTAATTTTTCAAGTATTGGCTGGGAGTAAACAAGGGTCTCGCGTAATTCATCAAGTATAGTGCTTTTATTCGCATACCTGAACCTTCCACTATTCCATGTAGCAGTAAGAATTAATGCGCCGCCAGTCTTGTCAGTAATGCTATCGCGCCCTGCAAAAATTCTAGCAAACTCATAAAATCCATCTCTTGGCTCTAATGACTTAAATTTCTCATGCACAACATTTAAATCATCAAGTGTTAATTTTTTCATTTTTTAGGTTTCGAAACATTTAAATATAACATATTCCTAAGCTATTTAACACATAAGTCCTACTGAACGAATGACGGCTCAGGATTGAGCTCAGGACAAGTAAGCAGGGAGTGTTTAATTTCTTAGTTTTTGAATAGATCATTTTTCTCTATCTTTATTTTATTTTTTATAATATCAATATAATAATTACAATCTTTTTCTAATTTGAGAGTATTATACTTATAACCAAATGCTCCTGAAATAAAATCAGTTACTTGCAGCCCCTCATTACTTCGTGAATCTTCATGTGTTATAACTATGTCTGGGATGTCTTTAAATAAATAAAGAAATTCTGTTTTTATATAATTTTCAAAGTTTTCTCTCTGAGATTTAGACATGCACCTGTCAAGAAAGATAATTAATCTCTCATTTTTGTTTGTATTATCTAATACTTTTTCTAAAAGAATCTTTATTAAATAGTTATATAAAATAGGCAAATTACTTCTAAGCCTTTCATAAGTATTTCTTTTATTAATTACAAGAGCATAAATTTCTACATTAAGATTTGCTATTTTTCTCAAGAATCCCTCTCGCACTAAATTATTTGAATTTGAGAACTTTAATTCAGTTTGTTTCTTCTGCTTTTTCTTCAAAATTATCCGCCTGACTTTTTTAGGGATTCTTCTTAATTCTATATTGGTTTTTTCGTCATCTACTTTCACAGCAGTAATTATAAAATACCCCGATTCTTTACAATCCATTCCCAAATCTCCGCTTTCATCTAAATAAATAAATGTCATTCTTATCCTCTTCCATTTTTGTTTATCTCAATCCTCTCTGCCTTCAGTCCAAGCGCCTCTGCAACAGCAGATGAAAATTCCTGTATCTCTATACTTATATCAGAACTTTCTGTCAGATGCGCAAAGCACAGCGGGCAGGTTGTTATAATCTTGCTGACACCAGCATCTTTTGCCTGCCTGATAACTCTTTTTGCAACCTTTGCAGCAAGCTCTGGGTTGTTTGCTTTCAATCCTGCTCCGCCTCCGCAGCAAAATGCATTCTCCCTGCTGTTTTTCATCTCAGCAATCTCATACCCTAATAATTCTAAAATCAGGCGCGGCTCTTCATAAATGCCAGCATGCCTGCCAAGATGGCAGGGGTCATGATAGGTTATCCTTTCATTATTCTTCCTGGCAATAGCCTTTGGCTCTCTCTCAAGCGCATTCAGTATTGTAAATACAATATGCTCTGCTTTAATGTCCCAGTCAGGCATCATCTCCCCATAATCCTGTGAGAACACCTTGAAGCACGCAGGGCAGTTTGTTATTATCTTTTTTACAGAGTGCTGCCTGAATAATTCAAGGTTCTTTCTTGCAAGCTTTCTTGCGTCTGTCTCATAGCCTGCATTTCTAGCAGGGCTGCCGCAGCATACCTCCTGTGGCAGCATTATAAAATCTATTCCGAGCCTGTTCAGAATCTTCCTATAATTTTCAAGCTCGGCGCTAAGCATATGCTTTGTCAGGCATCCCGGATAATACAAGACATTACCCTTACTTTTAAAAATATTCAAGAGTGGCATAATATTAAATGCAGCTGGGATTATTTAAATTCTTTTATGTCAAAGGATGCTTTTAGTTCCCTACTTTTGTGCCTTTGCTGTATTATGAAGAAACTCCCAGCATATGGTGAAAAACAGGTCTAAAAATTCCATATTCAATAAACTTCGGGGTATTTATTAAATTATGAAGATGCCTTTTAATCCCTGTTATTTGAAAATTATAACGCTCTTCTATTTGAGGCTGGCTTAAAAATCCAGACATTTTTTGAGGAAATTTATATTCCAATAAGAATAATACGCCTAAATAACTGCTTACCGCCCTATGGTGATTGATAATATCATTTTCTGCATCTGCATATAATTCAGGGCTTAATTTCATCACTTTTATTTTTAACAATGCCTGTTCTTTAATTTTATCCAAATCCTGCAAACATTCTTCTAACATAAGATTTTGAGCTTATTGTTGCTATTTATATTTATCCCAAACACGCCTTAACAAAGCCATCAAACAAAGGAGAGGGCTTAAGCAGGCTGCTCTTGAATTCAGGATGCGCTTGGGTTGCTATGAAGAATTTATGCCTTGGCAATTCAATAAACTCAACAAGTTTTCTGTCAGGGCTTGTGCCGCTGAAAACCATCCCATTATCCTCTAGAATTTTGTGGTAGTCTGGATTAACCTCATACCTGTGCCTGTGCCTTTCATAGATTTCATCCGAGCCGTAAATACCTCTTGTTCTTGTTCCATCTTTCAGCAATGCCTTATAAGCGCCGAGCCTCATTGTCCCGCCTTTTGCTGATATGCCTTTTTGTTCCGGCAGGATGTCTATGACATTGTCTTTAATGCCTGAAACAATCTCTGCCGAGTTCGCATCAAGCCTGCACACATTTCTGGCAAATTCCACTACAGCCAATTGCATGCCAAAGCACAGCCCTAAGAATGGAATATTATTCTCTCTTGCAAATTTTATTGCTTTTATCTTTCCCTCTGTTCCTGTTGAGCCAAACCCTCCTGGAACTATAATGCCCTGAAACTCCTTTAACCTCTCCAGGCCTGCATTATCTTCCTCAAAGTCCTTTGAATTAACCAGCCCAATATTCACCTTAACATCATTCTTATCCCCTGCATGTTTCAATGCCTCAATTATAGATATATAGGAATCTGCAAGCTTGTATTCGCCTATGCCAATATATTTTCCCACCAGGGCGATGTTTATAACCTTTGAAGGATTCAGTATCCTGCTCACACTATCCTTCCACTCTGCCCAGTCTGGCTCTTTTTTCTTTTTAAGATTAAGCTTTCTTAAAATTTTCCCCCCAAGCCTCTCTTTTTCAAGGTCCAAAGGAATAATATAAATAGTGTTTGGGGTTGCCTCGCCTGTAACATCAGGCATGCTTATAACATCCTCTGAGCTTATGTTCGCGTACAGCTCTATCTTTTTCTTTCTGACATCATCAAGGGCTTTTTTCCCTCGGCAAAGAATAAAATCCGGCTGTATACCGCTTTCACCAAGCAATTTTACTGCTGTTTGCGTTGGCTTTGTCTTCATCTCTTCAATATGGCTTGGAATCGGCAGGTATGTTACAAGGATGTAGATTATGTTTTCCTTTCCTATCTCCCTTTCCAGGCTCTTCATTGAAAAAAGGAAGGGTATATTCTCATAATCCCCCACTGTGCCCCCAATTTCAATAAGCATAACATCAAAATTCCCGCTTGCCTCTTTTATTCTTCTTTTTATCTCATTGGGAACATGCGGAATAAACTGGACAGTCTCCCCCAAGAAATCCCCCCTTCTCTCTTTCTCTATCAAACTTTTGTATACCTGCCCTGTTGTTATATTGTTGAATTTTGAAATCGGCTGGCTGAGGAATCTTTCATAAGTCCCCAAGTCCTGGTCTATCTCCCCGCCATCATCTGTCACCCACACCTCCCCATGCTCTGTTGGCCTTAAGGTTCCTGCGTCGCAGTTTATGTAGGGGTCTATTTTTATTGTGCTAACTGAAAACCCATATTCCTGAAGTATCCTGCCTATAGAAGCTGTCGCAACACCCTTGCCAACACCAGAAATAACCCCACCTACAACAACTATGTACTTGGTCATGATTAAATAAACTCTTAAAGGGATTATAAATATTTATATTTAATAAAATACAGTTTATCCAAACACGCCCGCAAGCATTGCCGCTCCAAGCGCAATCATTGCAATGCCAATGGCGAGCCTAAGCCATTTTCTCTTCTCAAGCCTTAGCTTTTCTGCCTTTTCTGCTGAAAATCCAAAAGAGACAGCAAGCAGGATTACTATCAGGGGAAGAACAAATATAATATTGTAAAGCAGCAGGTATGGAACAGCCATTGCATAGGCATTTTTTGCTATAAGGCTTAAGATAGAAAGGTAAACTCCGCCTGTGCAGGGCAGCTCAAACATGCTTACCAAAATTCCAAGGATGATTGCAGCAGGCAGGCTTGCCTTTTGCACATATTTCTCTATGGTTGATTTCTTTGATTCAGGAATAGCCAGGGTTATGCCCTTGCCATACCAGAAAAAGTCCTTTACATTTATTGCTCCAGCAGCTATTGAAATAAATGCCGCAGCATAAAAAACATATCTTGTTGCGCCCATAAATTGTATTGCCCTTAAAAGCCCAAGCCCTGCAAGGAAATAAACAATAAAGACGGTTGCAATATACACCGCCCCAATCTTCAAAGCCCTTCTTGTTGCGCCGAGAGAGCTGATGTAAAGCAGCAAAAATATCAGGACAGCAAATGCGCACGGATTTATGCTGTCTGCCAGCGCGGCAAGTATTATTGCAGGCAGTGTAATCTTTATCTCCCGGGCAGGAGAGATGTCATATGCCATTGCCTCTTCCTTGTTGTATTTAAGCGGGCAGACCGGCTCGTTTTTCAGGAAATAAACAATATCTTTCTCAAGCTCGTCTTCAATAACACTGCTTCCCATCAATGCTATATTGCTTATAAAAACAGCAGGCACGCCGGGCTTATCTATTTCATATCTCTGAACAAAATCCTGGAATAAATCCTGGTTTGTCTCATTGTAATAAACCTCGAGCTCATAAAGAGTAAAATTAGGGTATTTTGCCGCAAGCTCCTGAATCTTTGGGTGGATATAAGCGCAGTGAGGGCATGTCTCCCCATAAAAAAAGTATATGCAGTGAGTGTCATTCTCACTGAAAGCGCATTTTCCTGCGTCGCAGCTTTTTAAAACAGCGCTGTCGGCAGGCACGGCTGTTGCAATGCCTGCAAAGATGGCAAACAAGAACAGCAGGATTGCTGCAATAAAATAAAATCTCCTCATTTTAAGTTGTTATATCATTGAATGTTTTTAAATCTATGGAGAATAAAAGTATAGTAAATCAAAAAAACAATGGGGCACCACACACTAAAGTATGTGGTTTGTAAAGCCCCTTGTTTCCGCGAAAATCAATGACTTCAAAATTCAATGAATTTTGACAGCACTCAAAAATTACATTTTTGATGTTTTCGGGGCCCTAAAAATCCCGAAAGGATTTTTTTGGTTAGGATGCTCCGAAATTAAAAGCAGTAAGCTACGATCCCATTGTCAAGAACCCTGCGCTAAAACATATAGCGTGCTCGGGTTCTTGAGCAC
>CAYMCA010000042.1:0-10137 GCA_964388875.1 Candidatus Woesearchaeota archaeon
TAGACACAAATGTTATCTGCTCCAACATAACAATGAATGTCACAGGCAACCTCACGATTCTTTCAGGCGGAAACCTCTCTCTTTACAATGTAACAATAAACTTCTCCATGACAAAGGACGGAGGAAGCATGATAAACAAAACCGCCTCTGGCGGCTTGTGGATTTATGACAATGACAATAATGCAGGAACAACAGAGGATGCTTCTGAAATTATATCAAATAATTCTAATTGGGAATATGACTTTTATGTTTATGGCAATAGCGGAAATGACAACTTTACTTTGCAGAACTCTATTGTGAAGGATGCTGGATATGGCTCTGGCAGTAATGGAATAAGGCTTACAAATGTAAATAACACCATCATTGCGTATAATAACATAAGTGGGAGTGATGTGTATGGTATCTACCTCAATGGTTCAGGTAATAATAATCTATCATCTAATACGATAAGAACAACACAATCTGCTGGGCATAGCATTTATCTTATTTCAAACTCAAATTTGAATATAATACAAAATAATATAATAGTCACAACTGGGACAGCTCCAGCAGCTCATAGTATCTATATTCGTTCAAGCTCAAACTCAACATTATCAAATAACACAATAACAACAAGTGGAGATTTTAGCAACGGCATTTATCTTGATACAAGCTCAAACTCAAACATAACAGGTAATACAATAACAATAACGACAACTGGAAGCTCTGGTCGTGGCATTTATCTTCTTACAAGCTCAAACTCAACATTAATAAGTAACACAGTAACAACAAACGGAAATAGTGGTTTTGGCATTCTTCTTTCTACAAGCTCAAACTCAAACACATTGCAAAGCAATAATATAACAACAAGCGGAGGCTCGGGCTATGGCATCTATCTTGATACAAGCTCAAACTCAACTTTAATAAGCAACATAATAAATACAAATGGAAGCACTGGCTATGGTATTTATCTTGATACAAGCTCAAACTCAAATATAACAGCCAATACCATAACAACTAATGGAACTGATGGATATGGCATCGCTCTTGATACAAGCTCAAACTCAAACATAACAAGCAACACAATAACAACAAGCGGAACCTCTGGCAATGGCATCGCTCTTGCTACAAGCTCAAACTCAAATACATTGCAAAACAATACAATCACAATAAGCAGAGATGATAGCTATGGCATTTTTCTTGATGGAATTTCAGGCGGTAATTTATATAATAATATTTCAGGCAATACAATAAATACAAATGGAAGCTCTGGATATGGAATTACTCTTCAATCAGGCTCAAACTCAAACACCCTGCAAAGCAATAACATAACAACAAATGGAAGCACTGGCTATGGTATTTATCTTTCTTCAAGCTCAAACTCAAACATATCAAGCAATACAATTACAACAAATGGAAGCACTGGCTATGGCATTTTTCTTTCTTCAAGCTCAAATTCAAACAACATGACATCTAATACCATTACAACAAGAGGGCTGACAACATATGGTGTTTTAGTTGATACAAGCCACAATAATACTTTAAGTTCAAACAGGATAAGCAATTCAACATATTATGGCATTTATGCAACTTTATCAAATGGATTGAACTTGACGGCAAATTCTTTAATTAATACAACTTCTTTGGGATATGACATTTACCTTAATAATTCAAATAGCTTTGTTATGTGGCAGAATGCCACATCTTTAGCTTTGAATGGCACTTTAAACAAGGCAAATATAAACATAACAAACAATGGAAATTTAACTGTTCAGTATTATGTAAGGGCAAATGTGACAAATCCTACTGATGGGGTTATAAATGGGGCATCTGTAAACTCAACAGATGCTGCCATAGGCAGCCTGGAATGGGCAGCCCTGACAGCTGCAACTGGCTTGACTGCCTTTTTCCCAGCAACAGATTTTGTCAAGAATGCAACAACAGAAACATCTTACAACCTGCATACAGCCAGCGCAAACAAAACAGGAAGCTATCAGAATGGCTCTGCTTTATACAACTTAAGCGTTCTTACAACAAGCCACACAACAGTAAACATAACTCTTGCATCTGTGCCATTTAACTGCTCATCTTATTCAACAGGCAACATTAATGTAGACACAAATGTTATCTGCTCCAACATAACAATGAATGTCACAGGCAACCTCACAATCCTTTCAGGCGGAAACCTCTCCCTTTACAATGTAACCATCAATTTCAGCATGACAGCCGATGGCTCAAGCTTTATAAAAAAGAACGAGAGCGGAGGATTATGGATTTATGACAATGATGACAATGCATCAACTACTGAAGACGCATCTGAAATAATCTCAAACAACTCTGGCTGGGAGTATAATTTCTGGGTGTATGGCAACAGCGGAAATGACAACTTTACAATGCAGAACTCTAAGGTTGCAGATGCTGGATATGGCTCTGGTGGCAGCAGCCAGGGAATACAGCTTTACAATGTAAGCAATGTTGTTGTTTCAGGGAATAACATAAGCGACGGGCTTTATGGATTATATTTAATATATTCATTAAACAATAATATATCAAGCAACACCGTAATTACAACTGGAAGCTCTGTCTATGGCATTTATCTGCAAACAGCTTCAAGCTCAAACACTCTGCAAAGCAACAATATAACAACAAGAGGAGGCTCTGGCTATGGCATTTATCTTTCCTCAAGCTTAAGGAATAATGTCACCAGCAATACAATTACAACAAACGGAAGCTCTGCATATGGCATATTTCTTTTTTCAAGCTCAAACTCAAACACTCTGCAAAGCAACACCATAACAACAAGCGGAAGCGATGGTCGTGGCATTTGGCTTGATACAAGCTCAAACTCAAACATAACAGCCAATACTATAACAACTAATGGAACTGATGGATATGGCATTTATCTTACTTTAAGCTCAAATTCAAATACCTTGCAGAGCAACACAATAACAACAAACGGAAGCAACGGGGAGGGCATTTATATTGTTACAAATTCTAGATTAAACACCTTGCAGAGCAACACAATAACAACAAATGGGGGTAGTGGTATTTATCTTGATGGAGGCGCTGGCGCCAATACAAATAACAATATAACAGGCAACACAATAACAACAAACGGAAGCAATAAATATGGCATTTATTTTTTTACAATCTTAAACTCAAACATAACAAACAATACAATAACAACAAACGGAAGCTCTGCATATGGCATTTACTTTAATTCAGGCTCAAACTTAAATAATGTAACAGGTAATACAATAACAACAAACGGAAGCACGGGATATGGCATTTATCTTTTTTCAGGCTCTAATTCAAACACACTGCAAAGCAATACAATAACAACAAGAGGGCTGACAACTTATGGCGTTTCTCTTAGCACAAGCCACAACAACACGCTTCTTTCAAACAGGATAACAAACTCAACATATTATGGCATTTATGCAACTTTGTCAAATGGATTGAACTTGACGGCAAACTCATTAATCAATACAACTTCTTTGGGATATGACATTTACCTTAATAATTCAAATAGCTTTGTTATGTGGCAGAATGCCACATCTTTAGCTTTGAATGGCACTTTAAACAAGGCAAATATAAACATAACAAACAATGGAAATTTAACTGTTCAGTATTATGTAAGGGCAAATGTGACAAATCCTACTGATGGGGTTATAAATGGGGCATCTGTAAACTCAACAGATGCTGCCATAGGCAGCCTGGAATGGGCAGCCCTGACAGCTGCAACTGGCTTGACTGCCTTTTTCCCAGCAACAGATTTTGTCAAGAATGCAACAACAGAAACATCTTACAACCTGCATACAGCCAGCGCAAACAAAACAGGAAGCTATCAGAATGGCTCTGCTTTATACAACTTAAGCGTTCTTACAACAAGCCACACAACAGTAAACATAACTCTTGCATCTGTGCCATTTAACTGCTCATCTTATTCAACAGGCAACATTAATGTAGACACAAATGTTATCTGCTCCAACATAACAATGAATGTCACAGGCAACCTCACGATTCTTTCAGGCGGAAACCTCTCTCTTTACAATGTAACAATAAACTTCTCCATGACAAAGGACGGAGGAAGCATGATAAACAAAACCGCCTCTGGCGGCTTGTGGATTTATGACAATGACAATAATGCAGGAACAACAGAGGATGCTTCTGAAATTATATCAAATAATTCTAATTGGGAATATGACTTTTATGTTTATGGCAATAGCGGAAATGACAACTTTACTTTGCAGAACTCTATTGTGAAGGATGCTGGGTATGCAACAAAAAGTCAGGGAATAAGGCTTACAAATGTAAATAACACGATTATAGCAAATAATAACATAACAGACAGTGCTTTATATGGGCTTTATCTTGTCACCTCTGGAAGCAATAATCTTACTGGGAATTATCTAAATACAACTGCAACTAATGGTTATGGCATTTATCTTCTGTCAAGCTCAAACTCAAATACTTTAACAAGCAATACAATTACAACAAGCGGAACCTTTGGTTATGGCATTCTTCTTTCTACAAGCTCAAATTCAAACATATTACAAAATAATACAGTAACAACAAGCGGAAGCAATGGTTATGGTATTTATTTTGCTACAAGCTCAAACTCAAACAATATATCAAGCAACACAATAACAACAAGTGAAAGCTCTGGTTATGGCATTTATCTTCTGTCAAGCTCAAACTCAAATACATTAACAAGTAATACAATTACAACAAGCAATACTAATAGTTATGGCATTTATATTGATTCAAGCTCAAACTCAAATATAACAAGTAATACAATTACAACAAATGGAAGTTCTGGTTATGGTATTTTTCTTGATTTAAGCTCAAACTCAAACACCCTGCAAAGCAATACAATAACAACCAGCGGAACAGATAGTTATGGAGTTTATCTTTCTTCAAGCTCAAACTCAAATATAACGAGCAATACAATAACAACAAACGGAAGTGGTGGCTATGGCATTTATCTTTCTTCAAGCTCGAACAACAATGCAACAAGCAATATAATAAATGCAACAGGCGTAAGTGCAGATGGGGTTTATGTTTTCAGCAATTCTGACAATAACACCATCATCTCAAACAACATAACAAAATCAGGCAGGAGCGGCATAAGAGCAGAGGTGAGCGGGGCAAGTGTGCCTGAATACAATGTTTTGCAGGAAAACAGGATAGTTTATTCCAATTACAGCGCAATTTCACTCATAGGCGCAAATACATCAACATCAATCATAGGCGGATTGATTGCAAACAGCTCTGTAGGAGTGAATGCAACATTGAGAAGCAGGGGCATAAATTTAACAAATCTAACAATACAGAATTCTACCTTGTTTGATATTTATGTCATACAAAATTCAAGTGTTATTGCCTTGAATGTTAGCTTTAACAAGAGTGCTGTGAATGTATCTGCAGGCATTGGAATAGACCTATCCAACCTGACTATAAAATGGTTCGTGCAGGTGAATGTGACTGACAATTCAAGCGCGAAAACTCCTATTGCAAGTGCAAATGTGACTGCTTATCTCAACAAAAGCAATGAAAGCGGATGGGACTTTCAGTGGAATGAGTCAACAACTTCAGCAGGAATGACAGCTGTCTTTGAAGGGACAGAGTTTTTTGAGAACGCAACATTAAGGATTTATTATCAGCATAATGCAACTGCAAACAAAACAACCTATAATGCAAATTACACAACATTTGACTTAAACAGGAGCAGGATTTCAGGGGATGCTGTTTGGATTGTGCTGCCGACAGGTGTTGTTGAAAATGTTACAAACAATGCGCCAAGCAACCCGTCTCCAAGGCTTGTCTCGCTTGACGGCAGCAATCTAACAACACAGAACCTGAACTGCTCTTCAAACATAACAGATGCTGATTCAGGCAACCTGCTGAATGTTACAATAAAATGGTATAACAATAACACCCTGAATTTAACAATTGATTACAACAACAGCTATGCAAACGGAACAGA
This sequence comes from Candidatus Woesearchaeota archaeon, assembly GCA_964388875.1. Lineage (GTDB taxonomy): Archaea > Nanobdellota > Nanobdellia > Pacearchaeales > GW2011-AR1 > JACOYM01. The sequence goes on from CAYMCA010000042.1 coordinate 5,969, forward strand.
GTTTTCTGCCTTGCTTCATAATGCCAACACAACAAAGAATGACACATGGATTTGCTCAATGAGGCTGTATGATGCGGCATTATACAGCAGCTGGGTTAATTCATCAGGCTTGAGGATTTTAAACAGCCTGCCGAATGTAAGCCTGACAAACCCGCCTCATGGAAACATAACAACAAACAGGACTCCTGCATTTACATGGGCAGGCAGCGACAATGACGGAGACAGCTTGCAGTATGAGTTTAATCTCACATGTTATTACATGCAGACAGGCAGATGCTCTGCTGATGACAGGTATGTTACAAAAGACACAATTGGGGGCGCTATAAGCTACACTGTCTCGCCATATTTGAGATATCTGGTTGACAATAATTATTATTATAACTGGACTGTGAGGGCATTTGACGGCGAGAGTTATGGAAGCTGGGTGGCTGTAAAAAGAAACATCTCCATACAAAGCGATGTAAGCATCAGCCTGCCTGTAAGCGAGGTTAATTTTGGAAGCATGAATGTTACGCAGGCGAAAAATACAACAACAGGCAGCCCTGCGCCTCTTGTTTTGAGCAATGATGGAAACACAGAGATAAATGTTTCAGTTAATTTCACAAGCCTGTTTGCAACTGCCTCAAACCCAAGCAATTATTTCCAGTATAAGATAAGGAATACCTCTGCGGGCTGTTTCCTGGCAGCAGGAACGCAGACAGGCTGGGCGCAGTCGCCGTCTATAACTGCCCAGGCAATAAACAGAATGAATTTCACTGCAGGCTACCAGGCAGGTTGCAGCAATGTTTCAGTTGACTTGCTGGTTGAGGTGCCTCCTGAAGAAAGAGGGGGAGACAAGGCATCAATCATCACATTCATATCCAGCCTCGGCGAGCCGGGCATGGGGGCGGATTAAAGATGAGGATAAATTTAAAGAAAATTTAAAAATGAATGAGAAAAAGAAAAAAATAGAAATTGATATAAGCGGGCAGATACAACAGCTTAATTATGATTCTGCTCTAGGATTCAGAAGAGACAATGGAATTGAAAGAAGTGTTTATCTAAGAAATGAAACAAAAAAAGAAATTATCAAGAGGTATAAGGGGCAGGTTACTAATATCATTGAAAAATTGCATTGCATACTAATTTATTATTGCATCAAAGATTGTTTAGACAGCGTTAATGAAATTAAAATTTGCAAAGATGCTGATTTTAGAAGAGTCAAAAATTTGCTTCCTTTCCTATTCAAACAGCAGAATTATCTTAATGGAATAAAGATAACAGAAAGAAAAGGCGGCGAAGATAAATCTGATGGGCATAGAATTGCTTTAAAGGCATTCCGAAAAAGAAGATATGCTGATTTACTAATCAAAAAGGAGATGATAGAAGATGTTTTATTTGAATTTAAAAAGTAGTAAGAGCGGGCATCCGAAGATGCAAAACCCGATTATGCTGTGTTTAAAAGCCAGAGGCATCCACACAGCTTCTCCAGGCAACTCTTACGTTTTACACAAGAATTATGGGTATTTAAATTTTTCGGGAAGAAAGAAGGATAAAAAATAAAATGAACCATCACATAAAAATAATACTGGGGCAGGCAGTTTTCATAGCTGTGGCTTTGGCTTTGGTGCTTATGCTCTACCCAAAGACAGCTGTAAATGTCAATGGAAATGCTGTCAGCTTCAGTTCAGGGAATGCAGATGTTATTGTTATATCAGAAAACCCTGATTTTTCAAACCCGAGATATATTGATTTTGGAAAGGAAAATAATTTATCATTCAGCCTGAAGCCAGGCGCATACTACTGGAAGCCTGCAAATAATTTTATTCAGGGCATGGCAAATAAATTCACTATTGAATCAAATGTCGGAATGAAAATCAACAAAACTGATAATGAAAGCGACTTGGTGAATGTAGGGGATGTCAAGATAAATGTCACAAAGACAAAAGAGGGCATTACAATAGGATATATTATTCTTGAGCCAGAGGAGGGCGAGATGATTGAAGACAGCGAGGATATAAATTACACAGGAAGGCAGGAAGATGGAATATAAGATGAAACAAGAAAGAAAAAGGAAGATATGGAATAAAAAAATAGGAGGAAGCGTATAAAAGCTTTTTTCAAAATGTTTTACGGACAGAATTGCAGTGGAAGGTTAGGTGAAAAAAAGACAGTTATCTGCGTGGTTGGAAGTGAAAAAGACCTTAATTTCGTTAAATTCCTTAGTGAATTAAATATAAAGCATATAAAAAAAGAGTTAAATGAAAACTATTTTTCTCAGGCCTTGAAACTTTCTAAGAAACATAACATTATTGTTTCTATTGTTGTGATAAATACCCCGCAATTTAATGAATGGAAAAAGAGATTATTAAATTATCCTCAATGGTTTGCTAGATTATATGGAATAATCTGTTATAAGGCATTAAAGCCAGTTCTTAGCAAAAAAGGTTATCTACAAATGGATAGAGAGTATGATGAAAAAACCTTAAGCGCCTCTGTTAAAACAATGCTGGAATTGATTGATAATCCTGCTTATGAAATTTATATTAGAAAAGAAGGAGAGCATCCTTTTAACAGAATAATTATTGCAGATTTATTTGCAAGAGGCTATTTTAAAGATTTCAATTGCAACTCATTAATTATCAATAAAAAATTGGAGATAGAAAATGAATTTAAAAGAATATTCAAAACCCGCTAATGATAAGCCTACGAGAGACTGTATCATTAGCAGATGCAGAAATGAAGGCATTGAGGTATATAAAACTTTCGGGCAGCACAGAAAATGGGGTGTAAAATGAATGAGAAAACAGGCGCGAGGGCATTAGTTATGCTATCTGCAATCTTGATGATAATGGCAGTATTTTCAGTGCCTTCTGCAAAAGCCATTGGCATCACGCCAGGCAGGACAACAATTGACTTTGAGCCTGGCTTGGAAAAGGAGATTTACTTTTCTGTGCTGAATAATGAGCATAAGAACATGCAGGTTGTATTCCTGCTTCAGGGCGAGCTGAATACATCAATAACTTTATTTGACAGCAGTGCTGAATTTATGCCGAGCGATGAGAGCAAGCAGTTTAGATACAAGGTTAAGCTGCCTGAAAAGCTTGAGCCTGGGCTGCATGCCGGCGAGATTGTTGAGCTTGATATTCACAAGTCATCAGCAGGAGGGACATATGTAGGCGCGGAAATGGCAGTTGTCTCTCAATTGTATGTTTATTCTGCATGCCCTGGCAAGTGCATAGACACATCATTGAATGTCCTGGATGCAGAGCAGAATTCAACTGCAACATTCATAGTGCCTGTAATCAACAGGGGAAAGGTGGGCATAGGCGAGGCAAGGGCAATCATTGATATTTACACCTCCCTGAACGAGAGGGTTGCATCAGTTGAGACAGATGCCTGGCCTATAGATGCAGGCGCAAGGACAGAGCTTTCTGCCAAGTGGGATGTTAATGTCAATGCCGGGAACTATCTTGCAAAGGTAACTGTTTTATATGACGGGGAGAGCAAATCATTTGAAAAAGAGTTTGGAATCGGAAAGAATGTCCTGACTATTGAAAGCATACTTGTTCATGACTTCACGCTTGGAGAGATTGCAAAGCTCCAGATTTTAGTTGAGAACCGATGGAGCCAGGAGCTTAATGGTGTTTTTGCAAACCTTCTTGTTTACAACAAGGACAGCCAGGTGATGGCTGATGTCAAGTCAGCTGCTGATGACATACCTGCTCTGAGCAGAAAAGAGCTTATTGCCTACTGGGATACTGTAGGGGTTGGGGAAGGGATTTACGACGGAAAACTAATGGTAAAATACGGGAAAAGGTCAGCTGACAGGAACCTTGTCCTGAAGATTTCAGAAAACAGCCTTGACATTTCAGGAGTGGGGTATGCAATAAGGCCAAGAGGCGGCAAGGGCATAGAGCTTTCAACAATATTATTTGTAATTGTCATAATACTGCTGGTTGTGAATCTTGCATGGTTTGTGTTTTTCAGAAGGCTGCTGGGGCAGAAAGGAAAATCAAAGGAAAAAAGAGAAGCTGAAAAAGCCCAGCCAAAACAGGAGCATGGTGGAAAAAGCAAGGGATTTGAGATTGTCAGGAAATAGTAGTAACTTGATATTTTCAATCCCTGAAAAAACAGTAATAGCTTAGCTTTCTAAAGTGATTTTAAGTATATTCTGGAGTATAATAAAG
>CAYMCA010000043.1:0-10102 GCA_964388875.1 Candidatus Woesearchaeota archaeon
ATCCCAAAGAAGTTGTATTGATTAATGAGTTTGCCGTCAAGTTCAATCCATTTGATAAAGTAGCATAAATGCCATACCATGTTGAGTTTGTTATCCTGTTTGAAAGAAGCGTGTTGTTGTGGCTTGTGTCAATAAAAACACCATAACTTGAAGTGCCTTTTATTGTGAGAGTATTGGATGTTATATTGTTTGAATTTGAGCTTGAAGAAAGAGAGATGCCATAGCCAGAGCTTCCAGTTGCTGTTATAGTATTACTAGTTATATTGTTGTTTGAACCTGGAGAAAGGGAGATTCCGTTTCCGCTACTGCTTGTTATGTTATTGTTTTGTATTACATTTGAATTTGAAGATTGTTGAAGTGTAATCCCATCATTAGAACTTGTAATTCTATTGCCTGTTATATTATTAAAGCTTGCACCTGAAAAAAGAAAAATACCATAATCAGTATTGCTTGTTATATTATTTTCTTGTATTGTATTTGAGCCTGCTTTAAGCCACATACCATAGCCAGTGTCTGTTGTAATTGTGTTACTTGTTACATTACTAGAAGTAGAGCCTAAGTCAAGATAAATTCCATAGCTACTGCTTCCGCTTGTTGTTATTGTGTTGCTTTGAACTGTTGAGTTTGAGCTTGTATCAATGTAAATACCATGCCCCGCTGCTCCACTTGTTGTTATGTTATTGCTTTGTAGAGTGTTTGAGTTTGAGCTTGACAAAAGATAAATGCCATAAAATACAGTTGTTAGGGTACTGACTGTTATATTATTATTGTTTGAATACTGCAGGTATAAGCCATATCCTGCCCCGCCGCTTATATTATTCCCTGAAACAACAACATTGCTTACATTGTAAAGCTGTATTCCCAGAGATTTGGTTGAATAGCCCGCATCCTTCACAATAGAGTTCTGCAAAGTAAAGTTATCATTTCCGCTTCTGCCATAAACCCAGAAGTCATATTCCCAATTAGAATTATTTGATATAATTTCAGAAGCATCCTCTGTTGTTCCTGCATTATTGTCATTGTCATAAATCCACAAGCCGCCAGAGGCGGTTTTGTTTATCATGCTTCCTCCGTCCTTTGTCATGGAGAAGTTTATTGTTACATTGTAAAGAGAGAGGTTTCCGCCTGAATAGATTGTTATATTTCCGCCTGTTCCTATGATTATGCTCTCATTATCACAGCGGACATTATTGCTGACATTCCAGTTTGTCATAGTGCTGTTATAGACACCACCACAGTATGTTACAAAGACAAAACTTACATTTAATTTCCATCTTTCGCTTGCCCCGATATTATTCACAAAATCTGTGCAGTTCACACTCCAGTTATAAATAGCATTTGGAAGTGTAACATCAAAGCTTTGGTTTGTATTTTTAGTTATGCTTGTATCTGTTGAATTAACTATGTCATTTATCATTAAAGAACAATTTGAAACACTATTTGTATCTGAAACATTATAGATAAATGTAACATCATTTGAAGTTGTCCAATTGCTATTATTTGTTGGTGTTCTCTGATATACAATAGGAGTTATTGTGTCTATTGTAAAAGTCCTATTTGCATTAAAGTTGCAGTTGCTTGAGTTGTCGCATGCATAAACATTCCATTTATATAAGCCATCAGGTATGTTTATCCTTGAGAAGTTTGTGTTATTTGAAGTTCCATTAACATTATTTGTTCCATTAGCTATAAAACCTCCTGACACATTCCAATATAATGTCATGTTTTCAAGCTGAACATTATCTGTTGCGTTGGCTGTAAAGTTTATTGTTGTTGAACTCTGATTTAAGCCGTCTGCTGGCAACAAGAGATTTACACTTGGCTTTGTGGTGTCTGGCAGAGTTAAAACAACAACAGTCATATTAGCTGAGCTTCTGTTGTATCCTGCATTATTCCCATAAACATTGCATCTTATCTGGTAGCTGCCGGCTGCATTGCCTTTCACAATTATTGAATACTGGGTTCCAGCGCCTGTGCCTGTTTGGGGATTTGTGTCTGTTGTATTCAGCTGGGTAGTGCCGTTTATTGTTACATTCTTTGTTGTTGAGTTGTCAAATACCCACCATATTGTGCCTGATTCTTGCTGGCCTGTTCCTGACTGCGTCCATGAGCAAGTCATTGTAAAGTTATTGCTGACATTCATAGAAACCGGCGATGTTGGCGCATCAAGAGATACTGTGTTAAGCACCCTGTCTTTTATGTAATCATACTCAATCTTTCCGCCAATAGTTTTCAAGTCAAATACGTAGTTCTCACTGCTTATATTAACAGTCATATGATACCATCCGGAGCTGTTTATAACTGGGCTTTCTGCAACAGCAATATCACTGTCCTTTTCATAAACAATAATTCTTGGGTTGCCTGCCGCATTTCTTGCATAGGCATCAATCATAAATCCATAGCTCAGGTTTCTTTCAAAATACACTCGGGCATAGTGCTTGTTTGGTATCTCCTCGCTCCAGATGCCATCTAACTGGTAAGTTTCATTGTAGATGTTAGAGATAAACTGCCTGTCCTTGTCAAGATGCTCTGCATCATATATCTCTATACTTAATTCAAATGTCTGGTTGCTTAAATGCGGTGTAACCCATTCTACATAATCTATAAAGCTGTTGTTGTTTGTGTCATAGGCATTAAAAAGAGGAGTTTCAATGCCAATCCCATCCCGCAGCCAATAGAGCTTTATTCTCTTTTCATTCCCCACACTTACAATCTCGTCTATTGCTGCAAATGTCAGGATATTTGTGTAATTAACATCAGGGCCTGAAACTGTGATTCTCTTGCTTAACCTTGAGATATTTTCCTCTGTTGCATAAGGCGCATCTGTGTAGTATTCTACCTTATACTCTGCGTTTTCCTCTGCAGTTATACTGAACTCAACCTCTGGCTCTGCGTTTTCCTCTGCATCAACAGCCCTGCCTGTAACCTTTCCTGTAAGCCTGAAAAGCTTTTTGAAGAAAGTTATAAATTTTGGCTCTTTTTCAAGGCTTATTTCAGCCCCAACATTTCCTGAAATTGCCTTGCCTGTTATTCCTTCTATCACTACTGGTATTTCCTGTTGCTTGGCTATCTTTTTTATTGTTATATTCTTTGAAGTTGGAGGCAGCTTGATGCTTATGTTCTCTGGCTTGTCTGGCTTTATTATCTTTTCCCACCTGACAGGCTGTCCTATAACAGCTTGGTGCTGAACTGTCTCAATTGTCGCATTTGTCTCCTGAACAATTATGGCAAAATCTGCCTGCAAGGATTCATTCTCCCTATAAGCAATTATGCCTGCCTGCCTTGTGCCTGTGAAATTCACTTCAGGCAGGATAATAGCATTCTGCCCGCTTATGTTTATGCTTATATTCTCTGGCTGAACAGCTTCATAATTTTCAGCGCCTGCAAAATATTCTGGCAAATTAAGTGTTGCATTGTTGTTTTCACTGATTGTTATATCTGGGATGTTCTTGATTAAGCTTAAGTTTGCTGTAATATTCTGCTCTGTGATGTTAATTTCAGGCGCAGTGATGTTTAGCTCTGTGATATTTGTTGCATTTATTTCAGGCAGGGTGATATTTGCTGTTATGTTTGTTTCGGTAATATTAACTTCAGTAATATTAATTTCTGCAGTGTTTGTTTCTGTAACATTCTCTATCTCAGTTATATTTGTGGCATTTTGAACAGGGGATTCTGTAATATTCGTAATGTTTTCTGTTGGAATAATAGTTGCATTTTGTTGCACTACATTTATTTCTGCGCTTGCGCTGACTATTTGAGTATTATCATAGCTAAAGGAAACCAAAAGTGTGCCTTCCTGCGCTGCAAGGTTCATGCTGCTTAGAGGAATCTCAATTGTTATTGTCTCTGCGCCAATAAAATCAGCGCCAAACCCTGTTTCTGTTTCAGAGTAAGATGTTGTTACAGAAACAGAACTGCCCCTCATCTGCAGATTTAATGCGCTTTCATCTATCTTTTTGTTGTCAGCTGTCCTAACACTGCCCTGAACAATCTCTGCTGTCTCGCCTTGTTCAAGAGCATATGCGAAAGGATTGTCTTTTGAAACAACTGCATCTATAAGGTTTTCATTTTCAACAACTGCGCCTGTTATTGGGGATGATTCAGCAGGAGCCGGTACAGGTGCTGGAGACTCAGCTGCAGGGGCTGACGCTGCTGCTTCTGGCGCAGGAGTATATTCAGCCGGTGTGCTTGATTCTGATGATGCTGGGGTTGATTCTGATGGTGTTTCAGCTGCTGGAGCAGGCTGCTCTGCAGGGGCTTTTTCTGCCTTGCCTTTTTCATTTGATTTTTCCTGTTTTTGCTCTTGTTTTTCCTCCTTCTTGCTTTCTGATGGCTGCTCTATAGCAGGGGTTTCTGATGCAGGAAATTGTTCTGAAGGTGTTGTTTCTTCTGCAGCAGTCTGCCCTTGAGGGGTTTCTTCAGCTGTCTCTGCAGGCGTTTCTGCCTGTTCTTCTTCATTAGAAGGCTGTTCAGTTGGTGTTTCAGGTGTTTCTTCAGAAGGCACTTCAGGCATTATTGGTTCTTCCTGTGCCTTTTCCTTGCTTATTCTAAGCTTAAAGCTTATTTCTGGATATGTTTTTCTTTCTCCAGGAATGCCATAACCTTCTCCTGAGCCAGATAGCTGTACATTTTCAGCATAGAAACTGCCTTCTATTGCTGTTTGTGTGAGCAATTCAGACAGCTGAAACTGCCTTTGCTCTCCTGCCAGGCTTGCAGAGATTATTGTTGATGCAGGAATAAGCTCTCCTGCTTTCAGGCTCAGCTTTAAAGCGCCTGATATGGCTTCGCCCTGTACATAAGATGGAGAAATTTGAAGAGTCGCCTTGCCTGTCAGTCCAACATTTGTGTAGAACAACCAAAACCCAAGCAGAAGCATTATGACGAGAACAGGAAGAATAAATTGCCGCTTTTGAAACTTCAGAATTCCATAAGTCTTTGTGCGGGACGAATTATTATTTACTCTTTGTTTTTTTTCCGGCAGTGAAGATAACGGCAGACTTGAGCCAAGATATCTTTTTCTTATTTTATCGCCGTCCCTGTAGGATTCATAATAATAAGGCCCAAACCTCTTCCCCCTTTTATAGACATACCTCTTATAAACCATTGTGGAACAACCCTTTTTTTGATGCAAAATCTGCTGAAAAATAAAGGAAAAACAGCTATTTAAAGATTATTATTTTAAAAAGCATATAGAAGTATGTAGAACAACTGATTTAACCTTGCCCTTTACATACTAAAAAACATAATGTAAAGGGTATAAAACTTCATTTTTAACCTGCCTTGCTAAATAGCTCCTCAATTTCTTTCAAATCAAGGTGAACTGCCCCCATATCTTGCATTTTCTTCAATGCCCTTTCTGTAAACCCATTTTTAGAAACAAACAGGAATTTGTAAGTTCCGCTATAGTTAAGGTATTTTGATTTTCGCTCAAGTTCCTCAATAACATCTAAGTCTAATTGCTTATTTGCCCATTTAACTTCCCCAAGCAAAAAGTTCTTTTCTTTGAGGTTATATGCAAGAATGTCTATTTCATTGCTGTTCCTGTCCCACCAAGAGCCAATATTTTCAAAGTTTAATTTTAATCCTTTTATCTCTTTGGTGTTATAAAGGATTAAAAGTTCTCGGACAATATCCTCAAAAATTCTGCCAACATAACTATTAAGGTCTTGCTTTATTAAATCTGAAACTAGCTTTGTGTTCCCCAGGTTAAGAGGTGTTTGATTAGGCAAGATAAACTTATACCAAAACTTAAAGAAATTATCTTTAGCCTGATATCTCCCCAGCCTTTCTTTGCCTAAAACAGGGTCTTTTCTGCCAACTAAATCTAACATTTTATCTAGCTTTTGTATATAGGGGGGAAGGTCTGTTATAGACATCTTAGTAAAATCCTGTATTTCTTTTAATAACTCTTTACCAGAAGAAATCGATTGAATGATTGAATTATACTTAACATGATTTTTCACGTTTTCATACTCTAAAAAATTTTTTGGTTCATCTGATAGTTCAGAGTCTTTTTTTAAAATAAGTTCTGTTATGGCTTCATAAGTATCCTTAAACCTCTTTGTTCTCTCAAGATAATAGGGAGTTCCGCCAAAAACACTGTATCTTATAATTTTCTCTTCTTCGGATAGTTCTCGAAACATTAATCTAAAGTCAGAATATCTAAATGGAGAAACTTTGATTCTTTGCGCCCTTCCATAAAGGGCTCCCGCCTTACTATTCATAATCTTCTGTATCATTCCGATAGAAGAGCCTAAAAGAAGAATCATTATTTGCCTGTCTTTTAAGATACTATCCCAATAGTTTTGCAGAGAACTTATCATTTCTGGAGCAATATCTAAAAATCTCTGAAATTCATCCAAAACTAGAATAAGCTTACCATCTTTTGATTTGTTAATAAGATATTTAAGAAAGTCTTCCGCAGTTTCAATTTTTATGCTTTCTCCTGTTTGCTCTTTAATTGACTCTGCCAGATTATTAAATATTATGCTTCTTTGGCTAACTCCTACATAAAAGTAAAGTTTCTGTTCTTTAATAGTCTTTAAAAATTGTTTGATTAATTCTGTTTTTCCAACTCTTCTTCTCCCGTAAATAGTTAACATAACTCCTTTTTTTGTTTGTTCTAAGAGAGAATACTTTTCTTTAAGTAAGCTTAATTCATTTTTTCTATCATAAAATTCTTTTTCTGCCATTTTAATTGCTTAATATAATCTTGATTATATTATAATATAATCGTGTTAATATTAGTTTATAAATCTTTCTTTTTTCACTTTTTGTCAAGAACTTAAGCTAACGCCAAAAATGCTATTTTTTAGGTTTGGCACATCAAAGAAGAATAAAGACAAACCCCAATACTGCCAAAACAACAGCAACAATCCCTGCACACCACTTCAGCCATTTCATCTCATGTTTATGCGCCTTTCCAAAGATAAGAACAGCTGAAATCAAAAAAACTAAAATCAGGGCTAAGACTGCCTCATTTTTTTCTCCCAATAGAGGACTTGGCTGCATTTGAGATTATCTTATCCTTCTGCTGCTCAGTTATAAGCCCAGAATTAAAGAACTCTTCTGCTTTCTTGGAAACACAGCTTACATACACCCCATGATTTCTATAGCTGCCATTTGCAGGGCATGATTTCTCTATCTCTGATAATGGGTCTAATATGTCTATCTTAATAATGCTATCCGTAATAACCCCTGGGCTTTGCACCTTTTCTCCACCAACAACATATAAACTGCCCCCCAAAGATGTTGTAGAAGCACCCCAAAGCCCATAACTCTTGTTGTCAGATGTCAAAGTTCCTATAATGCTAAACTTATCTGTTGAGGGATCATATTCCACTATCCTATCAAGTGCCGTGCCATTAGTCGGCTCCTCTCCGCCAACAAAATAAAGCTTTCCATTTATAACTGAATTTGACCTGTAGTTATTTGAAGGAATTAAAGAATCTGTAGCCAGGTAACTAAATTTATTTGTAAGAGTGTCATAAGCATAAAGGCTGTTATTCATGCCGTCCCTATTTGAGCTATAATCTATAAATGTTGTTATGTAAACCTGGCTTCCTGAAGCATAAACAATGCCTCCTGCTCCCAATCCTGCTGGCAAATCTGTTAAGTTGGTTACCTGTTTTGTTGCTGGGTTATATTTGTAAACCCTGCTGGCAATGTCTGTCCTGCCAGGAATGCCAACAAAAAAATACAAGTCAGTACCTACAGCAGCCATAGGAGAAGGCCAGTAATCAACAAAAAAATCAAAAGGCAGCCGGTCATATAAATAAAAAGAATTTGTCTTAGTGTCAATGGCATAAAGCCCATTCTCATCTATGGTTGCTCCTTTAGATGGATCAAAAGGATTATAAAAATTTGCTAGGTATATTCTGTCCCCAATCATTGCAGAATAAAGTGAATCGCCCCATACTAACGGGGTAGTTGCATTTGACTTTATCAATGTATTTGTCTGCATTGCAAAATTATAGTAGTATAGGTCAGAACAGCGCGTAGTACTGCCACACCAGTTATTGCCATACCCAAAGCCATAATATATTCCGGAAAGTGTAGATTGGGAGAAGAGCCACCCTCTTGTATCTGCCATTGTGCCTACAGAAGAAACTGTCACAGCAGAAACAACTGAAACAGAAACTGCTAAAAATAGCAAAGACAATGCCAAGAATATCCCCAATATTTTTTGATTGCTGTGCTTAGCCATTTCATACTTAAGAATAAAGCATATTTAAGCTTTTTGCCTCTGCGGTATACAGGTTAATTTTTCTATGCAATGAATATGGACAAAGCTTTTAAATAAAAACATGCTTTAAGAACTATGAAAAAAGAAATCAGTGAATTAAAAAGCCCCTATAAATCGCTAAAAAAAGAGATAAAGCAAAGATTAAGGCAGTTTTCAGCTCTTCCTGCCTCAGATTATTTCTATGAATTGTGCTTCTGCCTGCTGACGCCGCAAAGCAATGCCCGAAAATGCTGGCAGGCAGTTGAAAAGCTGAAGAAATGCGGCTTTAAAGGCAAAAAGATTGGTAGCAGAAGAATAGAATCATGCCTAAGGCAGAACACAAGGTTTTACAGAAACAAGGCAAAATACATAAAAGAAGCTGTGAAAAAATGGCCTAAAATAAAAGAAAAGATTAAAGAAACCAAAAACCCTTTTTTATTGAGAAACTGGCTGGCAGATAAAGATAATGTCAAAGGGATTGGCTGCAAGGAAGCATCTCACTTTCTGAGAAATATTGGCAAAAGCCAAAACAAGATAGCAATCCTTGACAGGCATATTCTGAGGAACTTGAAAAGATATGGTGTTGTAACGGAAATTCCTAGCCTGAACAAAAAGAACTATCTCTTGATTGAAAAGAAAATGATTGCTTTTTCAAGAAAAATAGGCATTCCATTAGACGAGCTTGATTTATTGCTCTGGGCAAGGGAGACTGGAAATGTGTTTAAATAGGCAAAAAAGCGGAAACAGAAAGTTTTATAAACTAAAGTAGACATATGTAGATTAAAATGGATGTATATAAACTAAAGTTCACTAATCTTGAGCAGGAAATATTTTCCTTGCTGTGCATAAGAGCTGGAGAGAGGCTAAGCCAAAGAGAAATAGCCAAATTGCTTAATGTTTCTCCAACTGCAGTTGCCAAGCCAGTGAAGCGATTGCAGGAAAAAAATCTTGCAAAGATTGAGAAGACAAAGACTATTAATTTTGTCTCTTTTAACAGGGATGAACAAAAAGCAATAGAGCTCAAAAGGGCAGAAAACTTAAAGAATGCTTATGTTTCGGGGCTGTCAGATTATCTGGAAGAGCAGCTTGCAGGCTCAACTATAATCTTGTTTGGAAGCTATTCAAGAGGAGAGGATACGAATGCCTCTGATATTGATATCGCAGTAATTGGCAGAAAAGATAAAATGCTTGAACTTGAAGAATATGAGAAAATCCTGAACAGGAAAATAAATATGAATTTTTATAATTCATGGCAAGATATACACAAGCACCTTAGAAATAATATTTTAAATGGCATTTTGTTGCACGGGGGTGTTGAGCTATGAGGGCAGTAAAAACATTTGAGGAATTTATAGAAAACGGGACTGTAAGGAAGATAAATATTGACAGTGAGAGGGCGAAAAGCCTTATTCTTGAAGCAGAGAGAAAATTTAATTCTTTGCAGGAAACAATTAAGAAAATAGGAATAAGCGACAATAACTCAAATGATTATGCAGAATATTGCTATAACATCATAATGCTTTTGGTACGGGCGAATATGTTTGAGAAAGGATATACAAGCTCGGGGCAGGGAGCGCACGAAGCAGAAGTGTCATTCACAGGAAAGCTTGGGTTTAATGAAGCGCAAATACAATTTCTGGACCAATTGAGATATTTTAGAAATGGAATATTATATTATGGCAAAAGATTTGATAAAGAGTATGCCAAGAAGGTTCTGGATTTTCTGGGAAAGGTTTATCCTAGATTAAAGAATTTATTGAAACAATAAAATGCAAAAAACAGAAAAATGCAAAAAAATCAGCCTTATCTGCAAGGCTCGGCTTGATAAATACAAAAAGCTGAGCGAGAAGGATATAAAGAAAGAAAAAAAGGCTGTTG
>CAYMCA010000044.1:0-2855 GCA_964388875.1 Candidatus Woesearchaeota archaeon
TGTCAGCCAGGCTTCCCAATTCTGTCGGGCAGACAAATGTAAAATCAGCAGGGTAAAAAAACAGGACAAGCCAGTTGCCTTTGAAATCACTTAATCTTATTTTTTTTATTTCTTCATTAATAAAAGCATCCTCTTCAAATTCAGGAGCTTGCTGGTTTATTAATATCATCTTAACTTTTCCTCCATTTCCTTCTCGTCAAATCCTATAACTAACTCGCCATCAATGTCTATAACAGGAAATCCGCTTTGCCTTGTTCTTCCAATAATCTCTTCAGCAGCCTCATTGTTTTCCTCTACATTGATGTCGTTAAATTCTATATTTTTCCTGCTCAAAAATGCTTTCAGCGCCTTGCAATGCCCGCAGTAAGGCAGTGTATAAATTATTATTTTTTTCATTTTGCTTTTGGGGGCATATTTTTGCCCTTTCTTTAATCTTTATCCTAAATCCTTTCAGCCCTTTCATCAACAACCTTCCAGTTTATATGCTCTATAAACCATTTGATATATGATTTTTTGTCTGTTCCGTAATCAATAAAATATGCGTGCTCATACATATCCAGGACAAGCAAAGGAATTGTGTCCCATATTCCGCCTTGATTGTGCATGTCTGCTATATAATTATGCAGCTTGTCATCCTGCCAGTCATATGCCAAAACAACCCAGCCTCTTGCTGACAAGGCGCATGCAATAAACTCCTTTTCCAATGCCTCATAGCTGCCAAAATCGTTTTTAATTATTTTTGCAATCTGTCGAGGAATGCATTTCTCTGATGTAATGCTGTCAAAATACATTTCATGAAGCTTTATTGCATTAATACAAAAACCCTCTTCCAGCTTTAATTCGCGAATTTCAGAGTATGTTGCATTTCCTTCCTTTTCTGCTTCTGCAATTTTTTTCCTTATCTCGTCTATCTTTTTCAAATACCCCTCGTAAAGCTTGATGTGCTCTGCTGCCTGTTTCTCGCTTAACCCAGCTTTTTTTAAATCATCTGTTCTTGCCATTTTTTAAAATCCAATATTTTCTTTAACAATAATGATGATTATCCTTCCTTTTTGCATCTCTTTTCTCAAAATTAATATTTTATTCACACCGCTGCCCATTCCATATGCAGCCTTTGCTCTTTCATCTTCAAGAGGAAACACATATTCATGAATGCGCTTAATCCCCTCATCAATATTCTTTACAATCTTTTGCGCTCCAACAACAAAGATAACATGCGGAGAGGCATATGCATATGCAGGCAGCTGGCTTCCTGATGCAGAGGCAATCAGGACATTTCCATCCTCTGTAAGGGCATGAGCACTTCCAACAGCAAAATCTGGGGCTGCGCCAAGCCGGTTCATTTCACTGCCCTGTTTTTTCCTGTCCATGCTATAAAGCTTGTTTTTAACAGAGGCAAATTTTCCAGATTCATTAATTTCATAATTTATGCCTGTTTTTTCAAGAGTTATAGAAGACATAGTCATAACCTCGCTGCCTTCTGGAATAATCTTAAATAGTTTCTTAGCTGCTTCTTTGCCATTTTCTGCAATATGCGCATCCATTCCGTTTTCTTTCAGAGCTTTCATAGCTCTCTCTATTGCTTTATCATCTGCAATCTTGTTCCATTTGTTTTGTTCCATTTTTTATTTTTCAGGTTTTTATTCCCTGTTGTTTAATATCTCCTCTATCTCTTCCTGCTCAAAACCAACTATAATCCTCTCTCCGATTTGTATGACTGGAACAGCCATCTGCCTGCTTTTTCTCACCATTTCCTGCCGCGCTTTCTCATTGCCTGAAACATCAATATCCTCAAAGGGAATTTTTTTCTCTCTAAAAAACTCCTTTGCTGCTATGCAGTATGGGCATGTTTTAGTTGAGTAAATCTTTATTTTTTCCATTTTCTATTTTGCGCATTTGCATATAGTTTTTGAAGTTTAAAAATTTATTGAGCTAGCATAAAGATAATATGAAAGCTGTATTCTCCTCAGCCTTCAGGGAGTGAATTGCATTTTCCTTCATGAATATAAAAACTCCTGGCAGCATCTTTATGCCCCTGCCTTCAAGGTTGAAAATGCCCCTGCCCTCAACAACATAGATAAATCCCTGCTTAGTTGATGTATGCTCGCCCATCTCTGCGCCCGCAGCCATGCAAAACAGGCTGACATTGTTCTTCTTTGTTTTCACAATATCCTTGCTTAATACCCCTTCCCGAGGATATTCAACCATATCCTTTATGCTTCCAGTATTTTTTTCCTTGCTCATTTTTATATAACCTTATGCACCTTTTTAATGTTTTTCCATAACACAAAAACAAAAAGCAGGTAGGCAAGATAAGCCAATATCTCTATTAACGAAGGGTTGCCGTTGTAGCCAAACAGCCCTTTTAATATGCTTCCTATATGCCCATTTTCATGCAGAGCAGGATAAATTCCTTTTTCAGCTAAAGGAGCAGCAGGATTAATATTCCATACCTCCTCAATTAAGGCAGGAACAATTCCAGCTTCCTGGAATTCGTGAACCCCATGCGCCACTAAGCCTGCTGCAAATAAAATCAGCAATATGTTAGTAACAGCAAAAAATTTCTTGATGCTTATCTTCATTGAGCTTACAAATATGAGGTAGCCAAGAAAGATGGCTATCGCAATGCCTGCCAACCCCCCTATTATGCTTCCGCCATTAGAAGCAAAGCTTGATGCGCCCAGGAATATGACTGTTTCAATTCCTTCCCTTAATATAGCCACAAAAACCAGCAGGAACAGTCCAAGTTTATGCGATTCAATAACCTCTTTTTTTACTTTTTTCTCCAGCTCAAGTGCAACATGCCTTTGCTTCATCATCCACAAAATCATTGTGGTTAAGAGGGCAGAGCCAAC
>CAYMCA010000044.1:2910-6519 GCA_964388875.1 Candidatus Woesearchaeota archaeon
TTCAAAAATCTCTTCTGCTTTTCCTTCAAAGCCGCCGGCTATGCTTACAAAGATTAAAGCCCCTATTATGCTTGCAATTAATCCGGAAGCTATTCCTACATAGACAACATTATTATATTTTGCCTGCTTGGTTCTTGCCAAAAAGCTTAAAATTATGCCTACAACTAAAGCAGCTTCCAAGGTTTCCCTGAATGTTATAATAAAACTTGCTATCATCTTTACAAGCTCTTGACAAAGGCAAGAGATTTCTCCTTTTCTTTTTTCTTAGCTTTATCTGCCTTCTCAAACTCCTTCAGCATTGATTTTTTTGCTTTTTCACTTAATGCCTCATCTGCCATCGGGTAAAGTATATTATCCTCTTTATTGATATGCTCCTGTATCAGCTGGGCATACCCTCTTGCATTCTCTATCACCTTGTTTTTATTGCCCCCCTTTAATCCCTCTTCCATCCCCTTTACAAAATTTCTTCCAAGATTATGCTCATACAACATCTGCTCCACAGGATTACAATGCATCTCAGCTTCTGGACTGCACAACTCCTTAAACAATATATCCTCTTCCTTTGCGTGATGAAACCTGTCTGCATACTCTCTTACAAACTCAACAGCATTGCTGAAAAAATCCTTATCTAGCTTTTTTCCTGACTCAAGGGCATCGCATTCTTCTATCAATGCCTCTGCTATTTTCAGTATATTCTTGTGCTCATCTATGAGTATCTGTGTTGGCGATTTCATTTTTTATTTTGATTTTCTATTTATTGCTCAAACTGGGTGCAATACCCCGTAGCTTGCTACGATTTTTAGTTCGTCGTCCCAGTTTGAGGCTTAAAAAATACCCCACAGCTTGCTGTGATTGGGATTTTTTATTTTTCTGTATCTTTATTTCTGCTTTTTCTTTTTTCTGTAGTTTTCCAGGGCATTTTTCAGTGTTTTTGCGCCCAGAACAGAGCAGTGAACCTTTATCAAAGGCAATCCTCCAAGTTTTTTTGTTATGCTTGATTCATTTATTTTTTCTGCTTCCTCAAGGCTTTTGCCTTTGACAAGCTCACATAGAACATCAGAGGCAGCTATGGCAGCAGGACATCCAAGTGTTTGAAATTTTATGTCTTTTATGAATTCCTCCTCTCCTGCATTCTTGCCTTTTCTTTTTCCAATCTTTAGGTAAACAACCATCATGTCCCCGCACCTCTCATTCTCCAGCTTTCCCACAGCATCTGCCTTCTCTATCTTGCCGAGGTTTTTCGGCTTCATGAAATGCTGCATAACTGCTTTTGTGTATTGCTCCATTTTACCTTATTTTTACCTTATTTTTACCTTATTTTTACCTTATTTTTACCTTGTTTTTCTTTTGCCTAACTCCTCTATGAGAGATTTGATTGCATAATAAGAGCTGCCAAATATAATAACGCCAGGTATTATAGTCACGCCGAGAGCAGGCAAGAGAGTTACAACACCTATTGTTCCCAAAAAGCCAACGCCAATGCTTTCTAGGAATATTCCAACCTTTGATAAATTTTTATCTATACTCTTCTCAAGGGCATCAAGCTGCATTATGTACCTTCCATTCTTAAATATCTTAACCTTTCTTTCTTCCTCTGAAGATAGTATTACAATATTCTCCCCTCTTGAAGCAGTGATAGCTGCAGCATGCCTTGTTCCATATCCTCTAAAAGGCATAGAATCCTTAATCATTGCCCCATATGCAATAAGCACACCTTTATTGTTTACTATTACTGCCCCATCAATCATCGCAAGGCTTTCAATAAGCTTTTCATTTTTTGTCTCTGTAACCTTGAATGGTTTTACATTTTGTTTAATAAGCGGCCTGAATGGCGGTTTCTTCCCAATCACCAGAATAAATAAACCTCCCTCTCCTTTTCTCGCCAGTTTTATTGCTATCTGAATTAATTTTTCTTCTATCTTCTTTATGTTTGCCTTGCTTTTCATTTTATCTTTAACATTCTTCCTATTTTTTATTCAAATCGCCAATAAGCTTTTGTATATCCTTGTCATTCATGCCATGCGCCTTGCATCCCTGCTCTATTGTCTCATACATCGCAGCAGAGCACCCTATGCACATCATTCCCTTTTCAAATAAAATGCTTGCTGCATCTGGCTTTTTCTGAAGCAGCTCAGAAAAGGTTGTGCTCTTTGTTATTTCTTTTTTTGGCGATTTGCTTTTGATTTTTGCATTCTTTTTCATCATCTTATATTCCTCCTGAAAGCCTTCTCAGCTTTTCAACAGACTCATCTATCTTTTTTGCCGCATAATTTATTTCTTTCTCTGTATTCTCGTGCCCAAGCGTAATCCTGAGAGAGCCGTGCGCCTCCATGTCAGACAAGCCAATTGCCTTCAGCACAGGGCTTGGCTCAAGCTTGTTTGAAGAGCATGCGCTTCCTGTTGATGCTGCAATGCCTGCCTTGTCAAGCAGCATAACAAGGCTTTCCCCTTCAATGGAATCAAACGAAACATTAATATTATTGTAAATCCTTTTATCCCTGCTGCCGTTTAATCTTGCGCCTTTTATCCTTAAAATTTTGTTTAGGAGAGCATCCCTTAGTTTCTTTATGCTTTTCTGGTTTTTTATTGAATTAGCAAGCTCGACTGCCTTTGCCATTCCCACAATGCCTGCAATATTCTCTGTGCCGCTTCTCCTTGCCTTTTCATGCCCGCCGCCATTTATTATTGGCTTTAGCTTTATTCCATTTCTAACATATAAAAATCCAACGCCCTTTGGCCCGTTTATCTTGTGGGCTGATGCAGAGAGCATGTCAATTCCCTGCTTTTTAACATCAATTTCAAGCTTGCCAAAACTTTGGACAGCATCTGTATGAAAAAATACATTATATTTTCTGCATAAGGCTGCTATCTTTTCTATAGGCTGTATTGTGCCTATCTCATTGTTAACATGCATTATGCTGACAACAAGAATATCTGATTTGCTTTGCTCAATTGCCTTTTCCAGCTCTGTTACATTTACAATTCCTTCGCTGTCCGCGCCAATATGGCTTATCTTATACCCCTGCTTTTGCATCTCATTGCATGCCTCAAGCACAGCAGGATGCTCTATTCTGGATGTTATTATATGCTTTTTGTCAGGATATGCAAGAGCCAAACCTTTTATTGCAAGATTGTCAGATTCAGTGCCTCCTGAAGTGAATATAATCTCTTCAGGCATTGCATTTACTGATTTTGCAATAGTTTTTCTTGACTCTTCAAGCGCCTTTTTTGCTTTCTGCCCTTCAGAGTGAAGCGATGAGGCATTTCCATAGCTCTCTGTAAAATAAGGCAGCATTGCCTTCAAGACATCCTCGTCAACCTTTGTGGTTGCCGCATTGTCTAAATAAATTATCTTTCCCATATTCATTCTCCTTTTACAGGTACCATGCTGCACTGCTTTAACACGCCTTTATTGTATTTCTGGCAGATTCCGCATGAGCATTTTGTCTTCTTCATTAGCGCCAGAACCCTTATGATTTCTTTCAGCGCCACTCTTTCATCCCTGTTTATGGCCGCAGCAGACTTTGCAATCTCCTTCTTTACGCTTGCAGGCAGGCTTATCTTTGATGCCCTCTTGTTCCCCAGATATTGGGAAACAGCCGCCTTGCT
>CAYMCA010000044.1:6529-10092 GCA_964388875.1 Candidatus Woesearchaeota archaeon
CCTTGCTTATTCCAAGAATATTCCCAGTTTTCTCAAAAGTCAGATTGTATTTTTGCGTAAGAATCCTGGACAGCTCCTTTCTTATAGTGGGGATAATATACCAAACTTCAATTTCCTGCGGCAAAGAGTACATTTTATTTCACCCTTGTTAACTATAGTAAACAAGCTTTATAAATCTTTCGTTTTTGTTAACAATAGTAAACACAGATAGTTAGTTAGGAAAAATTAATGCCCGAGATAAAGCTCCATTAGTATCCCTTCTTGTAATACCTCTTTTTTCTGTATGTGTTATACAGAATGCTTATGGCTGCAACCAGAACAACCAGCGACACAACCATAACAGCAAGCACCTTGCCCAACAAAGGAGATGCAGGCGCTGCCTCTCCTGCAGGCTGTGCCTCTTCCTCTTCTTCAGCAGATGCCTCTCCTGCAGGCTGTGCCTCTTCTGGCACCTGCTCATGTATCTTCTTTAGTGTCAGGCTAGCTTTCTTCACAAGAATCCTTATGCTGTCCAGCTTTACGCTCAAGTCATAATAATCATCGCCTGTCAGCTCAAACCTTGCCTCCTGCCCAACTGTCAGGCTTGCCTCCTGCGTCTTGCTTAATACCTGTATCACAGCCAGCGTGCTTGTCAATCCGGCAAGCGTGGCATAATGCACCTCTGTGCCTATTGGAAATTTAAACCTGTCGGTTACTGCAATCTCTCCTGTAAATCCATTTTCAATCTGCTGGGTGCTCAACTCATATGTCTTTGCTTTTTTTGTTTCCTCGCCTCCGCCTCCACCGCCACCGCTGCTAGTTCCGCCACTTCCTCCGCTGCCTGCTGATGTTTTGTATGTTGAAAACTCGCAGAATGGAACATTCCAAAGGCATTCAGCCACATCTAATGGCGCTCCGCCGGCTGCTGCAGTTCTGTTTACGCAATTATTTCCATTGTCATCACAATGGAACAGCTCAGTGCAGTTGCCTCCACTCGCAATAGGCACCTTCACTCTGCAAGCCTCTGGGTGCAGGTTGTTAATGATTTTATCCCTTGTTTCAGAAGGCAATCCTACAATGCCTTTGCTGCTGTCAAATATAATGTCTCCTGCGCTGCTTATAGTCCTTACCTTGTCATTCAGCCCTGTTTTTGACAGGGTTGCATTGATAAACTCAAAATATGTAGCCCCATCGCTCTTGTTCATCTTTATATTAACTTTTCTTCCTATTGTATAATTTGTCTTCATCCCAGCATTCGGCCCGCACACACCTCCCTGCCAGTGCTCATAAACTCCATTCCTGTCGGTGTCATAATAGATATTCCATCCACTCGGCACCTTTATTCTTGTGACAAAATCGCAGTATGAGCATGAAGCAGTTGATGCAGGGGTTGTAAAGTTTGAGCACCTGCTTACAGCGCACTTTGCTGCTGAATCGCACACCCTCAGCTTGTAGTAATAAGTCACTCCACTTGCGAGAGGATAATTCAATGAAATGTTTGAATTTGCATCCCCGTCATCATAAAGCATTGCTGTATGCCACAGCTTATACTGCCTTATAGTATTGTTCTTCAGCACGCCAATATCATTAACACTGCCTGTAATGTTCAGGCAACGGCTGTCTGCACCATACAACTCCAGGCTGCCATTTGCCGGCTTGTCTGTGTCATACATGACTATTGCTGCATCAGGATATTCCTCAACCCTTGCGCCTATAACCTTTGGAGATCTTGTGTCTGTGTAGCTGGCTGCATTTACGCCCGTTCCTTCGCATTTTGCAGCATACTGGCAGTTCCAGTCATTGCAATCAACTAAATTATCACCATCATCATCAACATTATTAAAGCAGTCCTCATACTGAACAAACCCTTTCTTTAGAATATCCTCAAACTTTGCCGTATCTGCACCATACCCAAATGCATTCTCTATCTCAAAGTCAATTGCTCCAGGTGTTGTCCAGCCTGGGCCAGCGCTGTCTGTTGGATATGATATATTGCCTGTATTTCCTATTGTCACGACATAAACCCTCATGTCTTTGGCTGAGTCATACAATATAGGGAACCTTGCTAGCTCTGACTTCTCAACAGCAATCATAGGCCCGCCGATTTCAGAGCACATGTTTTTCTTCCATGCGCTTAATTTAATGTCGCTGGCTTTCCACTCTGCATCATCGCACTTGTATGAATTAAATGTCTCTGCTGCCTTGCTCGTGCTCGCATTCCATTGGGATGAATATTTAAACCTGAACTCATAGCCAAGCGCAGATGAGTTGTGGCTTAATGCGCATCCTCCAGTTGTTGAATTCCCATCTGTATCAAGATAAACAACAAATATCACTGTATCATTTCCAGCGCCTACCCTTTCTGAGCCTATCATGCCATATGCGCCGCCAACCATGCCCATAACATTTGATGAAAGCTTTTCCTTGTTGCATATTGATGCATTGCTGAAGTCATTCACATTTGCGCCAAGCCCAAAGCTGTTGCCAGAATCCTTCATTCCAAAGCCAATAATGTCAACGCTTGGCTGCATTCCAGCATCTACGCCATCAAACCCTAATGGCATAGGCGCGCCTGCCTCCATCTTGTCAAACATCTCTCCCATGCCTAAAGGATTGCACCATCCTGTTGTCCACCTGCACTTTCCTGATAAATTCCCAGCAATGCATGTGCTTTGCGTTGCCTGCGAGAAGCATTTTGGCTCGCACCCTCCCCAGCTATTGTTAGTGCAATACTGGTTTGCCCTGCAGTTATTTGCATTGCCCTGCAAACTCTGGTTGCTCCAACATTGATCCATGACATTCATGCATGATGTCCCGCTCCACCAGCATCCATTTGTTTCATTGCACCCCCCTGCAATAGAGCCATACTGCCAGCAGTCTCTGCTCCAGTCAACATCGCATGTTGCGCTTGGGTTTGGCATCCATGCGCAGCTTATATTTATTATTGTCTTGTTTGAGCATAATGTCTGATTGCCATCATATTTATAGCAATTGCCTGCCATTGCCCCGCCCATTCCTCCACCTGTTGCAGTAAGCGCGCTTGAAAAACCGCCTCCTTTAGGGTCACACCACCCGGGAGTCTTCCATCTGCACCCAGTTGTGCTTTCGCATGATGTCTGGTTGTTGTAATTTGTAGTATTAGTCGCTGTGCAGGATGACATCCCTGTCTTTGCACACCATCCATTTTCATCCTTCCATGCGCATCCTGGTATTGCATTACATCCTGAAGATGTTGTTGTAGATGAATTATAGCATAAAGGCCTGCACGAATTCATCCATGTGTCCCAATAGCATACATTAACTCCATTTTGTGTCTGGGCATTGCATGACGATTCTGGCTGAATGCTTCCCCAGCATTTGTTTGCTATATCACTGCACCATCCACCCCAGGTATCATTCCTCCAGAAACACCCTGAAGAGATGCATGTTGCATTTGATGTATATGTTCCGCAGTTAGCGCTTGAGTTCACCTCGCATTTTGGCGTAGAAAACTGGTCTGTCATCCATGTGCATCCTGTCAAGGAATTGCAGGTTGAAGAGGTATAAGCATCCCAGCAGTTCTGTGTCTGGAATGATGTATAGTC
>CAYMCA010000045.1:0-10061 GCA_964388875.1 Candidatus Woesearchaeota archaeon
GAATTTGATAAGATATTTAGCAAAATCGAGGGGATGACGATAATATTACAATATCATAGGACAAAAAAGCTTATAAACACAAATAAATAATTACATTTATGGCGGACAACAGAATAAATGTTCCTTCGGGATTAGGGGGGATTGTCAGGTATGGTGAAGAGTATGGCTCAAGGTTCAGGCTAAAGCCAACGCATGTTGTTATTCTTATTATAGCTGTTGTTCTGCTCGTTACTGCCCTGAAGATATTTTTCCCGATTTCTGGATAAAATGTTTAACATAGACCCTAAAAAGATGCAGCAGATGATGAAGCAGCTTGGCATGAAGCAGGAAGCTATAGATGCCAAAAGGGTTGTTATAGAGCAGGACGACAAGAACATAGTTATTGACAATCCTTCTGTTTCAAAGATACAGATGCAGGGGCAGGAAACCTGGCAGATTACAGGCGAGACAAGAGAGGAAGCGAATGAAGCAGAAACAACAGAAAATGACATCAGGACAGTCATTGAGAAAACTGGAAAAGGCAGAAAAGAGGCAGAAGATGCCTTAAAAAAGGCAGATGGCGATTTGGCGCAGGCAATTATTGAGCTGAGCGGGGCATAAAAAGAATAGAAAAGAGGAAGATGCAAAGATATTATCTTGATACTTCTATCTGGCTTGATTTATTTGAGGATAGGGGAAAGAATAGTGAGAAAGTTTTAGAATTTATAAAGAAAATGATAGAGAATAACTCTTTGATTCATTATTCTGAAGCCAATATCAAAGAACTAAAACATCTTGGATATGGTTTTAATGAAGTTACTGCTCTCTTTATACCGATTAGAAGTATTATAAGAAAGATACACATTTGTGAGGATGAGATTAATATGGCTAAAAAAATAGCTTTGCAAAGAAATGTTCCAAAAATAGACGCTCTTCATGCAATTTTGTCAAGGAATAACGAAGCACAGTTAATATCGAGAGATAGACATTTTGAAAAACTTAAAGATATTGCGATTACAAAGAAACCAGAAGAAATCACTTAGCTATTTGATTTTGTTGAGAATTTTTTCTCTAGTTCTTTAAATGCCTTCTCCCCCGCTTTATGCAATTCATTATCAGTTGTTTTATGTTTTGAACTTCCGGCTATCTTGTCAAGATGCTTTAGCATATTTTGTTTTTCTAGTTCTCTTAGCTTGTCCCTTATAGCCTCCCTTATAAATTCTGTTTTTGTCATGTACCTATTCTTCTTCATAACATTCTCTATCTCTTTCAGAAATTGTGGCTCAAGCTTTAAACTTACATTTTCCATGGTAGTACTAAGTAACACCAAGTAGTATTTAAATCTTTCTGCCTCGCGTACTCCTTTGTATAACAAACCTTTAAAAATCAATAACCATTGTTACACAAACAAAAAGATGGAAATAACCGGCAGAACAGCTGAAGAGCTTGATGAATCTTATGAGAACGAGAATTTAAGAAAGCTTGAAGCAGTTTTGTTTATAGCTGGAAGGTTTCTCTCATTAAGGGAGATTGTCGGCTTGACAGGCATAAACCCAATTATACTAAGGGCGCTTATTGAGAAGCTTGCTGAAAGGTATGCAAAAGGCGATGGCGCAATTGAGATTATAGAAAAGGACGATATGTGGAAGATGGATGTCAGGCAGGAGTATATCGGCTTGGTGAACCAGCTCGCAACAGGAAACACAGAGTTCACAAAGGCAGAGCAGGAAACACTGGCAATCATTGCATACAAGCAACCAGTCAAGCAAAGCGTAATAGTCAAAATCAGGGGGAATAAGGCATATGAGCATGTCAAAAAATTTGTTGGCATTGGGCTGCTAAGAGCAAAGAAGATAGGGCACACAAATGAATTATCCCTAAGCGACGAGTTCCATGACTACTTCAGTGTTGGGAAGTCCCAGGCACAAGCCGAAGAAACAGAAAAGAATGATGAAAAATCAGGCGAGAAACCAGAAGAAAATAAAGAACCTTGATAAAAAATGAAAATTCTCCCAATAGTCTATCTTGCATACATGTTTGTATCATTATACCTGTTTTTCTTTTTTATAATTCTTTATGCAAAAAACAGAAAAGAGCTTTTTAGCTACCCTAATGCAGAAAAGCAGTATTCTGTCTCTGTCATAACGCCTGCATACAACGAAGAGGACAGCATTGAGGGGACAATCAGGGCAGTTCTTTCCTCAGGCTATCCAATAAAAGAGATGATAATTGTAAATGATTTTAGCAAAGACAGAACAAAAGAGATAGTTGAAAGGCTTTCCGCGAGATATCCCAAATTAAGGCTGATAAACAATGAGAAAAATCTGGGAAAGGCAGCAAGCCTGAATAGGGGCATAGAGGCGGCAAAGGGCGAGCTTATTGCTGTTGTAGATTCTGACTCCTATCCTGAAAAGGACGCTGTTGGAAAGATGGTTGGCTTTTTTGATGATGATAAAACAGGGGCTGTAACATCCTCAATTCTTGTCAAGCATCAAAATATGTTTATAGAGAAATTGCAGGCTATGGAATATGTGATTATAGCATGGACAAGGAAACTTCTTGAGCATATAGACGGCGTATGGGCTACTCCGGGGCCTTTATCAATCTACAGGGCATCTGTGCTTAAAGAGATAAAAGGATTTGATACAAATAATCTGACAGAGGACATAGAGATAACATGGCGCATAATCAGCAGAGGATACAGGGCAAGGATGTGCCTGCCCGCAAGAGTGTACAGCATTGCCCCTAAAAGCAGCAGGATATGGCTTAAGCAGAGAATCAGGTGGGACATTGGAGGGCTGCAGTGCATAAGCAAATACAAAAAGCTATTCCTCACAAGAGGCATGCTTGGGCTTTTTATCCTGCCTTTCTTCACAATCTCAATGTTTCTTGGCTTGCTTGGCCTGTCAATATTTGCTTATCTTTCTGTAAGAAACCTGCTCCAGACATTTTTATTCACAAAATACTCATTTGTTGCTGGCACGCATCTGCTTGCGCTGAATGATCTGTATATTACGCCAACAATCCTGAATTTTTTTGGAGTAATATTTTTTGGCCTTGGCCTTTTCTTCACGATTTTTGCCCTGAATGTGATGAAAGAGAGCAGATTTAAGGGCTTTAGAAACATTTTTAACCTTCTCTTCTATATTCTTATTTACCTCACAGCTTACCCGTCAATAATGGCATATTCCCTTTTAAAGATTGTAAAATACAAAATTCAGGGAAGAAAAATAGGCTGGGGCACAAAATAAAAAATGGTGTTTCATTCGCAGAAAAATGTTTTTTGGCAGGCGTTTATACTAGCAGCGTTTGTGTTTGCATTAGGCGTCTTATTCGGGTTTGTAATGGAGAATTCCCGCTCTGCAAGCATAGAAAAGCTGTATTTTCAGTCAGAGCTTGACCTGCTTGACATAAGAATTCAGAATGATATATACTCTGCAGAGAATATCAAAATAGACTGCCAGGGTTCAGTGCAGGAGAATATAAGGTTTGCTGACAGAATTTATGAAGAGGCAAAATTGCTGGACAGATATGAGCAGGCAAACAAGATTACTGGAAATATTATATTGCAGCACAAAAAGTATGACTTGTTAAGGACATTATTCTGGATTAACTCAATAAAAATAAAAAACAGGTGCAATGCATCCTACCATAATCTTGCTTATTTCTATGATTACAATGAGCCGAGCATAGAAACCCGGGCAAAGCAGGCAGTGTTCTCAAGAATCCTGTCAGAATTAAAGGAAGAATTTGGCAGCGAGGTAATGCTTATCCCCATTGCAGGTGACAATGATATTATATCTGTTGAGTTGCTTATGAATTCCTATGAAATAACAGAATCAGAATTGCCCGTTATACTTATTGATGAGAAAACAAAAGTTCAGGAAATAGAAAGCAAAGAAGACATAATCGGGCTGATAAAGTAATAAGTTATGAAATTATCTACAGCAAATGACATCAAATTAGTGAAAAACCAGTGTCATTTGCTATATATTTCTCAGAATAGAAAACAATATAAAGCATTGATTTATACCATAAATCATGGAAGAAAGAGAGGAAAGAGAATGCTTCAGGTGCGAGAGAACAGGAGATTCTGTCAGGCTTTTTGATGCTATTTCTGACAATAAGCCGGTTGTTATATGCGGCATGTGCGCGCAGATTGAGAATATTCCAATCATAAAAAGGCCAAGCACAGAACAGTTGAAAAGCGCAGAAAGGCCTTACACAGTGCGCCAAAGGCTTTCTAAAATGGCTAGAATAAAGGAAGAGGGTGTGCAGGAGCAGGAAAGACCAAAGACGCTTGATGAATTTCATAAGGAAAGGCTGAGGGTAATAAGGGAAAGCATGCCTGTCAGCCCATTGAACCTTACTGAGAATTTTCACTGGTACATCCAGAAAATGAGAAGGGCAAGAAACCTTACAAGAAAACAGCTTGCAGACTCATTAGCAGAGAGTGAAGCAGCAATAAAGCTTGTTGAGCAGGGAATTCTGCCGAGCGGTGCAGAGGATTTGCTGAAAAAGCTTGAGCAGTTTTTCAAGATAAAGCTGACAAAATCTGAGGATGGATATGTTGATGAGAGCATCTCTCCATTGTTAAAGCAGGGCCATTATTCCCTGAGGAAATCGCTTCAGCCAGAGCATTTAGATTCAGAAACACGAAAATCGCAGCCATCACCATGGCTAGTTAAGAGAATGCAGGAAAAACGGGCAGCAAACCAGATGTTTGCAGCCGCGGAAGCAGGGCAGGGCAGGCAGGAAAATCTTGTCATAGACCGGGCAACAATACCTTCCTTGAGGATAGGCAGCTTAAGGAAAACCAAGCCAGCAGAGGCAGAGCCGCTAAGCGCCTCGAATATCATGCAGGATATAATTACAGAAGAGGAAAACGCGCCTGAAGCAGAAAGCATTTCAGGCATGGATGATTATGATTGGAAGGACAAAACAGCAGGGGAAAGAAGGAAAATACTTGAGCAGAGAAGGAGAGATGAGAGAAAGAGGGAAGAGAAGGAAAAAGAGCTGAAAATTCAGCCAGAGCTGGACGACAGCCTTATGGGAAGCGACCTGGAATTTGATGAAAAGTAGTTCTGGCATCTTGGCATTAGGGCAAGCTTTATAAATCTGTTTTATTAAACAAATTATTAATATTGATAAAATGAACATAAATATTCTAAAATCAGAGAAGGAAGAGCTGGAGATTGAGATTGACAGCATCACAATAGCTGAGATTCTAAGAGAGTACCTAAATAAGGATGATGATGTAAAGCTCGCTGCCTGGAAGCGCGAGCATCCAAACAAAAATCCAGTTCTTCTTGTGAAAACAAAAGGCAAAACAGCCAAGAAGGCTGTTCAGGATGCAATCTCCCAGATAGAAAAGGAAAGCACAAAGCTCTTAAGCGACTTTAAAAAAGCGAAGTGAATTTTGGATATAATCTTTCTGTAATATAAATGCTTAAATATCAAATAGGGTATATGCTGTCATGGACAAGAAACAGACTCCAAACGGGAATGCAAGAATACTTATTGGAAGAGAGGATGGAGCTGGCAGTTCTTTGAGTGATGTTTTTACATTGAGCATTGACAGCAAAATGATATACAGCCTTAAAGCAGATGAGCGAGACAGCAATGACTATATCTCTAACTGCCGGGATGCAGCTGGGGAGATTGCCAGAGAGATGATAAAAAGAAGACTTGAAGGTTATTGCATTGATAATGGAAAAAGGCAGCACCTAAAGGACATAATTCCATGCAAGGCTATTCCTCCGGACGGAATAAATGTATTCAGAAGCACCCTTGATGCAAAATTGTCTTATGTCAAGGTGGTTGTTTAGGCTTAAAAAGCAAACTGAAAGCTTTATTAATTCTTTTTTTGTTTAATATGTTATGAATGGCAAGAAAGGAAAGGTTTTTGGAGAATACAATATTAAAGATGCAGAGCAGCTTGTCAAGCTGGCAAGGCAGGCAATTGCTTTTGAATTTGCAGAAGGCGCAGAAGAGGCAAAGAAAATTAAGCTTCCAGAGGGCAGGCAGTTTAGGCAGGCAAGAGGGGTTTTTGTTACACTAATGAACTGGCCGGGAAGGCAGTTAAGGGGGTGCATTGGATTTTCATCTCCTGTAATGCCTCTGGCGCAGGCAGTTGCAGAGGCTGCGAAAAGCGCTGCATTCCATGATCCAAGATTTTTTCCACTGAAGAAAGAGGAGCTTGGCAAGATGATTATTGAGATTTCAATCTTAACACTCCCGCAGAAATGCGAGGCAAAGGATGTTGAGATAGGCAGGGACGGATTGATTATTGAGTATGTTGGCTATTCTGGATTATTGCTGCCGCAGGTTGCCACAGAGCACAAAATGTCTCGCATTGAGTTTCTTGAGGCATTATGCGGAAAGGCAGGGCTGCCAAAGGACAGCTGGCAGAACAAGAACTGCATTCTGCAGAACTTTCAGGCGCAAATCTTTGCAGAGCAGGAGCCTGATGGGAAGGTGGAGGAGAGGTGAGAATGGCTGAAAAAAAAGACTCTTTCAAGTATTACAGCATTATATCAACGCTTTTTGTTGCCACGCTTATGATTTCAAATGTTGTCGCGACAAAACTTTTTAGCCTGGGCCCTTTAATCCTTACAGGAGGAATTTTGATTTTCCCGATAACTTATATTTTCGGGGATATTTTGACAGAGGTTTATGGATATTCCCGCTCCCGCAGAATAATCTGGACAGGATTTTTTTCACTCATATTCATGGCTTTTATATTCTGGATTGTCGGCTTATTGCCGCCTGCCCCAACCTGGCAAAATCAGGAGGCATATCTTTTAATCTTGGGGTTTGTTCCAAGAATAGTTTTAGCTTCAATAATAGGATATTGGGCAGGGGAATTTGCAAACTCTTTTGTTCTGGCAAGGATGAAATTATTGACAAAAGGAAAGCATCTTTGGGCAAGAACAATCAGCTCTACAATTGCAGGAGAAGGAGTGGACACAGCATTGTTTGTTTTAATAGGATTTTACGGGGCAGTTTCAGGCCCTATTCTTCTTATGGCTATTCTTTCAAGTTATATTTTTAAGGTTGCTTATGAAGCTGCAGCCACCCCCATAACCTATAAGATTGTTGGGTTTTTGAAAAAAGCAGAAGGAATTGACCATTATGATTATAATACCAAGTTCAGCCCTTTTTCTTTTAAGTGACGCGCCAAAAGATTATTTTTCATTCTTCCATCCCAAAACCTTATTAACTTGACAGGCTTATTTTTTGGCATGGCAGAAGAAGGAAAGAAAGCAGAAGGAAAATCAGAGAGAAAGGAAGAAAGAAAAATATCAGCAGGAAGCTATGACCTGAACAAGCTGCTTTATGGGGGATATGAAAAGGACATCATAACAACTATTTACGGGCCTGCGGGAAGCGGAAAGACAAATTTCTGCCTGCTGGCTGCTGTATCGCAGGCAAAGAAGGGCAACAAGGTTATTTTTATAGACACAGAGGGAGGATTTTCTGTTGAGAGGTTCAGGCAGCTTGCCGGAGAGGGTTATGAAGAGCACCTAAAGAATATAATTTTGCTTAAGCCTGTAAATTTTGATGAGCAGAAAAAATCATTTTCAACCCTTGTTTCTGAAATAAAAGGCAAAGGAAAGATAGGATTGATAGTTGTTGATGGAATGACAATGCTTTATAGATTGGAGCTGTCAGAGGCATCCCAGGCTAAAAATGATGAGATGGTAAGGCAGACAAACAGCGAGCTTGCAAGGCAGATGAGAATTCTCGCAGAAATTGCGAGATTGAAAAATATTCCTGTGATTGTCACAAACCAGGTTTATTCTGAATTTTTGAGCGAGGAGGATTTTAGAAGCGGGAAGGAAAGAGGGGTTAATATGGTTGGAGGCGACATTTTAAGGTATTGGAGCAAGTGCCTTTTAGAGCTGCAGAACGACAGGGGCAGGCGCAGGATTATCATAAGAAAGCATAGAAGCCTGCCTGAAAAAGATATGGCTTTTATGATAACAAATGATGGGGTGAGAAAGAGGGGGTGGATGTGATTATTTGTATAATTAAGTCAGGTTCTCATGACGAGTGGAAAAAGAAAGGCATTGGCTGGAAGGATGTGAAGAGATAACATTTCAGCCTTTGATTTTTCTTGGTTTTAAAACTATCAAAACAATTACAAACACAATTAGCGCTATTGTTTCGACTAAGGTTTGGAGAGATTTTTCTGGAACACCTATTGCTGCATAATCAAATCTGAGGAGCACTAAAGAACTATAAACTATTGCTACAATTCCTGCAGTAATTATAACATTCAATAATTCAGGATTTTTATCAAGATTTTTTGCTATTCCAAAAACAAGAATTGCTGTTGTTATAGCAATTAGTGGAATTAAACTATCATGATATGAGCTGTACAGTTTGGATACATACCATGGGAATAGTGTTAAACCAAAAAAGTGAGCAATAGCCCCTATGATATAAGAAAATGATGCTCCATAAAGCAAAAGTTTAATAATATTTATCTTATTAAGTTTCATAAGAGGTATTTGTTTTATTGCATTTATAAAAGTTCTTGAAAAGGCTGAAATTTCAATTGAATATATGAGGTTATATTTAACTATTATCCTGATTCTCTTCCCTCTTATTGCTCTCGCAATTGGGATTGAAGCAAAACTCCCAGGGGCGCTTGCCCTTGCGGATTGCCAGCAGGCGTGGAAAGCCGCACTGCTCGCATGCCTTGCTTGACTTTTTTATCAGGCTGTTTGGCGGCAGTGAATATGTTGTCTTGCATTCTGGGTATGCATTGCATGCAACAAAATACCTTCTGCTTTGCTTGTTGTAGAGTATTCTAAGCCTGCCTTTTTTGCACACAGGGCATTCTACCAGCTCATTTTCCAGCCTCTGCTCCTGCCTTAGCGTGTCATTTGCCTTTATCAGCTCCTTTCCTATCTCTGCCTCTTCTGCCCTGAATCTTTCTGCAATCTTATTTATTGTTTCCTTGGTTTCCTGCAGGATTTTTTCCTGTTTTTCTTTTAAGTCTTTTTTTGAGGTTTGTATTGCATCCATCTCCTGCTCAAACTTTCTTGTAAGCTTCTCATCAATTATTATTGGAGAGTGTTTTTCAAGGCTCTCAATAAGGGATATGCCGATTGAGGTTGCTTTTATGCTCTGGTCTTTGATATATCCTCTTGAGTAAAGTGTTTCAAGAATTGACGCCCTCGTGGCTTTTGTTCCAAGATTTTTCTTTTCTAACTCTCTCACAAGAGATGCAGGGGAATACCTGTTTGGCGGCTGTGTCATCTTTTCCTCTATCCTTGATTCATCTATTGTGTATGCGCCATTCATGTCAGGAAGCTCTTTTTCCTGCAGTTTCATTTTATAGACATCCATCCATGCTCTTTTTAGTATTTCAAGCCCTTTTGCTATGAACTTATAATCCTTGTATATGGCAGTTATTGCCTTGTTCGCAACTATTGCATCCTCGCAGAAGCATGCAAGAAATCTTCTGGCAATCAAGTCATAAACCTCTTTATCCTCGCCTGATAAATCTGCACGCTCGCCTGTCGGATAGATTGAGGGGTGAGCGGGGTCGCTTTTTGAGCCTTCAACAGGCTTTTTTCTCACGCAGAGCTTTGTATCATATGATTTAGAAAGTTTTTTGATTATGCTCAAAGGAGAGATTGTTTCAGGAATCTTTTGCGATGAGGTTCTTGGGTAGGAGATTAAGCCGGCAAGATAAAGGTTTTGCGCAATCTGCAGAGTCCTTGAGGGGGTAATATTATAGAACTTATATGCCTCTGTTTGCAGTGTTGTCAAATCAAAAGGCGCAAGAGGCTTGATGTTCTGCTCGGATTTTTCTGTTTTTACATCAACCTTTTTGCCTTTCAACTCTTTTAATGAAATAAGCTCTGCCTTCTTTGTTATGTCTTTGTTGTATTTCAGCTCAATGCCGTTTACAATAATAAAAACCTGCCAGTATGGCGTTGGCTTGAAAGCCATAATCTCCCTCTCTCTTTGGACAATAAAATGCAGAGCAGGGCCCTGCACCCTTCCTATGGACATTATCCTGAATGAGCCTGCCTTTTTTATTGCCTCCATCAAAGCCCTTGAAA
>CAYMCA010000046.1:0-5648 GCA_964388875.1 Candidatus Woesearchaeota archaeon
TTTATTCAGTTTTTAACGTCTATACGCTGTGGGCTTTAGCCCACCAGTAGTTAACAGAAAACACTTATTTAAATCCTACTTTTAAGTCCTGCCACCAACCGATAAGTTCCAGAAAAAGAGTTTCATAACCTTTATATATCCCTTTGCAGCTCAAATTCTTATGGCAGATGAAACTAAAAATGACTACATAGTTCTTTATTTTGCGTCTATGCCGCAGCCTGCAGAGCTTAGGGAAAGAAAGGCAGATGCCCTTAAGTCTGTTATCACAAACTTCTCTCCGAGCTGTTTGAGTGATTTGGACAGCCTAAGGACAAAGGCGAATGCATTATTAAGGGCGAATGAGCTTGAGATTATTGCTGATATTGACTATTTTCCTAATGCAGCTTTAGGA
The DNA here is from genome assembly GCA_964388875.1 of Candidatus Woesearchaeota archaeon. Classification (GTDB taxonomy): domain Archaea; phylum Nanobdellota; class Nanobdellia; order Pacearchaeales; family GW2011-AR1; genus JACOYM01. The sequence continues at coordinate 392 of CAYMCA010000046.1, forward strand.
GAGGTTGAGGCAAGAGCTAAGGAAAAGAACATTCCATTTCTTGATTTTGCCCTGCACCTTGGGTTTGGCAGGAGCTTAAGCACAGAGCTTCCTGAAAGCCTAAGGCAGCTTCAGTCAAAAATGCAGAACCTTGCGCCAAATTTTGATGACACTAACGGAATATACCAGCTTCACGGAAGCAACGGGGCAGGTGATATTTTTATTGAGATTACCTACTCTGATTTCAAAAGCTCTGGAAGATGCAGCACAAAAAGGGGAATATATGGATTTTTGAAAGACACAATAAACAAGATGCTTTCTGAAAAATACGTGGGAGAAAAAGAGCTTCCAAAGCTTATTGGAGACGACAGGACAACTCCAGCATGGTATGAAGCCAAGCTTACAGAGCTTGCAGATTTTTACTATGACAAGAAGGCACTTAAGGACATAAGCAGTGAAAAGTTTGTATTCGGAAAGGAGAAAGAATCAGTTCTGGCAAGCATGACAGAGGATGAGGTGATGAAGGCGCTGTCAAAGGCGCATGCTGTTGGCAAGACAAGCATAATACAAAAGCCAGCCGCGGATAAAAGGTAAAATGCAAGCGGTTTTGCAGCAAGGTAAGGTTACCTGCGCCTTATAAAGCCCTTAAGAATCCTGAATTGCTCCTTTTTTTTCCTGCTGCAGCTTTTTAGAAAGCGCCTGAGCTTTCCGCCATTGCCTTCAAATGAGAAGAATGCATTCATGACATCAAAATCAATGGTTTTTGCAATATATTCCCTTAACTCAGCACTTTTTACCCTGTTGTATAAGCTTACTGCAAGATGGTGCTCGTCCATAAAGCCGCCAGATATTACCTGCTCTAATGATTTTATCTTTTCAAGGTTGCTGCATGGATTTTCCATGGAAAATGTTATTCTACTATCAGCAGCATGCTGCTCGCCATAAAATGCAGTTGTGCCCATGCCAAGATAATCATGAGGAAGGCTTTTGTCAGACATCAGCGCCTTTTCCATGCCTTTTTTATTAAGAGTGTAAACATCCATGAACAGGCGCGGTATTTCTTTTTTCTTCAGGTCCATGCAAATCTTCGTGTACCTCACACTATCAAAATATACGCCTGAAAATAAGTCAATATAATCAACATTTGTAAGCTTGCATAAGGCATCCATGGACAGTTTTGCGTATTTTACAAGCTTATGCGGGTGGGCTAGCGCATTATAAAACTCTTTTAGATGCGCCTGCGAGATGCCGGTCATTTCTAATTCATATTTTTTTAAGAGAATGTCTTTTTTAAGCATAACATGCGCATTCTGCATATAAGGCATGTGTATATCAAAGCTGCCCTCTGAGATGCGGTTAAGGTTGTTCGTTATAACCTTCCCTTTTGTTAATATGCCTTTTTCAGCCAGATAGCCAAGCATGGCAATAAATATAAGGTCAAAGTCCTCTGTGTTTCTTGCTTCATCTGGCGTGTAAAGTATTTTATCAGGCTCAATGCTTTTATTGCTGAAAGGGGCGCCCCTTTTTGCTGCCATGCTGTCCATAATGCTGTCTAATTCATTAAGATGATAAGCAGAAGCCAGGCCCTTCATTGCCACCTCAAGGCTGTCATAGCCCTTAATCTTTTCCAGAACACTGGGCATAATGCCATCTCCGTAAAATTTATTCAGGCTTGCTGTAATGCCCTTGAAGCCTGCCACCAAATCAAGGTTTATTGTGCCCGAGATTTTCAGCGCATCCTCATATGTCTTAATGCTGCAGTGAATTTGCTGCGAGAGGGCATTCATAAGGATTTCCTTAAAGCCAGAATTAAAGCCTGTATCTGCTTCTACCAAGGGCTCAAGGAATTTCTTGAGTATGCTTTCTGGTTCTTCCTTGCCTATCTTATTTTTTATGCCTGTTTTAAGGAATTTTAAAATAAACAAATCTGCCCTGTTAGCAGGCGCCGCGCTTTCAAGGATTTTTTCCAGAGATACCTCTCCGTTTATATATGACTTAATAAACTGCGGAAACATTTTTGCAACTGCATATGCTGTCCTCCACCTGTCCTTGTTCGCAGCCTCTATAGCATCCGAGTATATTTCCAGCATCCCTCTGTTGTAGCTCTTTAAAATAAGCGGGCTGTTTTTCATGAACTCAAGAATTATTGAGTCATCCAGAGGCAGTAAAGAGGTTATTTTGCCTGAGACAAATTCCAGGTCATTCTTTTCATGAATGAAACTGGCGAGTGTTCTGGCTGCCTCGGCAGCCACATTCATATTTTTTTCAGCTATTCCAAGCAGGTTTTCTATATAAAAATTGGCATTGTCCACATCAGGCTTTTCCAGGGGGATATAAACCTGTTTTGCAAATTCCAAGCCAAGCTCTCTGTCCATGGCAGAAACCCTTTTTACAGCATTTATGTAGCTTGCTGTTGAACTGTGCCCCAGCTTTATAGTTAGCGGGCCCAGTTTAGTAAGCAGTTCCCTAAAAATATCAGGATGCTCGATTTCAGCCAGCTGCCCTGAATATCTTATAAAATTCTGTTCATGTGGAAGTGAGAATATTCTTCTGCCTTCAATCCAGCCGTCCCAGTTCGGGCTTTTTGAATATATAGAATAAGCCATGTTAATGCAGAGGCGCACTGCAGCATCGTCTGGCTTGCAGATAAGATTAGCTGTTATTTCAGCAGGCAAATCAATCAGCTTCGAGGCAAGGGAGCTGTCTTTGCTGAAAAACCCGCCTACTAATCCTATATAGGCTGAAATCTGCTCGTCATCAAGCTCAGAGATTTTTCTTAGAAACTTTAGCGAGAATTCCTTGTTTGCCTCTGCGAATCTTTTAAACTGCTCAAAATACTCCAGTGATAGTGAAGGATGCCTTGTAACTGACTCCTTTGACATTTGGCCAAAAGAATGATGCTCTCTTGTGAGCTCATACAAATCCCTTTCGCGTATCTCTGCCCCCTTTTTTTTGAATAAAAGCGGAAGCAGCCTTAGCGCGCTCAATGCAAAGGTGGGGTCTTTTTTATGTATATCCTCAAGATATTCTGAGTACTCTTTTCTTTCCCTGCTTGTCACAAAAAATATATCTGTGTCGTGCCTATGCCTTCCATCATAGGATGTTGAGTCCAGGTCAAACAGGCACAATATATAGGGCATATTTCTTTTTGCTAATTCTATGCTATCCTTTCCATCTATTGAGGAGAATTCACTGACAAGCCCGTAGAATCTTTCAGCAAGAGTATCACTTATAGCTACTCCAGAATCTGACAAAAAACCACATGCTGCATTCTGGATAAGGGCTTCGCTGTCAATATTATCCCCCCATATCTTTTCAAGCTGAGTTATATATGCTTTGGGCATTTTACCTTACACCCTCATAATTTTCAGCCAGCCTGCCATCATCAAACCTCAGCAGGCGGGCGCAACAAACACCTGAGTTAGAGAGTATTTTTTTTATTTTATCGCTTCCATCGCCCCGGGCTGCAAGCATGGAGGCTATGCCTGCATCTTCAATCTCACTTTCTGAGATTGAAACTAACAGGTATGTTGTATTGCCATGCAGAAATATGCTCTCTGTTTTTTTGTAGCCTGAAATGCTGCTGGATGATGTTATGCAACCCCTGCTAGTCTCTCTTTTCCTTAAATCGCTGATAAACTCCCTGTTTTGCTGGGATAGCTCCATCATTGCTTTGTAGGATTCCCCGCCACTAACTGAATTGCTTATCAAATCAGGATATCTTGCCTGCAGCCCTTTCTGGCTTGCCTCTTTCAGCAATTCATGCAGGCGGGATGCTGTGCCAGAATCAGGCAAAACATCTATTGACTGGAGCCTGTTCTCAAGTATTATGTGGTCATCATACAGCTTGGCATTATCCTTAACCCTGAGCAATTTAAGGCTTGTGCTGGTGCTCACAGGATAGCCCGGATATAATCCCTTGTTTCTCAGGTAGTCTTCTTTCCTGACACTCATCCTCAAATAGATATAGCCGAGCTTTCTTGCTTCCTTAAAAGCATTTTCTATCATGCTTTCTTTTGTGGAGCTTAAGGCTACAGCAGTGCTGTCTATCCTTATCATGCCCATTTCTTTTAGAATGTCTGCAAATCCAATCTCTTCTGTAATAGCTGAGGTATCAACAGCCCCGTAGAAAATGCTCGCGCTGAGAATTGCATTGTCTCCTGCAAGGAGATGCTTTATTGCCTGCATTATATGGTGCTTCTTGTCAATTGTATCAGCATCAACATTCAAAAACCTGAATAAAACCATGTCTAAATTTTTAATAAAATGGGGCGTTTTCTTTTTCCAGAACAAATCCTGCAGGGGGTCATATTCCAGCAGCAGTTTTTCTTTATTCAATTCAGAAACAATAACATCCAGCTTTTCCTTTAGGCGCGCATCATTATGGCGCATGGTGTCTATCTCATATGCCAGCTCACCTGCAAGGTTCTTGTATTCTTCCCCAACATCTGCATTTACTGCCCTTTTAAGAACAGCTTCCATCCTCAGCTGCTCCATATTCTGCAAAATTCTCACTATATCTTTCTCTACATCAGAATCCTTCAACTCCAGCCTTATATGTTTTGGAATTTGCATGCTTTGTTTGCTTGATTGATTTTACCATATCTATCCTTTTTCCGACATTATAATAGGCAGCTGCGCGCCCGGATTTTTGTAGGCAATATATTCAAGGTTGATGCGCTGCCTTATCAGGTTGCGGTCTTCATCGTCCAGCTTGGTTCCTTTTTGGCTTATGTAATCATGCATCTCTTTTTCAATCTTGGACATATTAAGGTCAATTGTCTCAACATATGTTGTTCTTGCCACCTGCTTTACAACATACTGCTGCCTCATCTCTATATGGCTTCCGCACGGGCACTTGATAAATGAAGGAACAACTGTCTCCTCTATGCGCGGAATGTTGCTTACATGAACAGCAATCTGCGACAAATCCTTCATCTTCTGTATTTCCCGGGCATCAATGCCAAGGGCTATTGCTGCTATAGCCTTCATCCTTTGCTCAACATACTGGTCGCCAAACATAAGGTGCTTTACCATATCATCATTAAAGACTATCTCTTCGCTTCCATTGTTCCTCTTGGCAGATGTCAGCATGGTTGTCAGGTGAGAGACATAGCTGTCTTTTCCCCTTCTAATCCAGTTAATTCCCTGAGAGCTTATTTTTCCCTCTTCTTCATAGTCAGCCCCCTCCCTGCAGAAATCAGACAGCTCTTTCAGCGCGTGCTTTGAATTGTCGCTGCTGCTGCCCATATGATACAGGACTGAATGCGGGATTAAT
>CAYMCA010000046.1:5658-9801 GCA_964388875.1 Candidatus Woesearchaeota archaeon
CTTGAAAATACTGCCTCTGTATGAATGCTCAACCAGGGAAAAGCCGTCAGGAACAGCTTCGGGGTCATAGCCGCTGTCTACAAAGATAAATCTTTTGCCCTGCCTTATCTTCAGCTCAACCTCTGGCGGCGGCGTGATTGGCACCTCTGCCTTTTGCACCTGCCTGAATTCCATGTCAGCCATTTTTCTGCGCCTCCTGTGCATGGCTTGACAGGCTTTTGATAAGCCTTAATTCATTTACATGGTCTCCGCCGCCCATCTTCTCATATTTAATCATCTCCTGAAAAACATAAGCTGTCGGGCTTACAGAATATCTGTGCAGCCTGGTGCAGATTGCCTCAATATTCGCTCCCGTAAGATTGTCTGACCAGCCTGATAAGTCGCTGTAACTTGCGCCATCAAGCGAGATTCCAAACTTGCCTGCATAATTCTTCCATATTTTCGCCCTTGCTGTTTCATCGGGCCTGCCAAAAGACAGCCGGTATAAAAATCTTCTTTTAATCTGCGTTGTCAGCTCAGCTGAGTCATGGACAGTTGCAATAAATATCACGCCATTTGGAGGCTCTGTCAGCTTTGATTGCAGCCCGCCTGTCCAAATGTCTTTAAAGCCCATATATCCCTTTGTCTTGACAAGAGAGTCAAACTCATCAAAGACAACTATTGCAGGGGCTGACTGTTCAGCTATTGTCAGCAGCCTGTTAATCCTTTTGCCAGTATCTCCGACAATGCCTTCAATTAGTGCGCCGCCCTCAACAAAGATATAATTGAACCCATAATGCTTTGCTATTGCCTCTGCCAGCCCTGTCTTTCCGGTGCCGCTTGGGCCTTCAAACATGTAAAGCAGCCCCTCGTTGTCCTTGCTGAACTTATTGCCGATTGTCATAAGCATGAGCTCTATATGGTCATCCAATCCACCGAAGACAGAAAGCTCTTTTTTTGGCTCTCTTGTCGGCATTTCTTTCAGGGCAGACGGCTCAACCTCTTTCAGGCCTTTTTTAACATCATCAATTTTTACTTCCAGCCTTTCCCCGTCGCAGTATGCATCATGAAATGTTTCTGTCAAGAGCTCTGTTAAGTCTCCATTTGCATAGCCGTGCGTTAAGTCTGCCATTTCTGACAGAAGTGGCTCGCTGATTTTGAATTTATGCCCTTTCTTTGTTGGGTCAATAGCCTCAAGCACGCCTTCTGCCAGGTTGTTTGCAAGTATCTTCAGGACATTATGCCTTCCATCCCTGCCTAAGGCATAAAATTCAACCTCCTTGCCAAAACGGCCGCCGCCTCTTCTTAAGGCAGGGTCAAGCGCGTCAGGCAGGTTTGTTGCGCCCATCAGCAGTATGTTATAATTTAATTTTTTTATTCCTGTCTCATCTAAAATTTGCTGAAGTGTTGCTTCCTGGCACTGCCTTATTGTTCCGTCCCTTCTGCCGTACTTCTCAATCTCATCAATAAATAAAAGCTGGGGCTTTGCCTTGGCTCTGTCTCTTGCTTCATCAAAAAGCTTTATTACAAATCTTGGGTCGCCCAGGTATTTTACAAGCACAAAATCAGCGTTTGTCAGGTAAGCGACATGCCTTGCAAAGTATGTCTTGCCGGCTCCCTGCGGCCCTTTCAGCAAAACGCCGCCATAGCCAAGCTCGGTTCCAAAAATCTCCGGGTGCTTTATCGCATTAAGAATTTTTTCCAAATCTCTTTTGTGCACAGGGTCAATATATATCTCTTTCTCGCTGACAAATTCTTTTGAGGGAGGATAGAGCCATTCTTCTTTCTCCAGATTGTTCTTCATCTTAAAATCCAGCAGCTTTTCAAATTCATCTTTCTTTTCCTGCTCACCCATATTTGCCTCCGCCTGCCAGAACGCAGTCTGCTGCCAAAAATTCACAATCAAACCTGCTGCCATCAGGGCTTATGTATGCCTTTATTCCAAAGTCAACAGGGCATGGCGCATCTTTTTTTATGCTGTAAAATTGTTCAGCTGCAATGCACCTGTTAACAGGGCAATTATCTTCGCCAATGCTGAGCAGTGAGCTTTCAATATCAAAGCCGGCTGCTCTCCTGACAAGCAAAAAGCTTTTCAGGCTTTTCAGCTGTTTTTCGCCAAGAATTTCTATGCCTTTTCCCCTTCCAACAGGGATAGCAAGGTTTATTCTTGCTGAAACTCCCAGCTCCTGCGCAATACCCAATACCTCCCCGACTGACTCGCAATTTCTTTTGTAAACTACCATGTTTATTAGTGTTCTATAATGCTGCTTCAGCTCTCTTATGTTATGCAGGACATTTTCAAATTCATCTTTGCCTGTTATGGCTTTGTAGAGCCCTGAATTTCCTGCAGGAAGGCTTGCTTGAATAGAGATTCTCTTTCTTGAATTTTCGGGCAGGCTTAAAATCTTCTCAGGCACATATGTTGCATTTGTTGTTATAATTATTGTTTTGTCGCCTAGGCTTTCTATATGCTTTACAGCATTCAAAAGCTCATTATTCAAAAAAGGCTCTCCTCCGCCCAAATTAAATACCTGCGCATTTGGAAACTCGCTTGTAATTTCTTCCAAATCGCTTATTTTTAAGCTTCCTCCTGTCTCAGGAAGATAACAGAACTCGCAGCTAAGATTGCAAGATGACGGCAAGTCTATATTCAAAATCTTTACCTTTTCATCCATAAGCATTAATAATTATAGTCAATTAACTATATAAGCATTTCTGTATAGAAGTGATAGATGCAGATATCTTGCACGCTGCATCTTGATTCCTTCAAGGCTGCTTCTGCCTTTCTTTGGGAGAAGATAAGAGAAATTCATCCACAATTTTTTCAAGGATTTCTGGCGTAATTGGCTTTGTCAGATGCCTGTCAGAGCATTTTGGAGCATAGTCATATCCTGACATTGTAACAACAGGAATCTGAGGGTTTAGCTGTTTAGACAGATGTGCAATTGCATCTCCGTCTACCTCTGGGAGGGACAAATCAACAAAAGCAATATCATATTTCAATCCATCGTAAATATCCTTGCTAAGCGCCATGCCATTCTTATATAACATTACTAAGTGCCCCCTCCTTTGCAAAAATTCCCGCTCATATTCTCCAGATTTCCCGTCTTCTGCTATTATAATTGAGAAATTCATCATATTTTCACCCTTATTAAGAATTTATGGGCGCCTTTTTTAAAAATATCTTCAAGCGGGATGCCTTGTTTTAAATCATCATCTAATTTTGTTGTTTCCAGCCTTTTTCCAAAATCAGAATCTCTTAATTGCGCAACCATAAATGAGTTTCTGTCGCCATCCCCGCAAATAAATGGCAAAGCCTCTGCATATAATTCCCATACAGCTCCTATAAAGTCTTTATCTTTATTTTTGTAGATTTCATCCCACTTTTCCCTGAAAACTTCTTTTTCTTTGCCTGTGATGTTTGTCAGTCCCAAATAATCTAAAACATTCAAGCCATCTTCAGCAGCATAGCATATTGTTTTTTCCGGCATATTGTATTTTTTTATTAACAATTTTGTTAATTATATTACATTTTTACCCTTATGGTTCCTTTTCCTTTGATTATCTTCATAATGACTTCTAGAGAAAAAGACTCATCAAAATCTAATGTGTCAATGTCAACCAATGTGTCTATGGACTTTTTTAGATTGAAAAAGTCAAAAGATTTTGCAGTCTCTTTTCTCAATTGTTCATAGTCAATTTTTTTCTTAGCATCAGCAGGCTTTTCATAACTTGAAACCAGCCTTTTAGCCCTGGCGTCTAAAAAGTCTGAGAACTCTTGCATGGACATCTTCCTGCATTCTTTGGGAAGCCCCTTGTAAGTTTCTATTACATACGCCTTGATATCTTCTATCCTTCTTCTTCTGTAGCCTGCCATTTTTTAGTTTAGAGCATGGACTTTAAAAGCATAACTAGTGTCAAATGATTATTTTGTGTTATATAGAATAAAATTTAGATAGAAAGTATTGACAAAATACAAATTCCACTCTACAGGAATCTGCAGGGTATTACAATAAAATGAAAATTAACACTTAAACAAAGTTTATAAGCAAAATGCCATTTCTATCATAATGAAATTTGAGACTTCAAAAATGCTCTTTGAGTACCCTGTCTGTTTTAACTCACAGAAAGCAAAGGCATTTTTGATAGTGCTCAAAAACTCAA
>CAYMCA010000047.1:0-9378 GCA_964388875.1 Candidatus Woesearchaeota archaeon
TCTTAGAAGTTTTTAATTTCTATAATTCTAAAAAGAAGAATTAATACGCAAAGCTCATGTCAAAAACTCCGGGCTAAAGCCACAGAGCGTGTTTGAGTTTTTGAGCACCCCAAAAATGCCTTTGCTTTCTGCGAGTTGAAACAGACAGCGTGAACAAAAGAGCATTTTTGATGTGTCAAGAACCACCCTGTCAGTTCTTTTGTGTGGTTCTTGAGCATGATCAGAATTCCACGATTATCTAAGCCTTAAATTAAAGATTGTGGGAATTCTGACATTTATAAAATGACGAATAACCGCATACAAAACTTTATAAAAAACAAAAACCTTGCTTAAAAATGCTCAAGCCGGATGAATTTTTCCACATTGTTATTGCAATAATAGTATCTGCATTTGTATTAAGCTTTCTGCAGGGCTCTGAAAAATTCCTTGTCTATCTTTTTTACTCTTTTTTGATTATATTTGCAGCAGTTTCCCTCAAGAAGCTTGCAGCATATTATTTTGAAACCGACATCAGGCATAAAACATGGCACTGGCAGAGGTTCTGGTTTGCCCCTTCAAGCTACTTCAAAATTCCAATTCCCGTAGGAATACTGCTGCCGGTTGTCCTGTCCTTGCTCTCGCTCGGCTATGCCCAATGGCTTGCCTTTCTTCAGTTTGACTCAAGGCCATTAAAGGAAAAATCATCCAAAAGGCATTATGGCGCAAGGTTTTCAGAATTGGTTGAAAGGCATCTTGCTTTTATCGCAACTGCCGGCATCTTCGGAAGCATTATTCTTGCAATAGTGGCAAGCATTATCGGTGCCGGCGATCTTGCAAAAATCAGCATCTATTATGCATTCTTTAATATGCTCCCAATCTCGCATCTTGACGGCACAAAGATATTCTTCTGGAGCTGGAGATTATGGCTTTTTGTTCTGGCTTTGCTCATAGCCTCCTGGATTTTGCTGGTTATACCTTTTGGCTAAGGGCAAAAAGGCGCGCACAAATGCCAAAGCACTAAGTTTTTAAATCCCTTTTTCTGCCTATCTTGCATGAATATAGCGCTTATCAATGAGGCATTGGCAATTCCTGTTTTCTATTAGCCTTGCAAATACTATTTTCCTTCTATAAGTTAAATCATTTCTTTAATTAAAGGCAAATGAAAAAAGTAAAGGATTTTTTATGGCATCCGGGCATGACAATAGAGCAGTGTGTCGACAATTTTGGCAGCCTGGGCTACCAGGCTACAGAGCTTTATGAGGCTTCAGAGGTCATCCTTAAAATGAAGAATTCAGGCGCTAAAATCTTCCTGACATTCACATCAAACATGATAACATCCGGCTTGAGGGGCTTTTTTGCGCAGCTGGTAAAATTAGGAATTGCAGATGTCATTGTCACAACCTCTGGCTCAATAGAGGAGGATATTATGAAAGCTGTCGGCGAGAAGTTTGAAATCTCCAGCTTTAATGCAGATGATGTCTACATGCACGAAAAAGGAGAAAACAGGATTGGAAACCTTCTTATAAGAAATGAGAGCTATATGAAATTTGAAGACAAGATGTCTGCCTTCATAAAAAAGATATATGAAAAGCAGAAAAGAATAGCTGTTTCCGAACTGCTTAAAGAGCTTGGCTTAATGCTTGATGATGAAAGCTCTTTTCTTTACCAGGCGGCAAAAAGGAATATACCAGTCTTCTGCCCGGGCATTGCAGACAGCGCAATAGGCTTTCATCTGTTCATGTTCCAGCAGGACCACCCGGATTTTATTGTTGACACAATACAGGACATAAAAAATGCAGTCTTCTGCTCAAGCAATGATGAAAGAAAGGGGCTGATAGCCCTTGGCGGAAGCATCTCAAAGCACTATGCTATTTTTTCTGCTCTTTTAAGCGGCGGCTTTGAATATGCTGTCTACATGACAACCTCTCATCAAAGCTCTGGAAGCTTTGCAGGAGCAACAACCCAGGAGGCAAAATCCTGGGGCAAGATAAAAGACGATGCAGAAGCAGCAACAGTCATAGGCGATGTAACAATAACCTTTCCGCTGATGATGATACGCGTTCTTGAAAAGCTAAAGGAAAAAGGAATGCTGAAAGATTAAAAATGGAAGCTAAATTTATCCTAAGCAAAAAAGCAGTTCTTGAGCAGTGCAGCAAGCTGAAAAATCTCGGCGTCAGCATCTCATACAGCTACAAGACAAACCGGGAGGTCGGAAATATTCTTCAGGAGCTTGCAGAATGCCCCGATTGCTCATTCTCCCTGCATAACATTGAAGAGATAGGCATGATTAAAAACAAAAATAAAATATTTTTCTTTCCCCAGGCATGGAGAAAGGAAGAAATTAGGCAGATAGTTCAAGGTGGTGTAAGAATGTTTGTCATTGATAATGAAGCAGACTTAAAAGAACTGGTTGATTTTCTTAACAAAAACAGCAAAGATAATAAAGATAAAGGCAGCAAAGAAAAAATTAAGGTTGATATCTGCCTTAGGATGAAGATTCAGGAGCATAGGATTGGCTCTGGAAAATACTTTATCTATGGGATGCCTGCAAAAAAGGTAAACAAAATAATAAGCGAGCTAAGCGCAAATCCTTTAATAGGCAAGATTGGAATACACATCCACAGAAAAAGCCAGAACACAAGCGAGTGGAACATAAAAGCAGAGCTTGAGGACTCTCTTGCAGATGAAACACTCAAAAAAATAAGCTTCGCAATCCTTGGCGGCGGCTTGCCTGTTGAATATAAATCATACTCATCAGAAGTCCTGCCATACATCTTCAGCAAGATAAAAGAGGCAGGCGAGTGGCTTGCAAAACACAATATAAAGGCATATATTGAGCCAGGCAGGTTTATCGCAGCCCCTTCTGTAAGGCTTCAGGCAGAAATCATTCAAGTCTATGACAGCATAATCGTGATAAACTGCTCGCTGTATAACTGCGCCCTCGACACTCTTCTCACAAACACAAAGATGCTCGTGCAAGGCGAGCTTCCTGATTCAGATAATTCAGGCATTTCAGCCGAGGGGCAATTTTATCTGATAAAAGGCAACACCCCGACAAGGGATGATATCTTCAGGTATAAAGTAAAACTTAAAGCTCCAAAGGTTGGCGATAAAATAGTATTCCTGAATGCAGGCGCCTACAACTATGCAACAGACTTCTGCAGCCTGCAGAAGTTAAAGACTGAAGTTAGGGAGGAGTTTTAATGATTTTTTGGGATTGATGCAACGATGCCAAACACAGGTTAAGCCTTACTGCTTTGTCAGAGTGAAGGTTCCTTCGGCGTTTATGCTGTCTTTCCAAGTTCCAGAAACGGCAGTGCTGGAGATGGACGTGGCTACTAGAGAGAAGCTGTATTGCAATCTGTCGTGAGAAGGCTCATTTGGGTCAGTGTTATGCCAGATAGAGTAACTCGGATATTCTATAACACTTTCCGGCGTCTGGAATTCAAGATCGAGTCGGCCGGCTGAAGCAGACACTTCAATTGGTATGTCTGAACTGCTGCCGCCAAAAAGCTCGCAATAGTATTCGCTGCCGCCGGTTGATTGTTTTAGAACGCTCTCAGTTATGCGCAGGGTGCCGCTTGTTCCTGGCCCTCCTATGCTATAGGATGCTCCGCGCAGCGTGTCAACCAGGCTCCGATCCACTGTGAATGTGGCCGCGATGCTCGTTGAAAATGTGCCGTCACAGACATATGGCCGGGGCGGGCGGGTGCCTGAAAGCATTCCTTTCCACGTTTCAGCCACTGCCATTGATGCATTCGGCGTCGTCACGTTTGTTGAAATGCCTGGAAGATCTGGAAGTTGCTGGGGCGGCGGCAAGCTAGTGGAGGGTGAAGATGGAGGCGCTTGCGCAGCAGGGCTAATTCTGCCTGCCATTTCACGCGCTATCTCTATCATGCGGTCCAAGAAGGCTTGTTTTGTTACCCATATCGCTCCCTCTGCAGTCTGCGGTATCACTCCATCAACCCCTTGCTCTGCCAAGGCCTTGTTAAATGCATCAATGACTTGATAAGACTTCAGGCTAGGATTGCTGCGCCAGATGTATTCCAAAATCGCGGCCACCTGCGGAGCTGCAAACGATGTGCCGCTGCACCTCGTGAGGACATTCGGATATCCAATAGGCACATCGACCCCTCGGGCATAGGCCATATCATTTCCAGAGTTGTCCGACAAGTAGTTCAGATTTCTCGCAATGCTGCCTCCTTCATCAGATCCGCCGATTATCTTTATCCTTCTGAACGCGCTGGGGAATTTAGTCTTCAAGAAATTGATTTCCTTATCAAGGTTCACTCCCTGGTTCCCAGCAATGATGACAAACATTACGCTGTTCGCAACATATGGCTTGACTTTGAACTCAGTTTCCATGGCTTGGAAGAACGCCTGCAGAAAATTCTTCTCCATCTGGCGGGCCACTTTGCAGCGTTCGCTGTTGCAAGCTGCGCCTGACGCTCTCTCTGTCCCGGACAACGGCCGCACAGGAGATTGTAGAGAAAAGCTGAAGACCGCAGGCAATGTACCCCTACTAACAGCTGATTCTGCTGCCTCTATAGCCGCGTGTGCGATAACAGTATTCTCGACTCTCGAAAGATGGAACTCCACATCAACCTGTTCTGTTGAGGCGCCGAACTGCTTGGCAAGCAAATTAACTAGGTCACCATGGTCGGCGTAGCAATCATCGGGGTTAGTACTGCCGCTGAAAAAATCAAAGAGTGTGACAGTCCCACGTTCAACTTTGAATGCGGGCGTGCCATCCAGAAACCAGCTTTGCCCGTACACAGAGGAAAGGAAATAAGCTTCCTTGCCTACTGAGACCCGCACGGTGTAGAGCCCCGCCACAGGGAGGGCGCCGACTATAGTCCCGTTCTTCACTTTAACAACATTCTCCACTGCCCGTTTGTCAGTGAATGGCTCAACGAAAAGGTAGACTAGCCCAGGATAGCTCTCTTCAACTGTCAAGTTTGTGCCATCGAAAGTGGTGTACTGGACGCTGGCTAGTGCCGGAAGCGTCTCATTGAATTTCACAGTACCGTCGAGCGCTGAAGAAGGCGCCGCGAAAAAAGAAACGTAAACGGCAACAAAAGCGACGCTCCATATTATGCCCCCTGCTCCGAGAATCATTCCGACAGTCGCATCGCGATTCGGCTGGATCTTTTTTTGCTTCTGCGCCAGGTAAATCGCTGCTATGCTCGCAATAATGCCAAAGACAGGAAAGAGGCCTATCAAGCCTATGTAAACGCTCAGCCTCCCCAGGAGCTTGGCCTTTTTCATTTTTGGCTTCATCATAAGTAGATTAATTTCAATGCTTAAAAATCTTTGTCAAAAACCATACGCTAAAGTGTATGGCGTGTTGTGGTTTTTGAGCATGTCAAGACTTCAAAAATTTTAATTTTTGATAGCTATCAGAATTTGAAAAATTCTGAAGTTGCAAAATCTTGAGCACTATCAGAAACATAGCGTTTCTGAAGCTATCAAAAATGCAAATGCTTTTCTATTCTGCATTTCCGACATAAAACAGACAGGGTACACAAAGAGCATTTTTGAAGTCTAAACAACAGAATTATCCATAGGAATATCCCCTCCAGATTTCAGATTCCCCATAGCTTTAAATAAGATTGCTCATTACCTTTATCCATGAATGTAAAACTGCTTTTGATTGCAGGTATTATTGTTGCAATTCTTGCCGTTGCATACTGGCTGCAGCCTGAAACGCAGCAGCAACACTCGCCTGTCAAGGAGCAGCCAGTGCAGGAAAAGGCTGCTGTCGGCATGAGGCTGAATATTGTTGAGGAAGACAATCTTCTGGTAGAGGTGCCTGACCCTAAGACACTGCAAGGCAATTTTATCATAGAATGGGAGAATATGCCCGCAAATGAGATAATTTATTTAAATATTTCTGAGCGCTCAGCAGGCATAGCAACAAATAATGATGGAAAAGGAGAAGCGCTTATCTGCGCAGAGGATATAGATGACCGTAACTGCATACTGACTTTTCCCAAATCAGAAAACCTTGACATGCATGTCATAATCCTTAATGATGATTATAATCTTACTATTCCGACAGCTGATAACAAACCAATGGTTTTTGTAGATGCTGACTCGCATCCGGTTCCTGTAAAATTCCTCGGCAGCGAATGGGTTGTCACTAAATTGGAAAAGAACACTGTAAAAAAACCCTCAACGCCGGCAACTACATCAACACCGGAATGTACATGGATATGTGGCAGTTGGAGCGCATGCTCTTCAAGCGGCACTCAAACCCGCACATGCACTTCTTCGCCGTCCCCCTGCACTGGAACCAACCCAAATCCAACTTCACAAGCCTGCATACCCGAACCAACTTGTGATACTAGCGCTTTAGGATCGTGCCTATCTGGAAATTGTATCGCAGTATATGGCCCTGGAGGCTCTGCCAACTGCCCGGAAAAGTGCAAAATTAATGATGTATATGATGATAACTGTATGGCTAACGAGTGTAATGTGCCATATCAAAACTGTATTGCTGCTTGCCACACCAGCAATCCTCCTTGCACGCTAAATGAAGTGTATGCAGTACTAGCGACGCTAAGCGGCTGAGGAATCTTCAGGGGCGTATTCAATCAAGCGAACACAGTGAGCCATCAAGAATAATCATCAAGGGGCAATTTTCAGTTCGTTGTTTCGTGGGGGGGAGTTTCGTTATTTCGTATCAACAAAAGAGTTTTTTCCTATAATAAATTTCTTCTTAATTTTCTTATGTGCAAAATCAAATTCAACATTTATTATGTTTGGTAATGTTTTTTCAATTTTTTTAATTACATCTATTGGAAACTCAAAAAATAAAGATACCTGCTCCCTATCCCCTACACTTATTGTTGTTGGATAAAAATTTATAACTTTTGGAGAAAAACTATCTCTTTCTTCTTGTTCATATAAAGGTAAAACTTCTTTTAGTTTTGCGTCTCGGTGTCCAGTATTGGTTATGTCCACTACAAGTTCTCTAATTTCATAATTTAGAACACCATTATTAAATTCTCCCTTTATTGCTTTATTCGCATACTCTTCAGGGCTTAATTCTTCAAATTTTTTGTGCTTTTTGTAGATATTTTTATTTATTGTTATTAGGGGTTTATCTTTTCTGTGTTTTACCCATAATAAATAAAGATTGATAATTCCTAAAATGAAATCTCCTAAACCCAATAGTTCAATTAATGTTAAATCCACATTTTTAGATAGAATTTAACTTTTTAATTTTTTCTAAAAGAAGGGTTTTTTAAGTTCCTAATGTATGATTTAGATATGGCTGACACAAAATTCAAGAAGCGAATACCTTGGAATAAAGGTAAGAGTGGTTTGCAGGTCGCATGGAATAAAGATATTCCGATGAAATCAGAGTCTAGGCAAAAATTGAGTGAATCTCTTAAGAAAGCTTTTTCTAATCCTGAAGCAAAAAGAAAAAATAGTGAAGCACAAAAAAAAGCTTGGTCCAATCCCGAATTAAGAAAAAAACAAAGTGAATCTCATAAAGGACAAATTGCTTGGAATAAAGGAGTATCTCCTTCTAAAGAACAAATAGAAAAACAAAAGGAATCCTTTAAAAAAACATTATTATCAAATCCAGAAATAAGAAAAAGAATGAGTGAATTAAAAAAAGGAAAAAAACCTTGGATAACTGGAAGAAAACATTCTAATGAGTCTCTAAAAAGAATGAGTGAAGCCCATAAAGGTCAAATTGCATGGAACAAGGGAATTGCTCCAAGTGAAGAAACTAAAAAAAAGATAAGCAAATCTACAAAGATTTCAATGTCTAATCCTGAATTAAGAATGAGATTAAGAGAATTAAAGAAAATATCCTTATCTAATCCTGAAGTTAGAAAGAGAATGAGTGAAGCCCATAAAGGATTGCCCTCTGGAAAGAAAGGAATCCCTATGAGTGAAGAATCAAAAAGAAAGTTGAGAGAATCTCTAAAGAAGCTCTACCTTTCTAATCCAGAATTATTAGTTAGAATGGCTAAAGCTCAAAAGGAAAGTATGGCTAAACCTGAAGTAAGAGAAAAGCTTAGAAGAAATACTTTACGAATGTACGAATCAGGTTCTTTTCCGAAACAAACAAACACAAAACCTGAACGACAAATAAAAGAAGAATTAATAAAAAGAGGATATAAAGAAAGAATCGATTTTATTCATCAATATAGATTTATGAATAAATTTATGTGTGACTTTTGCTTTCCTCAACAGAAGGTCGTTATAGAAGTTTATGGAGATTTCTGGCATGTTAATCCAAACAAATATCCCAAAGGCAGTAAACTTCACAAACATCAAATAAAAGGAATCGGACAAGATAAATCAAAACAAGCATACATTACTAAAGTAGATACTGGCTCTTGGACTTATCTTGTTCTTTGGGAAAGCGATATTAAAAAAGATGTAGCTAAATGTGTTGATAGAATTGAAGAAGTTCTAACTAAGAAAAGAAATTAATTTTTAAGAACGATTCTATATTTTTCTTTTTCACCATTAAATTCTAAAACTTTCTCATAAACTTCTGATTTTAGAATATCTAAATCTCCTGTCAAAATTATTGTTTCTCTATTTATTGAACCATTTATTTTTTCCCCAAATTTTTCGGGATATTCCTCCGACAATAATCTAAAAGCATTTGAAAGAATTGCATGAAGTTTTACTTTCTGTTCCCAAAGTTTTTCTTCTTCCGTTTTTTCTTTTGATGGTTCAATTTTAAAAAATTCCATAGAACAAATAAATAAGCCTCATATAAAAACCTATCTCTCGGCATAAGCCAACAAATTATCCAAAGGATTAGGAACCCTCCTCCTTCCTCACCCCAACATATAAAAGTGCGCACCATATAAGTATTTTATGGAAAACATCAACAAATTTCTTCAGAACATCCAGCCCCGCGATTACCAAATACAAATATACCAGGCATGCAGGGGGAAAAACTGCCTTGTTGTTCTCCCCACAGGCATAGACAAATGCTTAGAATACTCGCAACAAATTCTCTTAAGTAATGGAACACTTAAAAAAATAGGAGAATTATTTGAGAATAGTAAAGGAAAAGTTATAAATCAAACAAAAAACCACATAATTCTAAGGCCCTATGAAAAAAAACAGGTAATATCACTAAATAATAATTTAAAATTTGAAAAAAGAAATATAATAGGCATTCATAAGATAAAAGCTAGAGAAATATTAGAGATAACTACCTTTTCGGGAGCTAAAATAAAATTAACACCAGAACACCCCCTCCTTACAATTGATGATAAATTAGAATGGAAAAGGGCAGATAATCTAAAAATAAATAACTTCATAGCAACTCCCTCTTTATTGCCAGAGCCAAAACAAAGTAAAAAATTAGATTTAGTAGAGATTTTCAATAGAATAAATTCAAATGTAATTTGTTAT
>CAYMCA010000048.1:0-9295 GCA_964388875.1 Candidatus Woesearchaeota archaeon
TGAGGCAGAGGTTGTTTATGATGTCTGCCACAACATTGCAAAGTTTGAGGAGCATATTGTTGACGGAGAAAAGAAAATGCTTTGCGTGCACAGAAAGGGCGCAACTCGCTCATTTGGGCCGGGGAGAAAAGAAATTCCTGCTGTTTACAGAGATTTCGGGCAGCCCGTCATTATCCCTGGCAGCATGGGCACTGCATCTTATGTTCTTGTTGGCACAAAAAAGGCAGAGGAGGTTTCTTTTGCCTCAACAGCCCACGGCGCAGGCAGGGTTTCAAGCAGAAGCGCTGCGCTAAGAAACCTTAGGGGCGAGGATGTCAAAAAAGAGCTTGAAGACAAAGGCATAGAGGTAAAGTCGGGAAGCTGGAAGTCAATAGCAGAAGAGGCGCCTCAGGTTTACAAGGACATAGATGAAGTCGTAAAGGCGAGCCACGAGGCGGGCATAGGAAACCTTGTAGCAAAAGTCAGGCCGATTGCTGTGATGAAAGGGTGAGGAGCATGAAAATAAACATAAAGGAAAAAAGAGGCGGGCAAAAGAAAGCAGTTTCAGAGATACTGGCAACAATTCTAATTGTCTTGTTTGTGATTGCAGCGCTTGTTATTGTCTCTGTTGTTCTATTCCAGTTCATAAGAAAGCAATCACAGGAAATAACTGCCGGATGCGTTACAATAGGCATAGCAATAATAAAGGCAGAGCATAATTCAACATCAAATTACACAATAGCTTATGTGAAAAGAGACACGGGAGACGCAGAGATGGCAGGCATGAAATTCATTTTTGATGGCAAGGAAAAAATTCCTTCTGAAGAAAGCGATTATACAGCATTAAAACTTCTTGAAACAGGAAAATACATTTTTAAAAACATAAGCTCAAAGCCGAAAAAGATAGAGGCTGCTCCGATAATAAGAACAGAGGCAGGCAAGGAGATGAACTGCGGCATTAAAGCAATAATAAGAGAGAGTGATATTGTGGAAAAATCAATCTCTGCTCCTGCTCCATCATCACCTCAGCAATTTCAGGATATAAGGGCAGGATTAATTGCAGAATGGAAGCTTGATGATTTGCAATATGATGATAATTTTGAATCAGGATATGATTCCAACAGATGGAGCGATCTGCCCAGCGATGTGAATGTAAGCAACGGGAAGCTGAACATGTATGCAAATGCAAGTGGAAGCATATACAAAATTATGTGGCCTGACAGGAATATTTCTGGCGATTTTGATGTTCAGGTTGATTTCAATTTGATAGTGTTTCCGTCGCCGCCATCGAACTCCGTTGGCACGAGTTTAAGGACATCCATAGATCCAAATAATGAAGTTTCATGTGAAAGGGACAGGGGGCAGTGGGGCAACAGATATATTGCGTGCTCCAAAATAGGGGGGGCATGGACTTGCAACCAGGTTTTGACATCTGACACATCAGGCAAATTCAGAATAGCAAGAACCGGAACAAACATAAAGTGCTATTACTATTCCGGCGGCTGGGTGCAGTTAGGAAGTTATACTCTTAGCTCTTCTCCTGTGCAGGCCAGACTGATAGTAAATAGTCTCTCTGGATATGCTACTGAAACCAAATTTGACAACTTCATAGTTAATAATGGAGAAATAGCTGCAGATGCCTCAGGCAATAACAACAATGGAATCATCAATGGCGCAGCATGGAACTCTTCTGGAAAATATGGAAATGCCTTGAGTTTTGATGGTGTTGATGATTATATCTCTTTTGCCAGCGAAACACCATTTCATTTCTTAACAAATGGAACATTATCAGAATTTACAATAGGAACCTGGTTTAAAATAAGCGACACTTCTTCACCATCTTATGGAAATATTCTTTTTGCTAAAACAAACCCTGGCGGATATAATGATTTTGATATTGCAATGGACACCGGTTTTGGGGGAAAGATACGTTTTCATTATGGCTCATCAGGGGGGAGGGATTATTGGAGCAATACAATAGTTAATACAGGGCAGTGGGTGTATTTTGCATTAACTCGCACTAATTCTGGTGATTTTAAAATTTATATAAATGGCAATATTGATAAAGAGTTTACAGATTCAGCTAATGTGCCCAATCATGCCCAGCCCGCTTATATAGCAAAATCTGGAAGGTCTGGCGCAGGAGAAAACTGGAACGGCATCATCGACGAAGTCCGCATCTGGAATCGCAGTTTAAGCGCAGCAGAAATCCAGCAGATTTATCAGTTTTACCAGCAAAGTTAAAAAAATATTTTAATGCATTTTGCCTATGTGAAGAATAATAAAACAGGAATATGATAAAAATGAGCTTATCAAGAAAAATAAAAAATCATTTTGAAGAAAACAGGGACTTTGCGCTTGCGTCATTGCTGCTTCTTGCAACAAATACAATAGACAAGATTATTACTTTTAGGGGCATTGAGCAAGGCACGCACTATGAGCTTAATCCTGTGCAAAATTCAATGATTCAGGATTATGGCGCTGCTGCAACTGTAGCCTTCAGAGCATTATTTCCTTTTCTTCTAATTCCTCTGTCCAAGAAGATAAATAATGAGCTGCAGAAATTAAACCTAAACATTGGAGTTGGCAGCTTTTTGGTTTACGGCTCAGCCATGCTCTCAATTTGCAGCACAATTAATACAACTTACAGCTATTTCAGGCTTTAAGGATTAAAAGATGATAAAAAAAATTCACAGGCATGTTGCAAGGCACCTGGACAAGAATAAAGGATTGCTGAAGCATATGGTTATATTGAGCTCTGCTTCAGTTGTAACAACAATCTTTACTGTATTATTCAAGATATATGCTGGAAGAAAGCTTGGGCCGGGCCTGTTTGGCGAGCTGATTTCACTGGTTGCAATATTATTCATAATACTGACTGGCTTTTCTGTCCTGCATACGACACTGGCAAAATTCTTCTCCCATTATAACTCAAAAAAGCAGTATGGAAAGATGAAGTACTTGTTTAATAAGGCATTAAGATTCCTGTTTTTTTCAGGCATGTGGGCGTTTATCGCCATTCTTGCATTCAGCCAGTTTATCTACAGGTTTTTGAAGCTAAATTCAATATACCCTGTAATAATATTTGCCTTTGTTATATGGATTTCTTTTTTAGTCCCTTTAAGAGTGGGAATTTTGAGGGGCATGCAGAGGTTTTTTGTTTTGGGCGCCACTGATTCTGTTGAAAGCGTTTTAAGGCTGGTGCTTGCTGTTGCGTTTATGTCTCTTGGGTTTGGGGTTAATGGCGCCTTATTGGCAATATTTATCGGAATATTATTTTCTGTTTTAAGCGTTGCCGGCTCTGCCAGTTTCCTGTCCAAAGCCAAGGAGCAGAAAATTCCACACATTCATATTTACAATTTTGCAGTTCCTGTTTTCTTCTCTCTTGTCAGCCTTGCTGTGATGGCAAACATTGATATAGTTCTTGTTAAATACTTCTTTGAGCCTGTAAAGGCAGGGCTTTATGCTGCTGCCTCTGTGCTTGCAACAATACCTTTCCTTGCATCAAACAGTTTTTCTGCTGTAATGTTCTCAAAGGTGAGCGAGCTTTTCTGCCTGAAGAAAGACACAAGCTCATCCCTGAGGCACAGCCTTGGTTATACATTTATTATTGCTGCAGCAACTTCTTTTATCCTGTTTTTATTCTCAAATCCTTTTATAAGGCTGATATTTGGGGAGGGCTATAGCATTGGCTATCTTCCTGGATTTCTCAGCATTGCATTCGGCGCCCTGTCGCTTTCAAATGTTTTAGTCACATACAACCTGGCAGTCGGAAGAAAAAGGCTTTTGTTTCTTCTGCCGCTTTTCATGCTGCTTGAAATTCTGGTTATAACTCTGTTCCATGACAGCATGATGCAGATTGCCATTGGATTGATGGCACTGCTTGTGCCTTTGTTTTTAATACTTTTTTTGATGAATAAAAAAGAGATTTTTGGATAAAACAGGCGCGCTTGCTTTTAGCCCACATATTTTATTGCTCAAACTGGGTGCAACACCCGCAGCTTGCTGTGGCTGGAATTATTAACCATAATAAGATATTTTAATATATTGGTTATTAGAACTAACATGGAAAAACTACCCAAAAACCTGATTAAAAGATTATTGAAAGAGCATGGCGCAAAAAGAGTGAGCAAAGAAGCAAGGGATTTCATGGCTGAAAAAATAAGAGGCATAATAGAAGACACGGTTCCTATAGCTGTAAAAAATGCAAAGCATTTTGGCAGAAAGCTGCTCACAAAAGAGGACATTGAAATGGCATGTCAAGAACCACCTGTCAAAGACAGGTGGCATGATAATGCCACACTTCATGTGGTTCTTGAGCACTATCAGAATTCCACGAGCAATTCAAACCACAAGTCAAAGACTTGTGGAATTCTGAAGTTTAAAAAGATTAAAGGCGTAACATATTAGATGATGAAGATAGAAAGGCGGGAATACTTCAGACTTCAAAAATGCTCTTTGCGTACCCTGTCTGTTTTATGTCGGAAATGCAAAATAGAAAAGCATTTCCGAGCACTATCAAAAACCTCTTGGTTTTTGAAGACTCACAGAAAACAAAGGCATTCTTGATAGCTTCAGAAATTCATAATTTCTGATAGTGCTCAAGATTTTGCAATCTTGACATGCTCAAAAACTCAAACACGCTCTGTGGCTTTAGCCCAGAGTTTTTGACAAAAGGCAAAGAAAGGTTTAAATATGTCAGTTAGCTAATTATTTAAACAAAAAAGCAGGCAAAAAATAATAAAGATTGGTGAAAAATGAAATTTCAATTTGAGATAAAAAACAGGGCATTTTTCTTTGCAGCCCTGGCAGTGAGCTTTGTTATTTTGTTGAGCCTGGCGATTGCAATAACAGCCCCAAGCCCTGTTGGGCATACAAGCAATGAGGTTATGATTAGCATAAACGGGGCTGAAAAAACTTTGCAGAGCGCGATTGACAGCAAAGAGATTTTAACTCCAAAATGCATAGTCAAAGATGTTTCCTGCCAGCAGAGCAGTGACGGCAGCACAGGAATAACTGTTCCAGACTATGCCCTTTCAGGATATACAGATGCCCAGTGCGAGTGGATAGAAGGAACTCTTCTTATAAGGACTGGTTATTGTGCAAGGTGCGGTACTGGAACAACACCTCCAACTGGTTTTGTAACATCACAGGATATTGCGAACACACCAAATAATAATTGCAATACTTATGTAAGCGGCATGATGAGGTGCTGCAATTATAATATTCAATAATTAATCGCGCTTATTGCATACTTAAAAATTTAACATGAAATTTCAATTTGAGATAAAAAACAGGGCATTTTTCTTTGCAGCCCTGGCAGTGAGCTTTGTTATTTTGTTGAGCCTGGCGATTGCAATAACAGCCCCAAGCCCTGTTGGGCATACAAGCAATGAGGTTATGATTAGCATTGGCGGTGTTGAGAAGACACTGCAGAGCGCGATTGATAATAAAGAGATTGGAGCATCTATCTTTAAAGATGGTACTGATGGTATAGTTAAAACGCAAATAACTGGATGGGCAAAGATAAATATTGCTGGAAATTCTTATGTTGTGCCTATCTATAATATTACTGAATCTATAGTCAGAGTTGATACAAGAGGACAAACACTAGAAGGACATAAACTAAATTATTACCTTTGCACTTATGATGATTTCAGAAGCTACACTGCAACTAATTTTTGCAATGCTTTTGGTTATAGCAAAGGCAGTAATGGGAAGGTTGAATGTGGAAGCACTTTAACACAGGCAGTAGAATATAGTCATAATGGTGCATGGAGCTCTACTTTGGCATCACAATGTTCTGGGCAGGGTCTATGCAGTAAGTACATAGTATCAATTGAATGTCTGGTATAAAAAATAAAAATCATACTTAAAAACTCAGCATGAAAACATGGAACAAAAAAAAAATACAGGGCTTAAAGCAAAATTTACATTAATCAGTTTGATATTACTCACATTAACCGTTATTATTTATTCTGGCACAATGCCGGCTTCTGCCACTAAAGTATCTACAACAGGGCTTTGCTCGCAGGAAAGCCAGACAATCATGAGGATTTCCTCTGCAACAAACGCGCATGGAGAGATATGGAATAATGTTCCTAGAAATTATGATGAGGCTGTCTGCTATAACACTATCTTTGGCTCTCTTTACACCGGAAGCAGCCCTCAGGCATGCACAGGAAGCAATAAAATTGTCGGGCTTTCTTCTATGACAAATGCGCATGCTGAAAAGCCAAGCTTAAGCAATTATGCAACAGCTGTCTGTTATGGAAATCTTGTATGCACAGCGCGAAGCTCCTGCCTCGCTGGCGAGAAAGAGGTTGTTTCTTTGTCATCTGACACAAATGCGCATTTAGCTTCAGATGGTTCATACTCAACAAAGATATGCTGTTCTAGCGCTGCAATTATTAATCCTTGTGTCCCAGCTTGCACTTCTGGGCAGACATGCATCAATGGGCAGTGTGTTACAGGTTGCACATCAAGCGAAGCAGGATTGTGCAATGATGGCATAGACAATGACTGCGATGGAGAGAAAGATTATGATTATGACTCTGCCCTTGCCATGCATGGTGATTCTGACTGCCCTCTTTCTGTTACAGCCATATCTGTTTCAGACTCCAATCCTGGAGAGTATGCAAACATTGATGTTTATTGCACATCAAGCATTGGAGGCGTGAACAGCATTGACGCCTATATTGATTCAGCATTATGCACATGGGACAGCTGGGCAGGTGATGTTGCTAAGTTTATATGCAATGTTGGCAGCTACACCGGCAGTGCCAAGACAGCACGATGCACTGTTAATACGGCAAAGTCCTATCAGTCAGGAAGCGATGCAACAGCAAATATAAATGTGCTGCCAAGCGCATGCTCTGGCTATGCCTCCTCCTCAAGTTGCGATTCAGACCCAACATGCGACTGGTGCGGCGAGTGCTCTGGGACAAAGTATAGCGGAGGCAGTGATAGGTGTGTCAATGCTGGAAGCTGCTCTTACTCATGCTGGAAAGGACAATGCGGAGCAGGATGCGACAACACAAATGGGGGGTGGACAAATTATGTTTGTGATAATTATTGCTCTGGCGGAGCCTTATATGCAAGAGGTGATATTACCAATTCATGCCAGGATGACTGCACCCCAACAACAAACAACTGCGCTGATGGCACAGCTACATTTTGCGGCACAACATCCTGCGCATCGCCTGCTGTTGGCTCATGTGATAATCCCTGCGCAGATGCAGGAACACCTACAGATGGCACAGACGCAGCATGCGGGACATGCACTCCAACATGCATAAGCCTTGGAGTTGTGAGCTGGGAGGATATTAACAACCAGGCAATACAGTCAGCAGAGATAAATGACAGCGTAAGATTAATTGCCAATGGCTCTGAGCTTGCAGGAAAGAGCATCAATTTTACAGTTTACAAAGATGGAGGGGGATGCGGGCTTTTGTGGCTTTCTGATTGCGAGATTGCGCAATTGAACACAACTGCACAGTCCAATTATGCCAGTACAACATGGAAAATAGGCAGTGCAGGGGTGCTTTATTTTAAGGCAAGCATTGACACAGGACAGGAGACTCAGTCAGGCGATTTGATTGTTTATTCGGCAGAAGATAATTCAATGCCTCTTGTTGCAATAACCAGCCCGGCTAATGGGGCAGGGTTTATGGCAAATGCAATGATTAGCTTTAACCAGTCAAGCTCTGACGAGGATGATGACATAAGCATAACATGGGACTTTGGAGACGGCAATACAACAATATTCACAAACTGCCTGACAGGAATAAATTGCAATACAATTCACACTTACACAACACAAGGAACAAAGAATGTGATAGTTACAGCTGAAGATGAAAGAGGCAGGACAACAAGCAGCTGGGTTTCCATAGACATATTTCAGGGAGCAGAGACTCCTTTAACAAATGTTTTTGCAAGGATAAGCAAGCCAGAGCCAGACCAGGTGATACAAGGCAGCGGCTGGGTTTATTTTAATGCAAGCGGAAGTTATGCTGCAAACTGCTCAACACTGCCATGCACAGGATGCTACCAGGTAGGAAGCTTATGGTGCACAAACCTTGACAAAAACAGCCTTGCATTCAACTGGACATTTGATGATGGCACAGCAAGGTATGGAACATGGCAGGGCAATTACAGCTATGCTGTTGAATTCAACAAGTTTTTTGCAGGTGCAGGCACGCACAGCGCAACCCTAAGGGCAGGGTATGGCTAAAATGTCAGAATTCCATTCGTGGAATTCTGAGCATGCTCAAGAACCAAAGTTCTTGACAAGCAAAAAAGAGGCAAAAATGGGCATAAACAAAAAGGGCATTGAAAAGAGGACGGTGGCAGGGGCATTTTTATTAATTGCAGTTATTATTCTGCTAGCTTTGCCTGCGCTTAAGCCTGTTTCAGCATGGACATGGGACGAAAGCACTGTTGAATTTAGAATTACACTAACAGAAACAACCTGCAGCACAACTGGTGACAGATGGCTTGAGCCGGACGAAAGCTCGTCAAACAGCCTGCAGGACTGCAGAAAAACTGTAAACGGCGCAACAAAAACATGCTGCCCTTTAGGGTTTAACTGCGAGCAGCAGGGCGGGGCATGGAGCTGTTATGCAAATGCCACATTCACATGCTTTGATTATACAACGCAAAGCGCCTGCAGCGGCTATGCAGAATCTGTTGCAGAAAACTCTGTTTACAGGAGCACAGGAAAATACTGCGGCAGCTGGGAGCAGGCAACATCAACAACGCCGGGGGTTGACTGCATAAAGCAGGTTACAAACTGCAGGTGCGCATGGAGCAATGCAAGCACATGCAGCTCATCATACGCCCTAAACCTGAATTGCAGTGACGGCACGGGCGGGCTAATTGGGGCATGCACCTTCAGCGATGCCGGCTCAACAGGATGCGAGGAGGACATAATGCTTCTTAAATGGGGAGGGGCATGGACAGGGAATGCAGCAGAAAGGCCTTCAGACTGCTCAGACGGAAGCAAGCAGGTTCCATGCAGGCCTACGCTTAAACTGGGCTTTTTCACAGCCCAGAATGCTATTGCAGCTATTTTGGTGATAGCAATAATTTACATTGCCTACTCTCTTGCGAACAGGCAAAAAACCAGCAGAAAAAGAAAATTCAAAAAATAAAGGTTTAAATATATTCTTTTATTTTGGAAATTAGGATTATAGAGATTGTAATAAATAAAAAATGAGGAAGAGAAAAGAAGCTGTAGGAATTTCTGGACATCAAAAATGCTCTTTGTGCACCCTATCTGTTTTAACTCACAGAAAACAAAGGCATTTTTGGGGTG
>CAYMCA010000049.1:0-8943 GCA_964388875.1 Candidatus Woesearchaeota archaeon
GGATGGCATTTATCAGCGCCAACCTGCGATATTGTTAGAGGAGTCATTAAAGGGCCTTTTTTTGCTTTTCCTTCTTGAACTAGCTGTCCAGCATAATCCTCTAATTTTGTTGTATATTCATTTTTCTCAAGACTGCATGTATAACCGCTTCTTTGAGGAATAGAAGAAACATATATCTCAACATTAGGAGAAATTGTTTTTATTTTGCTTAATATAGAAGTTAGCTGGGTGTAGGTGTTTGATTCTGTGCCAGTGCATAATTCCCACCAAACAATTTTTGTTTCAGGATATTTTTCCATCAAAGACTGGAAAGTCTGCCATCTCTTATCGCTGGCAGAATTTATGCCGCTATACCATGCAGAAACACTCCCTCCAGGATATGCATTTGCTTCTTTGTAAGGCCAGAATTTTGTTCCGCCCAGGGTAGAATAGCCATCAACTGAGCCTAATGTTAAGGAGCAGCCTATAAATCCTATTCTCTCTTTTGGTTGTTGAGTTGGTTGAGTGCAATCTTCTGGGCAAGTGCCTTTCTCCTTTTCCACAGTTCCGCAAATCCCATCACCGCATTTGTCTTTAGCACCTCCATCAGTGGGTTGTTCGCATTTCTGCTTTTCAAGCGCACTGACTTCCCCGTCTTTGTTTAAATCACATTTGTCAACTTGAGGTTTCTGCAAAACAAAATAGATAGTTATGCCTGCAATAATGATTAAAGCTACAATGATAATTGCAATGATTGTTTTTTTCATTTCACCTGTTCCTCATGTACTCTTCATAAACCTCTTTCATAGTTACCCACTTAATTTTTTCTTGCTGTTGGTATTCCTGCATCTTCTTGAGCCAGCCCTCAACAATCTTCAGTTTTTCTTCCTTTCTTTCAGGCGGTGTTGAAAGGGTTTTCAAAGGAAAATGTGTGTCCAGCACAGAAACCCTTGAATTATCCTTAAAGTTATTGGCATTATCAATATTATCAAAAATATAATCTGTGTCATCTTGTGTTAATTTACAATTAGGAAAACAGTTCTTTCTTCCTTCATAAAGCGAGGAAATCTCTCCCAACCCGCCGGTCATTAACAATAAAATCCCATCTTTATCCTCTTCCAAATCCTGGACATCCTTCAGCATTCTTGGGTAAATTCTGTCGTGGATATCTGGCGGAGCAGGGTCGTGATAATATGTTTCACTTATTTCCTCATCTGTATAAGGATTGTTTGTTTCCGGGTTAATCGGCCTGTTTTCTTCAGGAATGTCAAGATAAACATTCATTACCGGCGCATCAAGATACGAAAAACCACCATCATGAGCTGCCTGCACCCAATTCTCTGCGCCAAAACCTCCGGAACAGCCAAGATTATTTGACACTCCTACAATTGCATCAACCTTTTCTTTAAGATTTTTGAAATCTTTATAAGTTACTGTAGGGTTTGGCGTATTTGTAGTTGAAAAATCACAGTGTGTTCCGACACCCATGCCTTTTTCTAATGCATAATTTAACATGTCATTGCCCCATTTATTTGCAGCTTCAGCATAAGGCATTGCAGATTCTATTGTTATCTTTGCATCATACTTGTCAAATAAGTCAATGATTTCCTTTAATTGGGCATTAGTTTGTTTGTATGCTTTTTCATTTGGGAATTTAGATTCAGCTTCAAGATGCAGAAAAACTGCAAAGTTTAATGGCTTGCTGGTTGGTGGCTCTGTTTTCTGCCAAAATAGAAAGATTCCGGTGCCTGCAATAAGAATTAAAATTATAACAATTGAAATGATTATTTTTTTGTTCATGATTTAATCTCCGCAAAAATCGGGCTTTCTGACAGAATAATGTTGTTTGCGCTCATTGACTCTTCATTGCCGTAATAATCTGTTACTTTTAACTCGCCAGCTATCTCTGAAGGCAAGCTGCAGCTTCCAGAATCGCACCAAAGCACATAGATATCTTTTTCATTAATCCTGAATTTGTACTGGCCTTCGGCTAATTTTGAGACGGAATCAAACCCCTCAATTTTATTAATTAATGTCTTATAGGCATAATAAGCATTTGTTTTTTCACCTTCTTTGTCTATAATCCAGCTAGGGCATTCATGAGTTCTCCAAAAAAGCTTTTCAAAGCCGACATCTAATGCAACTACGAAAGACTTAATTAGTTCATCACCAATTTCTTTGTTTTCTTGCGCCTCACAGGCAGGCGTGTTATGCAAAGGTCCAAATACAGTGCTCCAAATCGGTTTATCTGAATACCCATATTTTGACAATAATGATATAACATTATCATAATTATCTGCTAATTTAGTGTAATCGCTCGTATGAAAGTCAAATATGTCAAAACAGCCTGATTCTGCACATTCGGTGCTTTTTAGATAAGAAAATATTCCTTCATAATATTCTACTTGAGCTGGGCGGTAATCAGCCATTCCTGCAATAATAACCTTACAATCTGAACAGCTATCTTTGATTGATTTATAAGATTTTAATAACAACTCAGCATATTCCCCGGACGTTCCATCGTAATAGTTCCCTCCAGCAGGCTCATTTTCTATTTGCCAGTATTTTATTCTGTCTTTATACCTGTTTATGGCGCTTGTAAGAAATTCTGAATATTTCTCCCAACTGCAAGGGTTCTTTCTTTTACATCTTTCATTTTCCTGAGAACATTTCCCGCACGATATTTGGTCCTTTGTGTTCATAGGTATTGTGGTTACCATTAATTTTAATCCAAGTGAATCGGCATCTTCTAAAATTTTATCAAAGTCATCCCATTTGTAATTAGTGTCAAGTTCAGGTTCAACTAAATCCCAAATAAGTGCGTTATTGCCTGCGCTTCTTTTATATTTTATTCCAATCTCGCTTAATCCTTGAGATCCACCATGCGCGCCAAAAGGCGAATCTTGATATAATTGGGGGGTTATTGGTTCTTCTTCACAATCCTCTAAACAAATTCCCTTTTGTTTTTCAATTGCCTGGCAGACACCATCCCCGCACTTGCCTGCTGTGCCATAGTTTTGCCAGGCAAAATAAGCGCCGATGCCTGCAATAATCATCAATATTATAACTATTGCAATAATCAGTTTCCTGCCCATCTTTTATGCTTGCATTTGGTGAAGCTGACATTTAAACCTTTCTTTTTTGGCAAGATTTGCATCAAAAAAACCGCATGCAAATTTTTAAATATGCCTTTTGTGTGTGGTTTTTATGACTTATATAAAAAAACTGGTGGTTAAGGGCTTTAAGTCATTTGCAAAAGAGACAGAGGTTCAATTCAGCAGGGGCATGAATGTTGTGGTTGGGCCGAATGGAGCTGGCAAGTCCAATGTCTCAGATGCCTTATGCTTTGTTCTTGGAAGGCTTGGAATGAAAAGCATGAGGGCTTCGCTGTCAACAGACCTTATATTCCGCGGCACGCCGCTAATCAAGCCTGCGCACGAAGCAAGCGTTGAAGTTGTTTTTAACAATTCAAACAAAAAGTTTAATATTGACAAGGAGGATGTTTCAATAAAAAGAATAGTCAGGCAGAATGGGCAGAGCATTTACAAGATAAACGATGAAACAAGAACAAGGCAGGAGGTTCTTGAGCTGCTTGCGCAGGCGGAGATTGACCCATATGGCTTTAATATAATTCTTCAGGGCGAGATAGACAGCTTTGTAAAAATGCACCCAGAGGAAAGAAGAAAAATCATAGAGGAGGTTGCAGGCATATCAATATACGAAAGGAGAAAGGAAAAATCCCTTCATGAGCTTGAGGCGACAGATGAGAAGCTTAAAGAGATTGGCATGGTGCTTCGCCAGAGGGGCGAGTACTTAAACGGGCTTGAGCAGGACAGAAAAAATGCCTTAAAATTCAAGAGCATGGAGGAGATGGCAAAGAGGTGCAAGGCGAGCATTATATTCAAGGACAAAAACGAAAAGGAAAAGTCAACAAAAGAGATAAATGATAAAATAGGCTCTGAATTCAAAAAAGCGGCAAAATCCAAGGACGAGGCAGAAAGCGTGCAAAAAGAGATAAATGAAATAAATGAGAAAATAATCGCTATAAACAAGCAGATACAGGACTCTTCAGGAATTGGCTCTGACAAGCTTCATGAGGACATATCCAACTTAAGGGTTGAGGTTGGCGGATTGAGCATAAAGAAGGAGAACCTTGAGAACAGCCTGAACAGCCTGCTGAAGAGAAGAGAGGAGCTTAAAAAACAGATTGATTCATATGAGCAGGAATTGAAGGAGCTGAGAAAGAAAAGCCCTGCAATTGCAAAGAAGCATGAGGGAATAAGAAAAAAGAAAGAGGAATTTGAAAAGATAGATGACATAAGAAAAAAGTTCTACACACTGAAAAGCGAGATTAATTCCCTGAAAGGCAGGATAACTGACAAAAAAGAGCAGCTCAGAAGAATACGGGCAGAGTCTGATT
Source organism: Candidatus Woesearchaeota archaeon (assembly GCA_964388875.1). Classification (GTDB taxonomy): domain Archaea; phylum Nanobdellota; class Nanobdellia; order Pacearchaeales; family GW2011-AR1; genus JACOYM01. Next base: position 4,400 of record CAYMCA010000049.1, read on the forward strand.
TTTGCATGAAGCAGGCAGAGGACATTTCAAAAGAGCTGTTTGACAAAAGGGCAGAAATCAATGAGGACAGCATCAGGATTCTGAAAGAAAAAATATTATTGCTCAATAAGGAATTGGAGAATTTATCCAAAAGCGAGATTGCAGCTGAAAAAGGAATATCTGCGCACGAGTCTGAGATTAAAAATCTTGAGGAGATAAAGCTGAATGTTTCAAAATTTGATATCTGCCCCCTGTGCAAAAGCAAGATAACTGAAGAGCATGTTGGGCAGGTAAAAAGAGAAGCTGATGAAAAGGCGGCTGAGAGTTCAAGACAAATCAAGAAGTTTTCTGAAGAATTGGGCGAGATAAACAGAAAAAAGAACAGCTTAGCAGATGCAACCCAGTCGCTCAAAAACGAGATTTCAAGAAGAGAGAGTGACAGGATGAGGATATCAAGCATAAAGGACAAGTCAGAGCAGATAAAAGCCCTGGAAGACAGCTCGGAAACATTAAAAAAAGAGATAGAAAAGCTTGAAACTGAGAGAAGCAATCTTGAAAGGCTGGCCGAGCAGCAAAATGACATTGAGGAGAGGCACAAAAACCTGCGCCTGGAAATAGAAGAGATAAGCTCAAGGACAGAAGAGAATGTGGACAACACCATCCTGTTCAAGGAAAGGGAGCTTGAAAGGGCGAGGTTTATTGTCAAGAGAAGCCTGCAGGATGAGCAGGACACCAAGGAGCAGATTTCTGAGATTGAGCATGAAACAGGGGAAAATCAAGAGCTGCTGGACACGCTTGAAGAAAAGGAGAAAAAGCTAACAGAGCAGTTCAAGAAGCATCTTGCTGAAAGGAATGCGCTCCAGGACAGAATAAGAGAGAGGGAAACCTGCCTTATCAACAAACAGCATGAATTAAGGCAGCAGGAGGATGCAATAAATAACTTAAGGATTATGAAAGCCCAGCTGGATTCAGAGCATAAATCCCTGAATGAGGAATTCCTGCAGCTGCAGGTTTCAGAGGAAAAGGTTATTCATGCAAGCAGGGAAAAGCTGTCAGAAAAACTTTCTAATGTGCAGAATGTCATTGTGAGGATAGGCTCTGTCAATATGAGGGCAATAGAGGTTTATGATGGCGTGAAAAAAGAGTATGATGTTGTGGCTGAAAAGGCGCAGAAGCTTGGCGAAGAAAAGGAGGAGATAATGAATATAATAAAAGAGATAGACAACAAAAAGAAAAAGACATTCAACAGGACTCTTAATGAGCTGAATGTGCTGTTTGAGAGGAATTTTGCGCAGCTAAGCGACAAGGGGACTGCCTCGCTGGATGTGGAAAACAAGGAAGACCCTTTTGCAGGAGGCGTTTATATAATCATAAAGGAGGGAAAGGGCAAATACTTTAATGCTGCCTCCCTGTCAGGCGGCGAGCAGGCTCTTGTTGCCGTGTCCCTCATATTTGCAATACAGGAGTACAAGCCATATTCATTCTATATCCTTGACGAGATAGATGCAGCCCTTGACAAGAGAAATTCTGAAAGGCTGGCTGCGTCAATAAAGAAATTCCTGCAGTCAGGGCAGTACATAATAATAACCCACAACGACGCGCTGATAACAGAATCAGATATCCTGTATGGGGTAAGCATGTATGAAAAGGTGAGCAAGATTTACAGCCTGCCGGTGTGAATTTAGTTTTATTTTTTATTTGTTATATAATCATAAATCGCCTCAGAATCCAGTGTCTCCTCATGGCACTTGATATTCATTTTCTGAGCTTCTTTAAGCACATTTTTATTTGAGGTATAAATAATAAACGGAATATTATTTCTTTGTGCAATTTCATAGGCTCTTTTCCACAAATCTCCCAAGCTGCCTGATAATATTGCATCTGGCTTTTGCTCTTCTATTAATCTTGTTAGTTTAGAAAGCTTTGAGGGATTGTTTAGCAAAAAAACTTTTGTATCATAGGCTTGATAAACAGAAAAGCGGGCATCTAAAATTGTTGCGAGGTCTTTATCATCATGCAATACAAAAATGATTGGCTTGTTCATGTTCACAACTTTTAGATTTCTTTCAAGGCTGGTTAAGATAAAGTTGCTTGAAATTATTAACAGCTTCAAAATGTGCCAAAACAGCCTCTTCATACTCCTCTCTGATTACAGATTTAGGGCTAATGGCAATATTCTTTTCAGCACCCATAGCTATATTAGTTGTTTTATAGCAAGAAATGTCTACATTATCCGGCTCATCAACTTTAGTTGTGATTATCTCAGCCTTGTAAACGCCCCTTATTTTTCTGAGTATATCAAACCCCTCTCCAAAGTGTAAGTGTGTAACCAATCCTTTTCTATCATCAGTTCTTCTTGTTATTTCAACTATCTCCTTTGCCATTTTTACTTTTACCTCTCTCAATATCTTTTCCTTTTTGCCAAAAACAATAAAGCCACTAAAAAATAAAATAAAAAATTAAAAAATAAAATCAGATTTAGTAGTAGCTTTCTGTAAATTCTTCTTTCTTAGCCGGTTTCCTTGTTAGCAATATCGCAAACACTACGACCAGCACAACAAGCACTATAGCAAGCACAATTGTCCATATTAGTGTTGCATTTAGGGCTGTACCGCTGACGCTTGCGCTGAAGGATGCTCTTTCTACCAATTCGTTGCCTGATTTAACATTCAGGGCAAATGTGTAGGTTCCTTTCTCATTCGCGCTAACCTTCACTTTCACTGTCTTGCTGTCGCCTGCTGGCACTGCAACAGATGGCTCTTCAACCGTTACTGTCAGAGAAGAGGTTGTTTCTGGAGAGATTGTGTATGTCTTGATGCTGTCTCCTGAGTTGACGATTATCAACTCATATGTTGCTTCCTCTCCAACGCTGATTGACTTGTCTGCCACAGGCACGAGCACGTCGCTTTTATCTGAGCTTTCCCCGATTGTTATGTCCTGCGATGCTTTTTCTGAAACATCCTTGTTGTATGATTCTACATTCAAGGTGTATGTTCCTGTTGCTGCATCTGAAGGTATCTTCAAGAAAAGCCTTTTCTCGACTGCGTCGCCCTTGTCTGTGTCGTCGTCATCTACAGGCAATAAGTCGCCTGCATAAACCTTTGTCTCTATGTTCAATGCAGGGATGCTTGCCTTTATGTAGACATCGCTAAGATCCCTTATGCCCCTGTTCTTCAATACAACATCAACTGCTGCATTTGTTCCAGGTGTTATTTCATAAGGCACTTGCACTTCCACAGACATAACCTCAACTTCATATGAGCCTCTCTGCAAATTAAGGTCATATGTTGTCTCGTCAAATGCGTCCTTTGTCTCTATACTAACTACAAGCAGGACATTTTCATTTATGTCTATGTCGCTTGGAGCTGTCAAGGTAAGAAGTTCTGAAGTGTATCTGCTTCCGTTAATTATATCAAATCTTTCTGAGGAATCAGATATGTCGCTTCTATAACCGCTTATCCATGCCTTGACCCTGACATCGGTTGCATTTGTATTTGCAGTGAAAGAAACTCTCAAAGGAATTGTCTCGCCTGCAAATATTGTTACTGGCTGGGTTGTTATGTCAATGCCGCTCACTGTTGTTGATACGCTTGTTGCTAAAGCACTTACGCTATTTGCTGTCACTAGTACTGCTAGAACTGTTAACAAAGCAAACCAAAATGTTTTGTTATCCATCATTTTTGTTTTAAATTTAATTTTACTGAAATTTAAATATTAAAATGCTTTATAAACTTTATGGTGATTACAGATATGATACCCCTGCTTAGTTAAAATAATAGAAAAGTTTTTAAATTGGTTATAACATGGTTATAACGCAAGAAAATACGGACAAGATTTAAGCGCCATGGAATTTTTAAGAAAAACTGTAAGGGTTGGAAATTCAGCAGGGGTTGTGCTGCCAAGAAAGCTGCTTGGAAGCGAAGTTAAAATTACCGTCGTGAATATGCCTATAAACATAAAAAAAGAGGTGCTGAGGCTGATAGACGACTGCCTTGAAAATGTTCTTGGAATTTATATAACAAACAAAAAGCCAATAGAGGTTCTTGTTATTTCAGATGATATCAAAAAAGTAGTTGAGGAAGAAAAGATAAAAGTAATAATAGTTCCTCTTTCCCAGATAAAAAAAGACATGAAAACAAATTTTGTCCTGAGAAGCAAATTAGAAAAAGCGGGGGCAATCCTGAACAAGAGCCTGCTCTCAAAGATTCAGAAAGAAGCAAGAAATCTGTGATTGGTGTGGTTATTTCTAACCATAAATCTGTTGTCGGTGCCCTACTTTGAGAATTTTAATAGTGTTGTTTTCAAAAATAAAGAGAACTCTGTAATCTCCAACTCTCAACCTGTAATAATCACTCGCCATTAATTTTTTGACATCACAAGCATATGGGTTTTCTGACATTTTCTCAATTTTACAAACAATTCTCCTGGACAAGCTTGGTTCTAATTTTTCTAACTCTTTTAAGGCCTCTTTTTCATAGGAAATTGGATATTTCATTATAAACCCATTCTTTTTTTGACTTCTTCATGAGAAACAAAATCTTTGCTTTTTCTTCTTTCTTCAAGTT
>CAYMCA010000050.1:0-7895 GCA_964388875.1 Candidatus Woesearchaeota archaeon
CAAAAACAAGGAGATGTTTGTATATAAATCTATCTCACGTTAAGTATACATTATCGCAAAAACAAAAGATTTATATACATAATATCATATGATATTATTAATAATATCATGTTAACTAAAACTCAGCTAAAAATGGTTGCTTATCTTATTGACAATCGGGATAAGCTTTTAGGAATTAGAGAAATGGCTAAGGAAATTTCAACTGTATATTATCTTGTGCAGAGGAATATCCATCAACTTAAAAACAAAAAAATAATTACTTTGCAGAAAGCCGGCAAAACCAGCCTCATTAGCTTACATCAACAAATTGATTCAGTTTATTTAATTGAAGCAGAAAAGTTTAAGAGAGAACAATTCTACAAAAATTATCCGCATATTGAAGTGACATTAAAAAAAATAATCAAACAAACAAATTCTTCTTTTTTTATACTCCTTGCTTTTGGTTCCTATGTTAAACAACCAAGAAAAGATTCTGATTTGGATTTATTGGTCATTGTTCCAGGTCAAAGATATGCGGAAACAATGGAAAAATGTATCTCTTCAGTTGCTAGGACATCTATGATTAAAATTCACGAAACTATTACGACAGAAAAATCTTTTGTCTCAATGATTCAAAAAAGGGAATTAAATGCCGCTTTAGAAGCGAAAGATAAACATATTTTAATTTATGGAGATGAAAATTATTATAAACTGATGCAATGAAACAAAAAGAATTTGATAAGATAATAGAAGAAGCTAATAGTTTAATCACTAATTTAATAAATAGCGGAAAAATTGTTACAAAACTTTCTGAACAGGAAAAAATAAAATTCACTAATTTTTACAAAAAACAAGCTAATCTTTTCATTATTGCTGCAGATTTGCTGTATAATATTTCTACAGAGAAATCGTCCAAAGATTTCCACAAATTAAACCAAACTTATGAATGTTTTTTATGGGCGATTAATGCTTCATATTATGCTATGTTTTATATATCTCACGCATTGCTTGCATATAAAGGCATAAGGATATTGTCAGAACAGGGTATCCATAAAGTAACTGCTAATGCCATAGCCCATTTCTGTATTAAAAATAATTTTCTTGCTAAGGAATTATACGAGAAATTTATAGAAAGCCAGATAGAAGCAGCAGAATTACTCAGTCTTGAAGACTTCAGAGAAAAAGTTAAAAATCTTACTATCAAATATTTTTATGAAGTTGAAAAAAGATCAAGATTTACCTATGAAACTAACGAAGAGGCGAAACAAAAGCATGCTTATACATCTCTCAAAAGAGCAAAAGAATTTCTCAATGAAATAGAAAAGATTATTGAAAAATAAAAGAAACAGGAAAAGAAAAGATTAATGCCACTTTTATCTTTTCTTCTCGCTCTTCCCCACAACATACATATAAACCTTCAGCTTTTTGTCTTCCTTAACAGGCTTCCAGCCCTCAAAAGTCCATATGTTACTCACAATCCTTGTGCCTTTCCCTAATCTTAAAAATTTTGCCTTTAGCTTTTGGTTTGTTTTCTGCTTAAGAAACAACAGGATAACATTCGCATCGCTGATATCTTGTTCAAAAAGATTGCCTCTTATAAACCTCACATTTTTTGCGCCAGAAAAAAAAGCCCTTGCAATGCTTATAGCATATCTCAAGCTGTCAAACTCTATGCCAACAGCCTTTTTTGCCCGCTTCGATGCCAGGATAGCCAAGCCGCCAAAGCCAGAGCCCAAGTCATAAACAATGTCCTTTTTTGAGATTTTTGCAAGCTCAATCATTCTTCTTGCCCTTTTTGCTGTTGTCGGCCCGTATTCTGAGCCAATAGCCCTTGTGTAAAAAAGCCAGAATGCCAGGAACAAGATTAAAAATGCTGCTATCAGTGTAAGATTCATTTTATTTTATTAGAAACGATCGTGGTGTTCTCTAACTTCCTTTATCTTCTTTTTCGTAAGCCCCTTGTCTTTTAAAAGGCCAAACATATCTTCACATTCTTTAAATATCGCTTCAATAATATCTTTCTCGCTCAGCATCTTTTCCTTTCCCGTCTTCATATCCCTAAGCTTGAACTTTTTCTTTTTAATCTCCTCGCTGCCTATAAATATTACATAAGGAATCTTATAGCTGTTTGCATACTCCATAGCTTTGTTTATCTTGCCAAGCACTGTGACTGCCTTGCCCTGCTTCCTTAATCTCTCAGCCAACTGAATTGCCTTTTTGTCCTGTTTTATGCTTATGATTAATATTTTTTCGTTTTCTGATTTTATCCTTGCAAGCTGGCTCAGCCTTTCAATTCCAAAGCTTATGCCTGTTGATTGCATGCCATTTATAATGTAAGAGCCTCCGCCTGCGATTGTTTCCTTCATTGCGCCTGTTTTCGCCTCAAAAACACTTCCATTATAATAAGAAAGCCCCCTCGCCAGGCTTGGCTGAAAGTTAACACTTATGCCGTACATTTTGCAATACCTCTCCAATTCCAAAATTTCAGAATATGATTTATACCTCTTGAAATAAGGCGCAGGCTTTTTAAAAACTGCAAGAATTCCTTCCGCCTTGTATTTCTTCAAATTGTCCTTAACCTCTGCCTCAGAAAGCTTGTCCAGCTTGTCAATCTCTTTTATAACATTATTCCTGTCTTTTTCAGTTATTCCCTGCGCCTCCAGGATTTCATTCATCAGCTTCCTGTTGTTTATATTTATCACAATGCTTATTCCCAATTCCTTGAAAACCCTGCTAACCAGCGCCATCACCTCTGCCTCCTCATTAGAGGCAGAGCCAATAACATCAACATCGCACTGGGTAAACTGCCTAAACCTGTTTGCAGATGTCGGCTCATCCCTGAACACCTCCCCAATCTGGTATCTCTTGTATGGAAGTTTTTTGTTTTTAGCAATCCTTTTCAGCTGAAATGTAAGCTCATACCTTAGTGCAAGGTTTCTTTTTCCCCTGTCCTGCAATTTAAATATGCTTGAAACAGCCTCATCATATTCATTCTCGCCTTTGACAAACTCCTCATACTCAATTATGGGGGTTTCAGCCGGCTCAAAGCCATAAAGCCTGAAGTTTCTAACCAAAATCTCCCTGATTTTTTCCCTCTTTTCTGCTTCCTCCCCAGAATAGTCAGAAAATCCTTTTACTGTTTCATTTGACATTTGCCTTCTCCCACCATCATTTTTCCCAATAATTTATATTTTTGAGCTTTAATAAGTTTTTTGTTTCTCTGATTGAGTTTCCCCAAAATATCATTTATTTTAATATTTCTTTTAACGAGAAAAACCAGCATGAAATAAAGCAAATCAGAGGCTTCCCATATAACCTGCTTTTTATTTTTGGTTTTTATCAGCTCATTTGCTTCTTCTAAAATCTTTTTATTTAGCAATCTAGGATTCTTAAAAAGTTTATAGCTATAGCTATTCTTAGCCTTGTTCTTTACTCTGATTTCAATTATCTTATACAGTTTTTCCAAATCAAATTTTTTCATTTTTGCCTCCTAAAATGACAATATTGGAAGGAAAAAGCTTGCCGCATACTTCTAATCCTGCTTTTTCGGCTGATGCTCCCGTGCATACTACATCAATTATCATATCCACTATATTGTTTGAAAAAAGTTCTTCTGTAGAGCCAGACGCATAAATCTTTTCAAGCCTGTAACCCTTATTTTCAAGATAATTTGTGCAATATTTCTTGGCTAATTCTTTGTATTTTGAATTGATGCATATTCTCATTCTTTTCGGCAGGCTTTCAAATTTTTTGTTTTTTGGGCCAAGAAGGCAGAGTGTTGGCTTGCTGAATATGTACTTTTTGTTATACCAATTAATTCTTTTAAGCATCTTAATGTTTATATCTCTATTCTTCAATAAAAACTCTTTAAATAAGTCCTCGCCAGTTATTCCAATTGCTTTTTTCCCCTGCTTGACTAGTTCAGACACAAATAAAGGAACATCCTCTCCCCTAACCTCCACAATTTTGCTTTTAGAATTATTGTACTTATTTGCTAAACTCTTGAATTCTTTCAGGCCTGTATTTTTTGGCGTGATGAACAAAATCACAGCCTTTTTGAGCTACCATGTTGCCTCCTTTTGTATAATCTTCGACATACTCTTGCTGCGAAGCTCCTCGTTGAAACTGCGGGCTTTCTCGCTTTGGTATGCGAAGAGGGCGAAAGGAGGGAGTCGGACCCTCTTCTCACGGGTTCTGCAATTGACTGCAGAAAGCAGCAATAATAGTTTCTCTGCCTTCCCAGAGTTTCTCTTTTCTAAAAAGAAACTGTAGTCCACAGCCGTGCGCACTAGCCGTTGTGCTACAATCGCCATAGTTGCATTTAATGCAAAGAATGAATATATAAAAACATTATCTTTTTTGATTTTATAATTATTTTCAGAAAAGCCCAGGCTATAAAAATCCTTACAGGAGATGAACAAACCTCCGCGAATTTAATATAGCTGTCATAGCCATCCTAAAGAAAAGGCATTTTTAAATATTTGCATCAAGCACCCTTGAATCCGGAGACAAAAGATAAACATGGTCTTTCTCTGACCTCAAGCCCCTGTAAATCCTCTGCATGAATTCCCTTCTTGCCTTATCAAGGTAAAAATTGCTGTAGTGCCCAGGCTTTATCTTTTTCAGCAACTGCCAGAATAGCCCCTTAACATCCGGATAGGGGTATTTTGTCATTATAATGCTGTTGCAAACCTCTCCTGGGAAATCAACGCCCCTGTTGCATTTTGTTGAGTATAAAATGCCTTTCTCCCCGCTCTTGAATTTACTGATTATCTCCCTGTCATTCTGCATCTCTACAAGCTCCTCTCTTGTCATTATTTTCAGCTTAAATCTCTCTGCCTCTTTTCTGTTTGGCAAGTCATAAAAAGAGTTGACATGAACCAGAACAGGCGGCTTTGCCTGCTCTATGCATTTTGACAAAGCCATTAAATATTTCTCCCTTGCGCCCTCTTTGATTAAATTCTGGTGGTTGCAATTGAACTCCATGCCTGTTTTAACCTTGGTTATGCTTCCGGGCATTTTTGTCTCTGCCTCAATAATTTTAAAGTTATCCAGCCCGAATATCTCCTGTAGAACCCTTTCATTGTGAATAGTTCCTGACATCAGGACAAACGCCTTGTTTTTGTCAAGCATCTCCTTAAACCTTTCCTTAATGTTTATTGTAATAATCTTGGCAGTGAGGTTCTTGTCCTCTCTTTCAAACAATACATAGGTTTCATCAAACAAATCAGCAAATTCTTTTGCTGTCTCCTCTGCATGATAGCAGTAATTGTCCTCATCGCACTCAGCATGGCTCATCAAGTCATTTTCAAGAAATTTCTTTAGCATGTGAAAGAGCTTTGTCTCTTTTAAAGGGATTATCCTGTCACAAACCAGGTTTCTGTCATCAATTATCTCACTAACAAGCCCGGTTATCTCGCTTATCTCCTTGTTTGTCTTTTCATTGTCAGAAAACAAATAACCCAGGGCAAAATACAGCCTATTCATGTTTATGATTCCTGAATTTGCAAAGCTGTCAAGAAACTCATCGCACTCATCAATTATCTCAACCTCTGTAAAAGGCTTCCTGTTCATCATTGTCTCCAGCTTGTATTTATGGCTGTTGAATATAAGGACATCTGAATTAATATAGCTCAAATACTGCTCATAATACTGGCAGCCTGCTTTTCTGCTGTAGATTATAAAGTTTATGCTGCGCAATCCCCTATACTGGATTTTTCTTGCATCATCCAGCCCCAAGTTTATGTCGCTTGGAACAATGGGGCTGTAACATTTGCATACCGGAGCTATGGACATTCTCCTGACAAAGCTCAATGAGAGGTTATTTTTTATTTTTTCGTTCATTTTCATGTATTCTCTTATCTTTTTTTCATTCTTCTTGTTAATCTCAATCTTGCATGGCAGGAGGTGGTTATTGCATGACTCATCCGCAGGCAGCTCCCAAGGCTGCTGTTTTTTAAAGGGGCTGTCAAAAATATTCAGTGTGGAATTCTTTTCTTCCTTAATGCTGTTTTCTTTCAAAAAAGGGCAGGAAAAATTCTGCCTTCCTTTAATCACTTTTATTTTCAGTTTTTGCCCGTTATCCCTCAGAATATGCTTCTTCTCGCTGTAATCATCCTCATACTGCTTTTGCAGGTTTTTAATAGGCACAACAATGCTCGTCCTGCCCAGCTCCTTTGCAATATTCAGGGCGATGGCTGAATTATGAGCTATTATGCCATCAGCAATAAAATTATGATGCCTCGGGACTTCCATATCATAAGTTAAATCTTCTTTAAGGTAATTGATGCTCTTTATCTTATCCCAAAAAATAGATTTATTACAAACAAATCCAATGGTTTCATTTTTTACATGTTCATTAACTTTACTCAAGTGCTCTCTCAAAAAGTCAATCTTTCCTTGCCTAAAAACTGTTGGAGTCTGTATTGTTTTATCCACTTTTATCTGCTTGTAATTTAAAGTTTTTCTTTTTTCTTCAATTGCATAATAATTTAGAAACCTATCCAGTTGATTATAAGAATAACCTTTTGATTTAAGATATTCCCTTATAATTCTAGGAACTTTGTCAATATTGGTATACTTGTGCTCCTTCATCGTTTTATAAAAATTTAAGGCGTCTCTTTGTTTTCTGCCTATAAATCCTACATTTTCTATAAATTTTCTTAATGATCTATGATTGCTTATTGAAATTCTTTTAGAATAATTCTTATCCCCCCTGAAAGCTTTGCTCCCTACAGTATGCTGAATACCAAACACATTCAGCAATAGAGATACTCCCCTTATTAGATCATGTGAAGTTGAACAATATTCTATAATTATTTCTTCTTTTTCTCTAATTTTTCTTTTATAAATGCAACCATCACCAGAAAACAATGTTCTTAAAAATAATGCTATTTTCTCCTTTGATAGATTGAAAATTATTTCTGGCACAAATTTCTCTTTAGATCTTTTGCCATCCAAGCCATATTCTTTGACAAATAACCTAAGTTTGTTAGTAACACCTGAAGTTGTATCTTTATTGCCGAATGTTATGACAACATCTTTGCCGTTATAGCTTTTAATAATCCCGCCAGGAAATACGGCTTTAAGAGCATCTTCATAGTCTTTTCTAGTTTCAGAATTAATTATCGGGTCCTGCGTATACACGGGGGAGCCAATTTTATCTCCAAGCTTTCCTTCAGCTATCAAGTGAGCCAGAATCTTAATCTTGTTATCGTCAAGATTTGAAGTGTTGCTTTCAGGGATTTGGTTTGGCAGGCAAATATATGAGTTATTGCTTAGCTCTTTAAGAGGTTTCCACTCTACTCCTTTTTCAGTTATTGTTAAAAAGGGGTGGCTGTCTGAGGCTAGTATTTCTCTACCAGTCCTTGTTTTAAGCTCATAAAGGTGTTTACTTCCAGTTTCTCTGACATTACAATAAGAAGTTTCTATAAGATTTCCATTTGAATCCAATGACAAAATTAATCCTTCTGTGTCAATTAAGTCAGAGATTTTGTAATAACCAAAATATGGTTTATTTTGAGGCTTACAGAAAATTAACGAGTTTCTATCCAGACATTTTCCTGTCCCGCAGACACCTCTAATGAAAATTACCTTATTGCCCTGCTTTATAGCATCCAAAACCTCTTTTACAATATCATCCTGGCTTTTTCCGTTGGAAAACACCAAAGGCTCAAGCCTCTTTTTATTTTCATATAAACTCCACATAAACCAATTAGAAAATGCTGGTTTTTAAAGCATATGCACCATGTTTGCTTGACAGCGCCTAACAGAATCTGCTGGCAGTATAGCTTTCGCTAGGGGGCATGATAGGAGTTTTTGGTTGTTTTTTGGGAAAAAGAAGATTAAAATCCGCCTGGCTCAAAGATATTGTCATTGCTTTTTAATTTTCTGATAAGCTTTTTAGCTGAAATTTT
>CAYMCA010000051.1:0-7694 GCA_964388875.1 Candidatus Woesearchaeota archaeon
TTTATTCAGTTTTTAACGTCTATACGCTGTGGGCTTTAGCCCACCAGTAGTTAACGATACTTAGAAGAATAGATTTGAAAGAGATTATACTTGTCTTGTCAAAAGAGTTACTTGATGAATATGATGAAACAATCCGCAAAGAAGAGATTGTTGAAAAAATTGAAGATAAAAATCTCATTATAAATAAGATTATTAAGAGAGTAATTGAAGATGCTATAATTATCTCTCCTGAAAAGAAGTTTGATATCATCAAGGAAGACTCAGATGACAACAGAATTTTAGAATGTGCTGTTGAAGGAAGAGCCGATTACATTATAACTCAAGACAACCACCTTCTGAAATTGGGCGAATTTGAAGGCATAAGAATAATCACACCAAGCGAGTTTCTTGACATTTTTGAAAAGGGTTAGAGTTTTATTGCTAATTCTTACTGAAGATTTAATAAGATTCAATTATATTCATGCTCGCAGCCGTTCTGTCCAAGCTGTTTCTGGACAACATAATATTCGCGGTTGAAAAAGAAATCTGCTGCCTGAACTGCCTTTTCTATTCTTCTTGATGTTCTGTCTTTAGAAAATTCTGCAGCAATCTCCCCAATAATCTTTTCAGCCATGTCCATCTTACTTTCCTCTCCTGCTCCATGCCCTCAGGCTTGGCCTTACCTTAAGATTTGGCGATTTGCTTCGCAGTCCGCGGGATTTCTTGCCTGCGCTTGTCAAGCCTCGAAAAACCCTGCCGCGATTTGCAGGGTTTTGAAGCCATGCAAATGCCTTGTCTGATTTTATTTCAGGAGCATCTGGATTTACCAGAATAACCTCAAAGAAATAATGCCTTCCATCCTTGCCTATATTGTAGCTGTTTAGGACTTCAAGGTTTGTGAATTTTCTCGCTGCCCTCTGCTCTGCAACCCACTGGTAATTCATTTTTAGGGTTTTGCGCACTGTCTGCCTTACGCTTCTTCTTCCTTTGTTTATTCTTGTTCTTTTCCTGCCGCCTCGCAGAATTCTTACTCTTACCATAACAATGCCCTTTTTTGCCTTGTATCCCAAGCTGCGGGCCCTGTCTAACCTTAATGGCTTTTCAATTCTTGTTACAACTGAAGAGCTTCTCCACTCAATCATTCTTTCCCTAAGCATCTTTTCATCTGGCTTTTTCCAGGCTTCCCTGACATAATTGTAAAATCCCTTTGCCATTTTTATCTGCTGTTTAGGATGTTTTTAAAGTTTTGTTTTCCCGATTTTTTCTGACATGACAACTTTTATAAACCAGCCTCTTTTAAATATTTTAATGAGCCTGTAGCTCAGCCAGGTTAGAGCATCGCTCTGATATTAGTAAATACGGCTATTTATTATCAGGCCGGCGAGGGTCCACAGTTCAAATCTGTGCAGGCTCATTTTATTTGTTAAAAATGGCAGGAATAAAAAAAGCAGCGCAGAATGAGAAAAGCTTTAGGTTTATAGTGATAGCAATTGCGGTAATAATTCTTATATTCATGTTTTTGGGAATAGCTTCTGTCACCCTGCAGTATATTGGGAATATGGCTGAATTGAAAGGCACTGGCGGATATATAGAGCCAGCTGGCAGATTTATATCAACAGAGAATGCTACAATGGTGTCTATGAGCCTGCCGGCTGTTGATGAAGATGGGAATGGCGTTGTTACTTTGCTTGGCGTTGAGGCAACAAAGGGGACTGGCAGGACACTTGTTGACATAGAAAACATCTTATTTTGGGCTGACACGCAGCACAGCATAAGGCAGGCAAGGCTTGTCGCAGGAAACATCACGGGAAAGAACCTTAATTATTATGATTTGGTTTATTCTGTTGTTGCGCAAAATGCAAGTGTTGTCGGCGGGCCATCTGCAGGCGCTGCATTAACAATAGCAACCATAGCAGCAATTGAAGGAAAGCCATTAAAAACCAATGTGATGATAACAGGAACAATAAACCATGATGGGACATTGGGCCCTGTTTCAGGGATACTGGAAAAGGCAAAGGCGGCAAAGAGCGCAGGCGCCAGCATATTCATAGTTCCTCTTTTGCAAAGCGGGGATATTGTGTATGAAACAGAGGAATATTGCGAGGATTTCGGCGGCACAGAGATATGCACAACAGAAACAAGGCCAAAAAAGGTGAATGTTGCAGAGGAAGCAGGGCTTGAGGTTATTGAGGTTTCAAGCGTTCAGGACGCGTTGGAGCATTTTTTTGAATAATTACCTTGCTTATTTGATTATATTTATATAATCATTTTTCTTGATGTTATTCTTGCTGAAGACTTATAAAAAATGGCAAAGAGAAACAATAAAACAAAAAATAAGTATGAGAAAGGAATAGATTTTAAGTATAATCTTAATTTGTATTTCAGTTTTTTGAAAAAATATAAAGGACTGCTTATTTGGCTTCTGGTAATAAGCCTATTACTGGAGTCTGTGTCTATGGTTGACAAATTCCTTTTCAAGGCCATAGTAGACAGGGGCGCAGAATTTTCATCGCAGATTATTTCTTCAGATATTTTTGCAAGGGCTTTGCTTTGGGTTGCCGCGATTTATATAGCCGCAATGATTGCAAAAGCAGCTCTTAAATTTATCAATCTTCATTACATAAACCTGCTTGAGTCAGACATGATAGTTGACTTAAAAAGAAATTTCTTCAATCACCTGATACATTTAGACTACAGCTTTCATACAACACACAGGACAGGAAGCTTAATATCAAGGCTAATCAGGATAGGCGGGGCGGTGGAAAGGATGACTGATGTTTTGGTGTTTAATTTTGTTCCTATGCTGGTTCAGCTGGTTGTGGTTTCTGCGTCACTGATTTATTTCAGCTGGGTTCCTGCTCTTGTAACTTTTTTGACGGCTGTAATCTTTGTTTCTTACAGCTTTTTTGTCCAAAAGCTGCAGGAAAAAGCAAATGTGAAAGCAAACTACACAGAGGATATAGAAAAAGCAAATGTATCAGACATATTCACAAACATAGAGTCAATTAAATACTTTGGCAAGGAAAATGTTATGAAAAATAGATTTAGAAAATTAAGTGATTCAACCAAGAGGGCAATATTAAGCCTATGGAATTATTCCAGGTGGTTTGATTCGGTCCAGGCCCTGATTTTAGCCGCAGGAACATTCTTAATAATATACTTCCCTTTGGTTGATTTTCTTAACGGGAAGTCTAGCCTCGGAACATTGGTGTTTGTTTATACTGCATTTGGCTCTTTGTTCGGGCAGTTATTTGGCTTTGTCCATGGCATAAGGAACTATTACAGGGCAATGGCAGATTTTGAGGCATTATTCCAGTACGCAAAAATAAAGAATGAGGTTAAGGACAGGCAGAATGCAAAGGAGCTTAAAATAAAAGAGGGCGCTGTGGAGTTCATTGATGTGGGGTTTAATTACGGCAAGAGAAAGATATTTGAGAAGTTTAACCTGAAGATTCCAAAGAACAAGAAGGTTGCTTTGGTTGGGCATTCTGGGAGCGGCAAGAGCACGCTGATTAAGCTGTTATACAGGTTTTATGATGTTAATGAAGGAAGTATTTTGATTGATTGCAAGGACATCGGGGAGTTTAAGCAGGAATCTTTAAGAAATGAAATGGCAGTTGTTCCACAGGAGTGCGTCTTGTTCAATGACACGCTTTATAACAATATTGCCTTTTCAAAGCCAAATGCAACAAAGCAGGAGGTAATGAAAGCAATAAGATTTGCGCAGCTTGACAGGGTGGTTAAAACATTTCCAGGCAAAGAGAATACGATTGTCGGGGAGAGGGGCATTAAGCTTTCCGGAGGGGAGAAGCAGAGGGTGTCTATAGCAAGGGCAATACTTGCAGACAAGAAGATTTTGGTGCTTGATGAGGCAACATCATCGCTTGATTCGCAGACAGAGCATGAGATTCAGGAGGATTTGAAGAAACTGATGGAAGGCAGGACAACAATTATCATTGCCCACAGGCTGTCAACAATAATGATAGCAGACATGATTATTGTGATGGAAAAAGGCAAAATTGTGCAGAAAGGGACTCATGAAGAGCTGATAAGCCAGCCAGGGCTTTATAAAAAATTATGGAATATGCAGAGGGGCGGATATATAAAATGAATGCAAAAGAGCAATTTATCCTTATGCCCTTAATTCAAGAATCAGCTTTTCATCTTTTAGGCTGTGCTTTATTATCGGCAGGTTTGCAGGCAGCAACTTGAATAAAACCCTGTCCTTTGAAAATGCCTTTATCTCTATGCTGTTTTCAAGCTTGTTTATAACAATATCCTTTGTTGAATTTACTCCGGGAAGGCTGATTTCATAAATTATCTTGTTAGAAAGCCTTCTTACCTTTGTTTCTGCCTCTTCCCTAGGAAGTTTTGCAATCTCTCTTGCCCTTTCCTCGCTTATTTTAATGCCTGCAGGCAAATGCCCTTTATTGCCAGGTGTTTGAACGAGCTCCCTTTGCATATCTCTGAACTCGGGCATATTGCCAAATCTTTTTACCTTTATCTCAGGATTTTTTCCGCTGGCTGTGCTTATGCTTATGCTGATGCCGCCGGACTGCGCGAAAGTCCCAAATCCTGCTGGCTTCTGCGTTCTGTTTTCAGGCCTGCTTTTTTTCACGCCTTCTCCTGCTTTCTGCCCAATCTGGCCGTCAATATTCTTCATTTGCTGGTCAATCTCACTCAATAAAGAATTGAAAAGCCCGTTGAAACTAGAGGGCATTCTTATGTTCATTTTAGGAAAGCCCAAATCAGGTGCGTCATTCCTGCCAAGAAGGCCATAATCTTCATCTTTTTTATATTCCCTTTTATCTTTGAGATTATTTCCGCAATAAGGGCAAAAATCAAAATCTTTTCCTATTTTACTCCCGCACCTCGCGCATTTTTTTCCAAACATACCATGGAGGAACAAGCAGGGTTTAAAAATCTTATGTCAAGTGTTCTTGATGAAGCTGGCTGTTGCCTTCCGGCACAACAATCTTTTTAAATCATGAATTAGTAGGGGGTTTGTATGGAGAAGAAAAAAATATCGGTGATGGTGGCTGCGTCTAAGGCGCTGGATTACAAAAAGAATAATCCTTATGCAGAGATTGACGAGATAATGCACAGCATTATGAAAGATAATGAAATAATTGGGTCTGCAAAGACAAGCGCTGTGCCTGCTGTTACAAGGGTTATCAAGTACAGAGAGAATAATCCGGGCTTGAGCGACAGGGAGATATTGCAGAGAATCATGGATGAAATTCCCGAGATAATGAACATATAGTGAAAGATGCCAGATAAATAAATATTCTGCAGGAAAAAAGAGGAGAAATGGGCGAGCAAAAAGAAGAGGCGCAGAAGCCAAAAAAGAAGTTTTCTGTTGATGAGGCGCTAAAAAGAAAGGGCATTGATTTAAAGAAGCTGGAGGAAGAACAGATTAAGCTGGCAAAGCAGCTGAGGCTTAAGGATGCGATTGACTTTTCTCAGGCAGAGAGAATAGGAGCATGCGAGAGTGTTTCCTTTAAGAATAAAGCTATATCTGCGATTGTTGTGTGTGACGCAGAATGCAATATAATTGAGCAGAAATATTTTACAGGCATAGCTGATTTTCCATATGTTTCAGGTTTCAGGGCATACAGGGAACTGCCTGCTATGATGGCATGTTTTCATGAACTAAGCGAGAAGCCCGATGTTATGTTTATTCATGGGCATGGGGCAATTCATCCGCGGCTTGGATTGGCAAGCCACTTTTCAATTGCATCAGGAATTCCTTCAATAGGCGTGGCAGACGGGTTGATTGCTGGAGAAGTTAATGGAGAAGATGTTATGCTGAATGGAAAGAAGGCGGGCAAGGTGCTTGCGAGCAAGCAGGGCAGCAGGCCAATGTATGTAAGCCCTGGCAACCTTATTTCAAATGAAACTGCCTTTGATATTGCGAAAAGATTCATAAAGCTGCCGCACAAGCTTCCAGAGCCCCTGCACCTTGCGCACAGGTATGCCAAGGAAATTTTAAAGACGCTGATGAAGACATCAGCATAGCAAAACTAAATTCCCATTCCATCAGCAGTTTTCTTTATGCTATCAACAAGCTTTTTTCCTGCTTTTTCTGTTGTGCTGGCTATCAAAATCAGGTTGTTAAATATAATGTTTATCGGATTAATGAGATTTACAAGCAAGGTTGATACTCTTGCTTTTTTCACTTTTCTTACTTCACCTATCTTAGGCAGCATAACTATGCCTACTACTGCCCTCAGGCATCCTGAAAGGAAAAAGATGAAAAGCAGCTTGTTCATAAATGTTATTGACAGATTCTGCGCCAGCACGCCTCCAATTGCTGCCCCTATGAATGTCCCTATTCCCACCAGCACATTAAAATAAGAAACGCAAAGCCCTCTTCTCTGGGGCGTGACAGAATCATATATGAAGTTGCCTGCAGCAAAATTAAATGCGGCCCAGCCTATTCCTCCTGCAAGCTGCGGAACAATCATCAGGTAGACGGGGTTGCTGGAGAATAGCCATAAGACAGGCATTATTGGCACAAGCACCCCTCCGGCAGCAAGGAGCTTTTTGTTTCCATATTTGTCTGACAGCTTGCCAAGAACAGGCATAACTGCGAGGGTGAATATAGAGGCGCTCAGGTTTATAAGCGTAAACCAAATATAGCTGAACTGCAAGTCCTTCAGCATATACACTGCAAAGAAAGGGCCGGCGATTGATGTGGCAAAGTGAGTTAGCGCCACATACATCACAAACCTGCCGAAATTATTGCCAGGCATTTTTCTGACAAACTGCAGCAGTGTAAAGTAATATCCTTTTTCGAGCTTGAATGCAGGATCATAGTGTTTTGCGAAAAGCCTTGAAGATATAAGCCTGAAAATGAATGCAAAGGCGAATAATATTGAAAATCCTATGAGCACGAGGCCTTTAGTCTTGAAAAAATCAAGTATAAATGCTGCAACAAGCGTCATGACGAGCGCAACACTCCCGCATATCCTGTTTCTTTTGCTGAAGTATCTTCCTCTTATCTTTTCAGGAATTATGTCTCCTATCAGAGAGAACCATGCCGGGCCCGAGATAGAGCCAGCTGCAATGTAGATTGTATAGAATATTATAAGTATCAGGGGCAGGGATGATACAAATAAATTTTTCCAGAACAGCAGCCCAAGCAGCAGTATTGGAAGCCACATAAATGCCTGCAAAGCTACAGACTTGGCAATGATGCTCCTTCTTGAGAATTTTTCCATAATCTTTGAGCCAAAAAGCTGCGAGAGCGGCCCAAACAACCCTGAGAATGAGCTTAAGAAGCCAATCTGGGCATTATTTGCATTCAGCGCAAGGGCAAATGGTGTTATGTATGACTCGCCCATCGCGCCCATGACAGAGGTTGCGCTTCCCTCTTTAATGGAAAGAGCCATTGTCCTTTCCTTTTCCATCCTGTCTTTAACATCTGCAATAATCTTAACTTCTTTCCTTTTCCGGTTTTCCTTTTCCTCAATTTCCTCTTTTTCTATGGCTTCTATTATTCTGTGCGCGTGGCTTGCGTGAACATCTTTTTTCATGAGAATTAAATGAGAAAGATGTTTTTAAATTTGATAGTGAAAAGAAAGAATTATACGCCAGCCGGGAACCTAACCTTCTTGGCTACTTTCAGGGCGCATTTTTTAGGTAAGGTAGCAGATCATAGGGTTATCGTAAACAGAAAAAATAGATTATCAGGGAGAGAGAGGGTATTTTTA
>CAYMCA010000052.1:0-7604 GCA_964388875.1 Candidatus Woesearchaeota archaeon
CCTTAAAAGGTGTGGTTTGCAAGGGCACTTGTTTTTAGGATGCTCAAGAACACAACTCCATCCTAAAGGATGGAGTTTTGTCAAGTGTTCTTGACATAAAAATGTAATCATGCTTACACATCACTTAAAAGACAATTTATAAAACACAATACCGCACAGAGATAACAAAACAAAGATTACAGCACCAAACAACAAATAACAAAGGCAACACAGGCAGCACTAACAACAGAGATAACACAGGAAGCAATGAAGAGCAATGCCAGATAAACCCCGGAGACACTGAAAAACACAAGGAAAAGGCGGAATAACCAAGAAAAACTTGGTTGAAAGATTTAGAGAAAGAAGAAAAAGAGGCATTTCTACAGCGAGAAGTTTGGAAGATTAAACCTTATCAAAGGAGGCTAAATGTTAGCTTTAGAGATTTTAGAGGCAGTTCTTTATATTCTATGCATAGGAATATTATGCATGGGTGCATCGTATCTTATGAAAAAGATAGAAGAGTTCTTAGATTTCCTGGCAAAAGGAGGGGAGTAAAATGTTAAAGCTGATTTTGGCTGATTATAACAAGCTGGACAGGTTTGGAAAAGATTTGCTTTTCTGTAATGTCTTCATGTGGCTGGCAGTAGCGCTTATACTTCTAGGCGAGCATCTTTCTTCAGCGAATATCGGCAAACTTATTGCGCAGGCTGGCGCATTATATATTTCAGAGGGATATATAATGGTTGCCATATACTTAATACTTTTTATTGCAGTGCTTGCCAGCGCATGGAAGGAAAAGGGGGATGATAAAAATGCTTAAAGGATACTGGCCTTTAATTGGAGGATTAGCTTCATTCTTGGCTCCATTTGTAATTGTGAATGTCACAATCTGGAAGAAAAAAGATATGATTTACAGCAGTAAGATTGCTTATGCTATTGCCAGCACAATAGTATGCTTGTTTTTTATTGGGCTAGTGCTTGTAAATGCTATTTTGTTTGGTTAATAGCATGGAGATTTCTTTTAAATGGGGGATGAAAAATGAGAAAAGACCTGGTAAAAATCGGCGATAATATCCAGCTGATTAGCGGTTTTCTTGGGTTGTTTGTTGTGATATTTTGTTTTGCCACCTTGGTGCCTATTTCAGAGAAGAAATGCCCGGAATTTATTATTGTGGCTTGGCCTCTTGTTGTTTTTGGAGGAGCAGCAGCAGTCTTTGCATTGATATTAATCTCAGAGGGGTGCTTTTTAATTCACAGGATTAAAGAAAAAAGAGGCTGAAAAGACAAAAGGAGCACAAAAATGAAAAATTTAGGATGGATATTTCTTGGCGCTGGAGTAATCCTTTCTGTTTTTGCTTTCATGCTTGTGTTTGCGCAGGGGTATAATGCAGGCTACAAGGACTGCTATAATTCAATAAATTCTTCAAGAGATATTCTTGCGAAGAATGCAATAGGGTTCAGCCTTGATTGCAACAAAGGCTGCCATGTGAGGGGTTTGATTGAGCTGTGATAGAGAGGTTAAGGCATAATACGCAAAATTTTTAGAATTAAATTGGGAGCTAAGCAGAATATCTCTGCTTTCAGAGATGCTTAGGCTTTAGAGGGTCAACATCAACCCCGGTATTCCCCTTAGGGGAAGGAGGACTTATTATGAGACCTCTTATTGTGGCTTTCTTGATCACCTAAATCAGCCGAAGTGGTGAATTAAGAAAGAGGGGAGGCTCTGAACTAAAACTCTGGGGAGTGCAGTGGAAAAGGGTTTAAAATTCAGAGCCTCCTTTAATGTCAGAAATTAAACTGCATCATTTATAATGCGGGCGTAACATTTCCACTTTAATTTCTGAGCACTTCAGAAACTTTATGTTTCTGATAGCTATCAAAATCTTCCAGATTTTGAAGTCCTAACCAAAAAAATCCTTTCGGGATTTTTATGGCCCCGAAAATCCTTAATTTTCGCGGAAACAAGGGGCTTTGCAAGATTTCTGAAAAAGCGTAGTGGCACATTGTTTTTTTGATAAAGCCAAGATTGAGGAGGAATGAAAAATGGCAAAGAGAATCTGGATTGCTGCAAATTTTATAGTGTATGGGGAGTTATGCACAGTACTTGTGTTAATGTGTTTTATGCGGCCTGCAAATTTAATTGGGTGGGCTGCAATGGCAATCTTTTTGGCTGTTATTTTATTCACCTTCTTTGTTTTTACAATTGAGACTTCAAAAATGCTCTTGCGAAGGCATTTTTGACAGCTTCAGAAATATCTAATTTCTGATAGTGCTCAAGATTTGTGAAATCTTGACATGCTCAAAAACCATAACACGCCATACCCTTTAGTGCATGGTTCTTGACATGCAAAAGGTGCGAAAAAAGTTTTTGTTGAGGTAAGAGGAGATGATTAAAATGGCCTTAACCTTAGAAAATACAGGGCTAACGCTGTTGTGCTTTTCTATTGTTACCGGATTTTTCTCTGCGCTGTATTATTCTGGCAATGGCGTGAGGATAATAAAGCGCCTTATCAGCGAAAGGGCTGCTTCATTTATAACAGCTATTTGTATTCTGTCAGCCCTTGCTGGGATGTTGATACTGGGAAGCATGCCCGTAAGATAAAGATAGATGTATGTTGCGCAGGAAGGGAATGACACAAGTGAAGAATAAAAAAATAAATGTATTAACAGCTATTGCATTGTTTTTTGTTTTTTTGGGGCTTGCCAGCACACTTTATATGATTTGCAAAAATGAGGAGAACACAACACCCATGATTATAACGAGTTTATCTCTTTTAGGTGCTGCTGTTCCTTACATTATTCTTCTGGAGATAGAGAGAAAACGGCTAGGGATAGTATTTTTTTACTCTTCTAAGAAAAAGGAATGATAACAATGGCAAAGATAAAATTCATAGGGCTTGGCAGGGGTGTTAAAAGGGTTAAGAGCACTATTGACTGGGATGCTGCCAGAAGAAGGATTGAGGAGGCCACAAAAGAGAAATTTGAGGAATACAGAAGGGTGAGAAGGCTGGCTTGGGAAAAAGCGCAGTTTATTGTATGGGATTAAGGGGGGTGGTTGAGATGCTTAATGTAAAGGCGAGAGTGTTTCAATAAGCACGAAGGATTTGTTAAGCTTTTTTGTTTTTTGGTTGTTATTATTTTCTTGATATCTTGCATCACAGGGTTGTATGTTATTGCGGGGTTGCAGATTGCTCAGTCACCCAGTTTTGCCAGGCTGAAATGGTGCATGCTAATTACAACAGTGATAATGGCGAGCATGGGCATCTCATTTGCAATTCCTTGCATCGGTAGATTTGTTGATAGGCTGCTCAATTAAAAGTTATTTAATGAAAAAGGAGGCGGTTGAAGATGGACAAGTGTATAGGTTCAATAAAAAGCAGGTTGAAAGCAATGGGACAGAGAATCAAAGAAGGGCGCAGGGCTATTCTTCTATCTTGGGAAGAGTTCGCAAAGAAAGCAGGGCTGTCTCTTGATTACATTTGTGAAATAGAAAAGGGTGAGAGGGTGCCGTCATTTTGGGCATTAAGAAGGATTAGCCGTGTTTTAAAAACATCCCCAGAAGTGCTGCTTATAGGCTGCGAGGCCTCTTTTCACAAACCTATTCTAAGCCTTAACGCCAAGGAAAAAGCAAAATTAAAAAAACTTGTTGAAAAGATAGAAAAGCTTCTTTGCTCCATGAAATAAAAGGAGGTGATAAAAATGGCAATTGGATGGAGAGTAACAAGTGCACGAACACCTGCAGAAGCAAGAACAGAATTGCAAAAGTGGCATAAAGATATTTCTGAATATCCAGGCCCTATCAGAGGAGACAGGGGGGGAGCCACAGGGCCTGACAGTCTGGCATTAAAAGTTTTATATAATGCCTGTAAAAAAGATGTAGAACAACGCTGGCCTGGAAGCACAGACGGAACGCCTTCTTTCGAGGATTAGATATATCTCAGAGTTTTTAGAAGTAAAAGATACACTGAAAGTTTCGGGGGTGTGTTGGGCTCTTATGCCTTTAATGTTTGAGGCGATTTTTTTACCGCCCAATTTCAGAAGACACCGGGGCCTTACAGCCTGAAATAAGCGAGAGCCACACCGCCCGGCCTGGCTAGCGCAAAAACACCCCTTCATCAATGCCAGAATATCTGCTTGTTTTTTATAGCAAATGGCATTAGCTTTTTATCAATTTTTATGCTATTTCCTATACGGTAAAGGCGCTTTCTGTAAATTATCTTTATCCTTTGCTGCATTTAAACCAAGCATCCTTAAGCATTGACTTGAGGGACATGCTTCCCCACAGCAGATATTCTGGATTTTTATTTTAAGGGGGAAAGAAAGGGATGATTTGAAAAGGAGGCGAGTAATAAAATGAAAGATATAACTCAAAGCAAGACATACAGGAAAGTTTTACGACATAGAACGAACTGCGATAAGTGGAAGAAGGAATTTTGCCTTGAATGTTTTGGAGGGGGATTAACCAGATTTTTTAAGAATTTGAAAAAAGAGAATCAGAGATTGAAGCACAAAAGATAATATGGCAAGAAGTAATTAAGGGGGTGATAAATTATGAGAGAGATAGACCGCTCGCATATCCTTACTGGCTTGTTGTTTATAGCTTTTGCGCTTTTTGCATCTTATTACTCAAAAGATTTTTCTAATGCCTGCTCGTTTCATGTAAACTCATCTATCTTGGCTCTTACGGGCTTGCTTTTGATTGTCCCTGCGATAATATCTGCAGCTTATAGAAAAGTGAGAAAGAAAGAGAGAGTATAAGCTTTATTGATTTGATAAACGGAAGGAGTGATTAAAAATGAATTGCCTGTGCAGCATCTTGCTTGATATTTTTCTTATAGTTGTTCTTATTTTAGCAGCCAGGGATTGCACTCCTAAAATTAAGAACTGGCTTGCAAAAAGAAAACAAAGAAGGATAAGCCAGGAGATTGAGAGGAGTATGCCTGGCTAAGAAAGGGGAAGTGATAAAAATGAAAAAGGATGAGGTTTTAAGAGAGATAAAGGGATATTTTTTGGCAGGAGCGGGCATGATGTTTTTCTTTGCTGCTTTCTTCGGTCCTTTTGTAATTCAGGCTGTTCTGTTAAAAGGCGAGCCACTGAGCCTTAAATCTCCAATTGAGACAGCCACAGGAGTGGTTCTTCTTGGGCTTCTTGTTTCGTTCTATCTTTTAGCCCTTTCTCTTATAGACAAGCTAAAGCAGATGGATGCGAAATAAAATTAGCTGAAAGGGAGTGCATAAACATGAGACAGTTTTTAGTGGAAGACAAAATCATGGCTTTAGGCAGAAAAAAAGTGGAAGAGGAAGAAGATATAAGTGATATAAAAAAGGGAACTGCAAAACTAATGGGGGATTTAAGAAGAATTCATGCAGAAGTGAGCTGGTTGAAATATGGGCTTGGGATTTCTGCATCTTGCAAACATCTTCTGACACCAGAAATTAATGCTGTACCAGAGGATATTATGAAGATTCTGGCAAAGCTGGAAACACTTCATGCAAAGATTAATTCTTTAGATACTTAGACAAGGAGTGATGCTTATGGGTAAAATTGCACTGGAGGTAGCAAGGGTTTCAGGAGCAAGGCTGCGCCATAGATTTGGATACAACAGGTGGGAAGCAGAAAAAAGTGACCCTGAACCAGATTCCAAAATTCCAAGATTTATTATTAACACAAGAATTTCGGTCAGCAGAAGCCGGCAGGAAATACTGAAAAAACTCCAAAATAAAAAATGCAGGAGCTAATAGGAGAGGAGAGAAAAATTATGGAAAAAGAAAAGCTTTCTAATGACGAAAGAGTTGTAGTAGGGTTTGAAATCATGGCTATTTGCCCAAAAAATTTCGATGAGAAAAAAAGAGGAGATATCCTGAATATTTTTTCTGTATATCTTACTACCAAAATGGAAAGAAGCCTTAATAAACAAGTTTGCAAGTAGTTCTTTGCACGACAGAATATTTTCAGGGAGCGGATGCCCTGATGCAACAAAATCAACTTTAAAAACCTCTACCTGGAGGTGCAATATGATTAGGGTTTATTTGAGGATTTAAAAGTAGAGCGGAAAGGCAAGGAGGCTCTGAATTTAAGTTGGCAGAAGACGACATTGCCAGTTCATGGGCAGAGCTTCCTTGCCCCATAACACTTATAGCAGATAAATTTTGCATCTTACATTTCTATTTGAATTGCTTTGTAATTATTTTTTAATTGACTGGGCATGGAGAAAAGCAAAATGCACCAAGTAGTAGCTGCTGAAAAACCTTCCCAGCTACACTGCAAAATTCACAAGAAAGGAGGGTTGTTGAATATGAAGAAAGTGTTGTGGATAATGATAAGAGGAGAACCTGACAGATTTTCAGGTAGAGTGGACATCTTCGTTGAAGAGAAGCCGGATTTCGCCAAATTTGCAACCTAACATTGACTCTAGGCAGGTATAACCTGGGCAAATCAAACATCTGGCAAGCAACAAGGATTGCCTAAACAAATTCTGGCGTGCCAACAGAGGCTCTGCATGAAGCCATAAATCAATTCCAGCTGGTTAAGGATTGTTATGCGGTTGAGGAAGGCAATCGTAATCATTATATGCCTGGCAATTTTAAACATGACTCTCCTGCCTAGCACTTGCAGAGCCTCTTTTTAGTTAATTCAAAAATTTGTAAACTAAATTCTCCTATTAAAAGAGGGGGTAAGTATGAGAAAGTATCGTAAGGATGAAGTGTTTTTGCATCTGAATAATGGCGCTGAACCTTTAAATCAATCAGATGTAAACAAAATTAAGTGTATTGTGAAAAATAGAATAAAAAGGAGGAGAGAGACAAAATAAAAAAATGTTAGCGGTAGTAAGGGCAGGCAACCCTTTCCTGTTTGACCCCTATTCTAACCAAGAGAGGAGGCAAGAATATGAGAGGAATGTGGAGCATCAGATGCAGTAAGGGCTACAGAGAGGCGAAGACTGCTGAAGAGTTCATGAGGTTTGAGGCAACCTAAAAAAGACGCTGCCAAAGGTTGTTAAACCTTAAAGAGGCTCTGCATGGGATGTGTCTGAAGAATAATATAACCAATTAAAAGGAAAGGGAATTGTTTATTTATTCTTTTGGATTATTCTCATTCACAGAGCCTCTTTTTACTTTTTCTTTTTTAGTCTTTTAGTTTATTGCCATAATTTTCTATGAGATTATATTATAAGATTACTAAGGAAAGGAGGGGCAGAAATGAAATCAACAATCACAATGTTCTGCGGATTCACATAGTCCTAAGGCGGAGGCAAACAGGCACCAAATTCATCATTGAGCAGGCAACCTGATGCGGGCGAGCCCTTCTTATCATCCGGTAAAATTTTTGGGGCTCGCCCTCGCAATTATTCTTATTTTTAAAAGGAGGCAATGTTGATATATGAAAACACTTAATTTAGAGAAGATTCAGGAAGAGCTTCGCAAGGAGGTAAGGCGGTTAGACAGCAGGGTTTGCAAGCTTGAGAAGATTGTTGACAAAGCAACAAGGCGATTAAAAAGAAGGATTCACAGGGTTGAAAAAAGGGCAGAGGGCGTGGCAAACATCTTCAGGCCGAAGGGGGGGAGGATAATAAAATGAACTACCTCGCCCTAAAGGGCAAGGTATCAAAATGCATAAATAAAAAA
>CAYMCA010000053.1:0-7568 GCA_964388875.1 Candidatus Woesearchaeota archaeon
ATTATTGGATATGATTGTTTAGTTAGAGCTATGAGCGAAGCGAATTAACTTGTTTTTAATATAATCAACAAGCCTTCGTTCTGTCATTTTTTTATTTTAGATAGGTAATATAAAATTCATTTATTGCCTCTTGAAGAATGAAATCACCCTGCCAGTTATATTCTTCCATAAATTCTGCAGCCATTCCCCAAAACCAGCTTCTTCAACAACTTTTCCTGTTTTCATCAGCCCCTTTGCTTTTTCTGCTGCCCTGCATATGCCTGTATTCTTGTCTGACAAGACGCCTTTTGCATAGCCTTGCCCTTTTGAAGACAGTGCCTGTTTAACCTGCTCGCAACTGCAGCCCTGTGTTTTTGTAAGGTTTAGATTATAGCTGTTTGCTTCTGTGCCAGGGCATAAATCATTCTCGTTCAGGATGCCATCATTATCCTCATCATAGCCGGAGCATAAATCTGAGGGGTCATAAGGGCATGGGTCGCAGGCATCCCCTAGTTCATCCTTTAATTTTCCAAGGTATTCTGCCTTTATCTCGCCTGCGCTTAAGGCAGAATCATAAATCTTGAATTCATCTATGACAGCGTCTGTAGGGTCCATGCCCCTATTAGAGCCAAGATAGATATTTGCGCCTGTTTCACTTCTTGCCCATTTATTTGTATTAGAGCCAATCAAAATTCCATCAACATAAAGGCTCATTCCTGCTGTGCTGTCCCATGTTGCAGCAATATGGTGCCACTCTCCTGCTTTCCAGCTGTTAAGGAAAGAAGCATTATACGCTGTGTTTATTTCATGTTGCGTTGGCGTAGCCCACGCTGTTGATTCTGTCCATGAAGCATCATCAATAACAAAAAACATATAATCGCAATTACAGCCGCCGCCGAATAATTTTCCTATAGCCATATGGTTTGGGCTGTGCAATGGATTCTGGCCTTCATCTAAAAACCAGTGGTTTTTCTTGTCATTTCCATCCCAATTCGGCTTTATCCAGTATTCTATTGTGCCTTTATCTTTGTTGAAGTTGCCTTGTGTATTGTATGTTATGCCTCCTGCGTCAGCAACATATAGCTTATTCACCTCATCAGCTGGCAGCGCGCGGTTGTAGATGCGGACTTCGTCAATAGCGCCGTTGAGATAGCTGTACCAGTCTGGCTCTGCATATTCGTTTGGCGCATTTCCTATCTGAAGAGGATAATCAGAATTATCTATAGAGCCTGTTCTTGGAATGCTGCTAACTAATGCCCCATCCACATAAAGCATCATAGTGCTTCCATCATAAGTGCCAGTAAGATGGTGCCAGTTGTTCAAAGATAAAGCTGATGAGCCCCAAAGGCCATAAGCAGCCACATTATTATCATCTATCTCAAAGAAAGGAACACCTGTGCTGTCTGCTACACCTAGCTTATAGGCAGCTACATATGCCCCTGTAGGCCCGCTAGTTTTTGAGATACATGAAGAGTACCATGGACTTGGATTTGAGTTTTGCTTGTATGATTCTAGTTTTAACCAGCATGACAATGTTATTTGAGATGAAGGCTTTAAGGAATCTGATGATTTGATATAAACATAATCATTTACCCCATCAAAGCCAAGCGCTTTTCCAAATTTGCCATCAACCCATGCTGCACCATAGTTTGTTCCGTCATTATTATAATTAGAGTTGTCATTGGCAATAGAGCCAGAGCCCTCGTCAAATGTAAGGTGCAAAACCAGCCCGCTAGTTGGCGCGATAATTGGTGCAGTAAGCGTTGGCACTGCCAAATATCCAGCATCATGCTTTCCCTCAACAAAACTGCCGCCATGCAGCTCTCCTTTTGTGCCTGTCAGCTCGTCATAAAGCAGCGGCTTCTTTACAGAAAAATCATCTGAATTAAGCTGGTTTGAATTTGCAAGGCCTTTGCAGTTGTCCTTGCTGTTTATTATTCCATCTGCATCAGAATCGCAGTCACCGTCATAAATGCAGTCAGGGTCGCAGATGCCATCCCCCGAATTAGAAACGCATGTTTTGTCTTTCGCGCCAATGCTGCAGTCTGCAGGGCAGGAATAATAGTTCTCATAATTGTTGCACACAGAGTCATTATTGCAGAGGCTGTCTTTTATCTCAAAAGAGAGCTTTTCGGTATTGTTGTAATAGACTTTGAGGTATTTTGCGTCTTTGGAGTAAAGCAAATAAATTATTTGCGTTGTTTCGTTTGTTATTGCTGAGGGGTCAGTTAAAACAACAAAATTAGGGTCAGATAAAATTGAAGATAGCGTAATGCTATTATTTGATAGTATCTTGATATTCAAAGCACTAGTATCATTCTTAGGTATGTGAGAATCTTTTGTTAAATAATTTTTGACAATCCTTAAGCCTTCTAAATTTACATTTGCTTTGTTATCTACATGAAGCATGACTTCATAAACATCCTGTATCTTTGTGGTGTCTACAACAGGTGCAGTTACTGTTGAACCCCCTCTTCCTCGCTGAGCATCAGCTATATGAATCCCGGAAAATAAAATAATAATTCCAATTAACAAAATGATTATCCACATTAATTCTGCCTTATTCTTGTCCTGTTGCTTTATTTTTTTCATTTTATCACTCTCCAGGCCACCCTAATTTAAATTTCAAGCCAAGTCCTCCATCTGCATTATAAATGCTCATATCTACTTGATTATACCATTTATTCGGGTCTATAGGTGTTCCGTGCATGACATAATCATAGCTGTCTTTAAATCTCAAAAGGTCATATATGCTAATAATAATTATAATTGAGTTTGTGTAGCCCGAGCTTAATCCAGAGTATTCTTGGAATTGGGCTAAATCTGAGTCATCAATATCCTTTTTAGCGAGTTCAAAAATCGGAGCTAAGGTGTGCCCTGCCTGCACGCCTAACCAAAATCTCTTGTCATTTTCTGGAATCATGTCATCCCTAAATAGGTTGGCTATATTATTCAGCCTAACAGAATCTGCAACAAGCCCTGATATTGCAATGTCCGCTTGATCATCGCTGGCAATGGGCTCATTAAAGTAATATGAAGTGTATGCTAATGAAAGGCCATTCTGTAAAGGCATCATTGATATCTCCGCTTTTCCCCCTTTCTTAAACGCTTCAAAAAGATGCCCGCATTCATGCTCAAAAACTGCGAATTCTGCGCCAAGAATTTCTTTAAGTACCTCTATTGCTCCCGAATCAAGGCTTGGTTCTTGCGGAATATTCTTCAGCTCATTGTTTTTTATTTGCTCAAGATACCTGTCCATTCTGCTGTTTAATTCACTTTGCGAAGATGAAAGTGATGGTGCAGGAAGCTGTGACCATTTCTCTTCTGGCACATCATTTACCCTTAGAAAATCAGTGAAATACTTGTGCAAGCCCAAATCTTCCAATCCTTCCAGCATTAAATCGCAAGTTGTGCACTCTCCAATGCCACAGCTGGCAGACTTATAAGGTATCATCCCTTTGGTTTCTGATAAAGGATAAAGAGAGCCTTTAGGATATTCAGTAGGATAATCATATACATCCCCCCACCTGTAATTACCCATAATACTTCTTTTTTCTTGTCCTAATGTAGTAATCACATCACTCGGGTTATAGTCTTTTGGTAAGGGACTTCCTGCACAATCGCCAGGGTGTAGATAACTTGCTATTGCCTCAACCATTTCATTGTTTATCACAGGCCCTCCCCAGCAATTCAATGTTCCTATTATTGTATCTTCATCTTTGTATGCAACAGCTGGACTGTCAACACAGCATTCTGGATATTTATTAAGCGCCACACCCTGATCTTTATAAGTGCCATAATGATATTCGTCTGCTAACCCGTATGTATGGCCGAGCTCATGCGCTAAAGTGCGGTTGCCATTGGACATAAATTTTTCTTCTGCCCCACTTGACTCATCCAAGAATTTAAGTTTCCAAAAATCTCCTGTCCAGTCAATCACAAGAAGATGATTGTAACTTCCAGAAGCAAAACCCCCTCTGATATATGACTTTTGTTCTATGCCAGGCAAACCTATCACTCTGTCTTTTGAAGAATCATATGGAAAACCTGCACATACATATGTATCCCTCACAAATAATGTTCTAGCAAAGTTAGTTATTGTTTTCAATTCTTCTTTACTATCAATTTCAGATATTAAATTAATTGGCATTCCTTCAAAATTAATAGGGCAGGCATCACTCTTAAAATAAACAGGCTTGGCTTTTATTTCATCTAAAGCAGAAACACTTAAGTATTGATTAAATTGTTCTTTAAGCACATCAATTAAAACAAATGCATCATAAAGAGGAATAAAATAATAATTAAACTCTGCAACAGCCACCTCATCTGATGAGAACGATTTCCCAACCCCCAAGACATTTGCACTGCACTTTATCTTCTGCCCTCTTGGCAGCGCTGCAATGTCCTTGCCTTGTCCTACCTCAAATTTGGCTTTGCATTCGCTGCCGCACTGGATTGTTTTATTTGCATTCAGCAGCCTGAAATCAATCATACCAAGTGGCGCAGGTATTGAATTTTTAATGCTGCACTCCATAGTATCATACTCTGTCACAACAAGATAGTCTTTTTCTTGTCCGCTTTCATTAATTTTAACAGGCTTTAAGTATTCGTCAATATCAACCTTTTTATCTTCCAAATACCCTTTATCAACACTCAAAACAACATTCGGCTTTATCAGCTCAAAGTCAGAGCCGGACTTTCCATAGTCATAGCCATCATAAGGCCCGGCAGGGTCGCTGCAATTGATAATATCGCCTGGCTTTATTGAATTATGCGAGATTATTGGCACTTGAAATTTGCATGAACTGCTTAGAACTCCATTTACTATCTGCTTTGTGCACTGTCCCTGGCCAGACATAAGCGTGGCAAGCTGCATGTTTCCGCTGTCATCAACATACTTTCTTGTTACCTTGTAATCTCCAGAAAGGGTTTTGTCTTCAATGTCCTTGTCAGCAAGGGTAACAGTGCAGTTTAAGTCAGAAAGGTTGGTAGGCACGCCTTGCTCAACATAAGGATAGCTTGAGTTTAAAGGCTCAAGGCTTGTTGAGGCAGTTGGCAAACTATTGCACGCCCTCTTTTCTGAATTGCAAACCATGCCGGAGGGGGTGCAGTTAATCTGGGTTATATTGCATTTCTGTTCCTGAACCTTTAAATTGAGAGAGTAGTTTATGCCCCACCAGGAGTAAGAGTGGTATCCATACATATCAGTCAGGCTGATGTTATAAACCTGCCCAGATAATGGAGAGTACTTATTCAGTATCTCCTGGCTTGAGCAGTAGTCCTGCGTTGTTCCTGTGTTGTCATAGCATTTTTTCTCTGTTTCATTCCTTTCAGCATTGCAGCCTATGCTTGTCTGCTCCCATTCTCCGCATGGGTCATTATTTTGGTTGTTGCAGACTTTTATATTTCTGTCTGAGCAGAATGGGTCGCCTATGTTTAAAGAATAATTTGTAGTGATGTTATTAACAATTACGCTCTCAAAACATGCTCCAAGTTTTCCTGTTTCGCTTGAGCATGTTTTTGGCTTGCAAAAATAGGTATCTGGCGAACCAGTATAAACATTGTCTGCAAGACAACTTTCCCTTGCTTGTTTTATACAACTAGACCAATCACCAGTTGTACAAAGACCTGTAGAACTATCCTGATTGCAGCAAGAATCAAAAACATCATAACTGCAATAACTCTTCGTGCATGCATCAGTCCCAGCACATGTACCGCATGTCTCGGCTTTTTCACAAACATCCATGCACCAGGAATCACCATAACTCCCACCTTTCTCTTCTTTATAAGTATAACCTTCTTCACAATAATTGTTTAGTTCAAGTGAGCAGGGCCTAGAATAACGCGTGTATAAGCTGCATGTTGAGTTTTCTGTTCCAGCAGCTGGTTTGTAATTACATCTCTGGATATACCTTGGAGCACTATCAGATAAGTCATTACTGCCATAATAATAATATTGTGTTGTTGTGCCTGAATATGTATATGCCTCACAATTAACCTCTTTAGAACAATATGCTGTTGGCTTGCAGTCAACATCAACGGAACATGCACCAAGGCTATAAGGCCAGGAATAAATGTACTTGTAAGGATTTATTGCCCAATAACCTGCAGCATACGATGAGAAATGTGTAACATCAAATGTCAATGTCCCTGTCACATTGTCATAATTAATGTTTGTGCAGACATTTAAAGGGCAAGGCGTATTCACTTCACTTAATCTTGTTGTAAACTTTTCACTATAATATATTACAGGCATCTCTTTAAGAGAAAGATTATAAAGAATTATGGTAGCAGGCTGGTCAAGCTCAGGAACTTCGTCTGTATTTATTGCAACTATGCCGTCGCTAATATAAACATTGGCATTTCCACTTTCTTCCCCTACTTCCTCGCTGTCAACATCAAAAGAATTCTTGAATTTTATTGTTCCTTGCCCTTGCTTTTCAAGAATTCTGCTTTCTTTGAGTTCTATGCCTTTTGGCTTTTTGAGCTTGCCTTTACCTATTGCCTTCTTTTTTGCTTCATCCATCTTCTTACATAACTCTAATGTTGCATTGTCAAACATGCTTTTGTTTTGAAATTTAATATATTTGCATATAGGGTTATAGGAAACTCCTGTTGTTTCCCCTGCTTTCTTTTCTGTTCCAGATTCTGCCTTGCAATCCTCAGGGCAGCTCTTTTCTGTCTCGTCCTTTTCGCAGGCAGAATTCCCGCAGCTTGTTATTGTAAAATTTGCTGCGAGCCACTCGCCTTTTTTGTAATCATAAGCTAAAAAGCTGTAAATGCCTTTCCAGCCAGAAGGAATTTTGTAGGATATTAC
This sequence comes from Candidatus Woesearchaeota archaeon, assembly GCA_964388875.1. Classification (GTDB taxonomy): domain Archaea; phylum Nanobdellota; class Nanobdellia; order Pacearchaeales; family GW2011-AR1; genus JACOYM01. Next base: position 6,797 of record CAYMCA010000053.1, read on the forward strand.
CTGCTTGCCATAACATACGCCATTTAAGCAGCCAGCAAGGGTGATTTTGCTAACAATGCTGCTGTCTTTGGAGAAATAAACATCCTGGTATATGCCTTTTGAATCTGGGTTTATGCTTATTGCTATATTCTCATTAAGCTTTGCAGTTTCAGGCATGTTTATGCTTGTTAAAGCAGAGGCAATGCTGATTGAGATAATGCCTGCCAGCATTAAAGCAACGATAAAACTAACATGCCTTGATTTCATTTTCTATGCCCTCGCAGAAGAATTTTTTGCCTTCCAAGGTTAATTTTGGAAAAAGCATCACCTTTTGTATCTCTCCAATAATGCTTTTGTTGTATGAGAATTCAATCTGCTTCATCTCAAAGCTTTCTATAGTTGAGAAAGGCGGAAAAGGAACCTCAACATAGGAATTTGCGCCCTCAAGCCTTACCATAGAGTCATCAAGGACAGCAATGTCTTTATTATTTTTTATAGCAATCCTCGCCGTGCTTTCCTCATAGCACGCCTGCCTGACTGCAACATCCAGCTGCTGGCAGTAAAGGTTTTCCCTTGATTCCCTTGCCTTTTTCTGGACAAAGTTATAGCTCCAGGTGAATATTATTGCAATAATAATGATGACGATAGCTACTAACAGAACTGCGGCAATAACCTCTGATACGCCCCTTTTATTCATAAATTAGCCAAAGAAAAAAGGGTATAAATAACTTGCGGTTTTGTTAAGTCCATAATCAAACTTAACATTCTCACTTTTTCTTGCAAAAATCATCAG
>CAYMCA010000054.1:0-4707 GCA_964388875.1 Candidatus Woesearchaeota archaeon
TTGATTAAGTTTTGAGAATTGCAGTAAGGACAGCAGTTTTCAGTTGGTTTGTCTATGATTAATTCTATTTCTTGCTTTATTGGTGTAGCTTCTATTTCATAAGCATTTTTTAGCTTTTCAAATAAAAGAATAGCTTTGATATGTTTGCAGTATAATCCTTTTCCTTTGCACCTTAACTCAAAATCTTTGCAGTTGCAGGAATAGCTGTCAAAATGTGTTACTTGATATTTCTTATTGCTGTCAAATTGAGAAGGCACTAAGTAAGTATTCTCATCTAAACATTCAGGTTTTCCTATTTGTAAGATGGCTTTTGCTCTGGCTTCTCTTGTTTCAGAAAAGTTTTTAAGTTCTGTTGTATTGTTCATTTGGTATTTGTTTAGCGACGAATACCCTCTCCTTCGGGAGAGGTTTATATTTATTTCTTGATTATGACTTTTGCTTTCTTGCCTTTGTATTTTTCAGGCAAAATAATATGTGAGGCATTTCCAAATGGTTTTACTTCTCTGTCTAAAACTTCTTCTGGAACATTAAGCTTTTTCATATCTTCATTTATTCTTCTTATGCCTTCCATTAAGTTTTGTGTTAATCCTTCTATATCTATATTTCCATTAATTCTAATTTCTGTTTTTATTTGTTTTTTCATATATACATTAGTATATACTACTATTTAAAGATTATGGTGATGTAGTATATACATTTGTATAGATATAAAATAGAAAGTTATTTATACTTATTTATCCATGATTAACTATGAAAAAAGAGTTGAAAGGGGGTTTAATTTAAATTAGTATTCTGTATTATATAAATATTTAAAAAATGGAAATTCCTGCAAATTTAATGGACAAGAAAGCATTTGATGGAGAATATGAAATGAGACTTTTTAGTAGTTTACCAAAAGAGTTAAAAGAAAAAGTGATTAACTTTAATGGGCAAGGAATTTCTATTATGGATATAGAACCTTTATCCTTAGTTTGTGTTCAGATAAGTTCTAATCCAGGTGTTAAGCCATTTTTAGTTGAACAAGGAAAGACGACATTTGACTTATTTAAAATACTGGCAAAAGAGAGGGGGTTCTCAATTGAGAAGTTTCACAACGCTTTACAAAGCAAGTGTAACACTCTCAATTAAGATTTATTTTAATGGCTTTTTATTTTATTCTTACTACTTCTTGTTTTTTAAACTGGACATCAGATTTGGATAGTGATTTAATCAAATCTTCAAGAAAATTATTTGATAAATTAAAACTACTTTCTTTAACAGATAACGAAAGCAAGGTAATGGTGGTTAAAGAAACAGACAAATGCTTAAATGAAATATTTGAAAAAGATGACTTATGGGCTTATAAGTTTGTGAGAACATATTATGATATCGCCCAAGAAGTAGATGGAAATGAAATTGATGCTGTCACATCTCTTGCCAACTCAAAATCAGAAACATTTGATAAAGTGATAATAATTAATTGTTCTAACTGCTATGAAAACAAAAAAGAAATTGCAGGAAATGATAAAATAGAAGTAATGAATGAAATAAAAGCACTTACTTTTATAATAAAAAATTGCTTTAAACAATAAGTTTTTAAGCTTTATTTTTCTTTATATATTATGAGCTTTGGGTTAGTCATCAAAAGTGGTATAAAAATGCTTTTTTGGTGGGTTATTGGACTATTGCTTATTCTATTTGGAATTATTTTAGGGTTTAACGGATTATCTGGAGGTTTTAGTAATCTTACAAATAAAGGAATTGTTGCTGGAATGTACATTACTTTATTTATCGCTTTTATTATCTGTGTTATTGGGGTTTTGATTATATGGTACTTTGGAAACAAACATAATATAAGATTAAATCCAGGATATGTTTCAAGAAGTAGACACTTTAACTATTAATAAGAAATTTATAATAATTAAGCCACGATTACATTACTTAATAACCCCATCATATAAGGTTATTAATTCCATTCTGAATAATATCTCTAATTAAAAGATAAATAAATAAGGATAGTAAAAGCCCGAATATCAATAAGGAAGCAATGCTTAATCTTTTAATAAGACGCTTATCACTTGAAAAATAAAGACCTAAAGCCCCGAGAGATAATCCAAGCATATTAGCTATTTCAATACTTCTCATAAAAAGGTTCTGCATAATAGGTAATAAGGATTAAACTAATTTAAACCTTTCTAAAAGTCCCGACACTTAACACCTTTAATCAAGTCCCGAAATCTTAACAGCACCTCGACAGGCTTGTTATAATTGGGCATGGCAGGTTTTATGCTCAAAATGCCTGCTTTCTCACCCTCGATAAGTCATCCTCTGTCTTTTCTATGTTTGGCTCTGTTTCAAGAGTTATCTCTGCATTTTTTGGCAGAAATCCCAAAATCTCTCTTAAGTCAAGTGTTGAATCCTTAAATGGCAGGTGCGAGAGTATTCTGCCGTTAGCTCCCTTTTCAAGCCTCTGCCCGCCTAAATGGTAATGAACCGGCTTGAGCTTTATGAAATCTTTAATCAGTTTATTGCAGCCTATTCCTTTCATAAATGCAGTTTCAATTGCATGGTTTATGTCAAGGCAAAGCCCAACATCTGCTTTTTTCATAAACCTTTTTGTCTCTTCAGGTGTTGTGCATAGGTAATTTAACCCCTCGATGTAAGGATGATTTTCAATTATAATCCTGCCATCTTTTAACATTTTAACAAAAGCAGCTGCGTTCTCCTCGCTGCAGTTGCTGTTTGCTATAACGCCTGGATGCAGGATAATCCTTTTCGCGCCTGCCAAATCTGCCACACCCCTGGCAAAATTAATTGATGATGCATTTTTCTCAATTCTTGCTTTATCAGCAGGATTGTCTCCAAATACATAGTGCTGCGCATGGATTATAATAGGGCCTGAAAACTGCCTCAAGAAGCTGTAATCCCTGCCCTCTAGCGCCATCACCTCAAAAAAATCAGCCTTTTTCCTGAAATGCCCCAAGAATGCCCTGTCATCATAAGTTTTAACTCCAATCTTCATGATTTTGCGTAGAAGATTGTGTTTTTAAAGCTAATGAAGAAAAAAATGGACCCGAAGGGATTTGAACCCTCGACACCCGCATTGCCAGGCAACCAAGGTTTTCTGGCGTACTTTCCTTTTCCTTGTGTTGTATAAGAGTGCGGTGCTCTAACCAGGCTGAGCTACGGATCCTTGCAAAAATGAAGAAATGTGAATTTAAAAAGATGTTGGAATAAACAGGGTTTTCAAGATTCATCCAGCTATAGCATCTTTTCCAAATCTCCGAAAACTGCCCTGCTGAATTGGGGCATTATCGGCTTAATCAATGAAAAATATTTTTCCAAAAAATTAAACATCTCCTGCGGCTCTTTTCCGCTTATAACAGCATACTCTAATATCAATAAAGCAGAATCAAGAGTGCTATTGGAGAATTCAGTAAATCCATCAGCACCCCTAAATGTTCTTAAAAAAGCACCGTTTATGTCATCATAAGATATTTCCCCCGGAAACTTTTCGCCTGCCTCGCCTCTTACAGCATCAACAAACATCTTTATCTGCTTTGTTGTTTTAAATACTAAATCAAAATATTCTTCTCTTGCCCATTTAGGAATATATTCTTGCTTGATATTTCCGCCGGCTTCTTCGCTTTCCATAAACGCCTCCATGGTTGCATATGCCCTGGAAAAGTATGATTCTGCAGCCGTGTTGATCTGGTCATAAAAAAAGCCCTCTTTCTGCGAGTCTATTCTCATAATGTTTTTAATGTTATCAGGAATGCCTGCGCTATCCAAAGCCTCATTAAATTTTTCGGCTATTATCTCTGCATGCTCCTGGGTTAAATGCTTTCTCACCCTTTCAGCATACCATTTGTCCATCTTCTTCAGGACATATTCCCTTGATTCTATAAATCTGCCGCCCATAATTTTAATCAAGAAGTTTTAATTTATAACCTTGATTGTGCTGAAGTATACAAGAAAAACACCAGAATCAGATTTTACCTATACTCTCTCCAGGTATGATTGCACTTCGTGCAGCGAAAAAAGCGCGTTTCTGCCTCGTCCCCGCTTCTTGTCTGCGCAGTCCAGAAATATGCCTCCCTGTTCCCGCACTTGGGGCATATTGTTGCGATAACCGGAAAAACATCTGTGTCCTTTTCCTTTATCACCCCTATGTTTGCCCTCTCCCCCTGCTTTTCACTCGTCTCAATCTTTACCTTGCCTTTTGCAGAGTAGTTGCATTTAGCACACCCAAAATTCTTTCTTTTTTCAATAAGCACACTTCCGCACTTTGGGCAAAATTCCATTTTTTTTGTCTTAATTTTTTATTGCTACTCCTATCTAGCAACCTTTTTAAATCTTTCTTAACTTTTAACTTTTTTTTGTCAGCACCATGGCGTTTGAGGAACGCCTCTTGCAAGCTCATAAATCTTTACGAAAATCAGCTTTGCCCAGCCAAGCCGCGGAATCTTAAATACTGATTTTCCCACAACTTGCTCTTCGCTTATGCTCGTCTCGTCTATTCTGTAAACATTATTGCTCATTGTCAGCTGTTTTGAGTTGTAGTCGCCTTTCGTTGCAAGAGGCTCAAGAGAAATAGCCCTGTGGATTATAGGGCGCCTTGATATTGCCTCCTCGTTTGTCTGGAATATTATAACATCCCCCAATTCTATTCCCCCCCTCTTTCATCCCACACTAATGTCTACCATCTTCATCCCCCTTCTCTATTTC
>CAYMCA010000054.1:4717-7341 GCA_964388875.1 Candidatus Woesearchaeota archaeon
CCCAGCCCTCCCGGAAATCGCCGTCGTCCTCACGTATTCATTCCTCCCGGGATGGTTACTATAATAATGTCTCCCATCTTCATCCCCCTGCTGTATTTGAATCCCTCAAACTGCTCCTTGGTTATATTTTTCTCTTCATACCATAAGCCATAATTCTGCCACCAGTTTTCAAAATCCCCGAAAAATCCGGGATGGTTCATTGAGCAGCTTTCAATTACAACAAAAGGCATTGGCGAGCCCGTCGCCAGGGAAACCAGGCCGAAAAACACAACCCTGATAAGCACAAATGCAATCACAACAAAAACAACCCAGCTCAGGATGCTGTTTGAGTTCCACAGCCAGTTCCAAAAATCTTTTATGTTTTTTATTTTAATCTCTTTTTTATCCTCTTTCATTTTTAATGTAGAATCTGAAGATTTATAAATCTATAGAAAATAAATTTGCGTGCAGAAATGCTTTTATGTGCAAAGCCAACTCAACCGAAATATTTAAATAGTGTATATTTCTTGTGTATACATAAGATGTATACTGAAAGCAAATAAAAATGAAAGACATATTTGAGCAGAAGGTTTTGTGCGGCAAGTGCGAAAGGGTTATGAAGCCATTTGAGGACATGGAGGATGGCTTTAGGATTAGGTTCCTTAAATGCGAGCATTGCGGCGAGCGTGTTATGCACCCCCTTGACATGCAGGAATACAATGATTTTGTGGCGCTAAAAAACAAGATTTTTAAAGTCAAGTTGCGTGTTGTTGGAAACAGCTATGCTGTCAGCATACCCAAGGAGATTGTAAATTTTATAAAGGAAGAGGAGAGGATTATGGACGACATGGTAAGGCTTTGTTTTGAGGAAGCAGGCAAGCTTTCGCTGATGTTCAGCGATGCCAGCCACCCTCTTAAGAGCGTAATTAAAATAAAAAGGATAAGAAGATGAAACAAGAGTCAATTGTCAAGCTGAAGGTTGTAGAGGCATTGCAGGACGATGCCTATAAGGGCATAGCACGAGTTGATACTGAAGTCATGAGGCAGCTTGGGCTGAAAAGGGGCGATGTTATTTCTATTAAAGGCAACAGGGAGACAGTAGCGATTGTTGACAGGGCATACCCGGCCGACATCGGTGAGAGAATAATAAGGATAGATGGAATAATAAGAAGAAATGCAAAAACAGGCATCAGTGAGGTTGTTGAAATAAAAAGAGTAGAGATTAAAGAGGCAAAAAAGGTGACAATTGCGCCTTCCCAGAAAGGCATAATGATTCAGGGCGACCCCGAGAGCATGAAACGAGGATTGCTTGGGAGGGCTGTTGTAAAGGGTGACATTGTTGTTCTTGGCGGAGTTCAGAGAAGGAGGGACTTGATGTCGGAGGAATTTGAGGATTTTTTTGGCGACTTTTTCGGAGAGGCGCTCGGCAATTTTGGTTTTGGAGGCATACAGCAGATTAGGTTTGTGGTTGTTTCAACAACTCCTGCCCAGCAATGCGTTATTACAGAGAATACTGAGATGGTTTTGAGCCCGAAGGCAGTTGAGGTAAGTGAGGAGAAGGTTCCAGAGGTTACATACGAGGACATAGGCGGCTTGACAGATGAGGTAAAAAAGATTAGGGAGATGGTTGAGCTGCCCCTGAAGCATCCTGAACTTTTTTCAAGACTCGGAATAGAGCCGCCAAAGGGCGTTTTGCTGCACGGCCCTCCTGGCACAGGCAAGACACTTTTGGCAAAGGCAGTGGCAAATGAAAGCGAAGCAAATTTTATATTGCTGAATGGGCCAGAGATTATGTGTGTTTCTGGTGAAACACCCATACTTACCAATCCTAAGGGATATGTTAAAGCTGAAGAGATATACAAGCAAGAAGGAGATGTTGAGAAATTTAGAAATTATGATGTTAAGAGGTTAAAAGAGCCAATATCTACATATGCATTTAAAGATGGAAAGATAGAAAAAGCGCATATAACTCACACTACAAAATTAGTTGCAAACTCTTACAAGCTGAAGTTAAGCGACGGCAATGAGATTACAGTTTCTGAGAATCAGCCATTTTTGGTATATAAAAATGGAGGCCTTGCATGGGAACCTGTTAAAAATATTAAAATTAAAGATTTTGTAGTAAGGTTAAACAAGATTGATATGAAAGAAGAGAGTTATCATGTATTATTTGAGGAGTTTCAAAAGAGTTTTGATTTGGCTGAGAAAGATGGTAAATATGCCATAAAAAGCAAAAATCTTTCTAGAAGCAATTTTATTAGTTTACCTGAAAAAACCTCTCCAGAATTATTAGAATTGCTAGGGCTGATTGTTTCTGATGGAAATATAGAAAGCAGGGGAGATTCTATTGGGTTTTATAATAATGACGCCGATTTGATTAATAGGTTTAAGTATTTAATGAATAGCGTTTTTGGAGTAGATAGTTTTAAAGAAAAAAATGAGGGGAATTGTTTTGGCGTTATTGTTTATTCTAAATTGCTGGTGGAATATTTAAAACTCTTTGGATTTACAGATAGAAATAAAGAAAATATTCCAAACTATTTTTTCAAGCTTCCTAAAGAAGAAATAAGGGCATTTGTGAGAGGATACTTTGATGGTGACGGAACTATTTCTCGGATAAAAATTAAACATTTAGTTTATCCAAA
>CAYMCA010000055.1:0-6898 GCA_964388875.1 Candidatus Woesearchaeota archaeon
TCAATCTGCACGCTAAAGCATGCAAAGGGTTTCTTTCAACCGCTCTGCCCTAAATGAGTCACCTGTCCAGAATGTTCCAGAAACAAGGACATTCGTGTCTAAAACAACTTTCATTTTTCAGCTCTTTTTTTAACCCGAAACCTATGAATCAAATCAACAACATCTTCCTCTTTTATCATCTTCTTCGCTTCTCTTAAAGGCCTAGTCACTTCTTCAAAAGTCTGTGTATTCACTTTTTTCATAATCAAGGAGTCGTCAGTCAATACGAACAAAACCTTGCTCCCCTCTTTTAAGCCCATCTCATCCCTTATGTCATTAGGAATACAAATCTGCCCCCTTGAGCTTACAGTTGCCATTTCAATTTTTTCAGCCATGTTTGAATTTACCTCCAGTAAATTTATTCTTAATAAGTTTATCCTTATTTATAAGATAAATCTTATTTATAAGCTTTTCGGTGGCAATGCGGACTACCTTTGAGATTACAATTTTGATGCTTCCTTTAATATTTCTCTGCCATAATTTGAAATAACATATAATTTTCCTTTGTTAGAATCAGGAGTTAGACATTTGACTATTTTTCTTGATTCTAATTCTTTTAATGCCCTGCTTATATGCGCTTTGTTAATGTTTAATTCCTTGCTTAGTTTAGAAGGAATTTTTGGGTTTTCCAAAGCTGTTAAAACCTTCTTTCTATATTCGCTAGAAATTATAAAACTTACATCATTCCATTTGGTTGCCTTATTCATGCATAAAAGTTACCGAAAAGATTATAAAGGAATATTTACCTTATTGTTACCATATGGTTACATATTTGAAAGATAAAAAAGCTGGAGCAGGAATTGTGATATTCATAATAATCCTTTTAATTCTGTTAGGAATAGCTGCTTTTGTAATCATACAAAGTGGGGCATTTCAGCAAGCAGTAGACCCTTGTGAAAAACAATTTCAAGATTGTAATCATGGATGCGGTGAGGGTATTTTGAATAGTGTTTGTAAAGAAGGGTGTTCTTACAATTATAGGAATTGTAAAGGGGAGTGAAATTTTAAGGAAAAATGGAAAAAAGAAAAATAATAACAACAATTTTATCAGTATTGGGTTTTGTGTTTATTTATCTTCCATTTGCGAAATATTTAAGACAACAGGCAGTATATGGAGAAATTATAAGCAAAAATCTTTCTGTTAGTTTTGCTTTTACAGGAGTGGATGGTACAATCCTAACTATTGGCATTGTTTTATTACTTTTTGCTTATTTCATATATCATAAGAAACTTCCATGGTTTAAATAGAATTTATGAAAGTACCAAAATGGGAAATAAACATCAACATAAGTCAATTAAAGTTTTTACTGTTTTGATTTTAATTTGGTTTCTTCTTTTTGTTAGCAATATCTTTGCATTTGAATTTACATTAAACTCGGTTGAACCGACTAAATCCGCTGCATATCAGACAGATTATGCCTCTTTTAAAAGTTCAGTAACTTACGTAGGTTCTACATGCAAAATCTCCTGTAGTTGGTACGCAGGTCAAGATAGTGAAAGTTTTGATTGCTTAGAAAATACTTGTGGTTTTAATTTTAATATAAATGCTCAATCTAGTCAAGGTTTTGTTTCAGGAACTTTAACAGTCATATGTAATCTCCCCGGTTCGTTATGGCCAGTTTGCATAAGCCAAGGGGACCAACAAAAAACAAAAACATATTCTTTCTCTTATCCTTATCTAGGGGATAATGTTTGTACAACATCAAATAATTATGAAAATTGCCAATCTGCCTTATCAGATTGTCCTTGCTCTTCTGGAATGAAATGTATGTTTGATATTAGTAGACCAAAGGATAGCAGAGGATGTACTACCTACTGTGGAAATAGTATCAAAGAATCAACATATGAAACTTGTAGTAGTTGTCCAACTGATGTTGGTAAATGTGATGGTTCGGTATGTATCTCTGGTTCAGAATGTGAAGGGAAATATTGTGTTCATGAAAAATGTTGGAATAAACCATATAAAATAGGAGACACCTTTTGTGATTCTGGTGTTGGAGAAAATTGTGCAAATTCTCCATAAGATTGTGCTTGTAAGAGCAGTCAAAGATGCGGATCCAGTGGAATGTGTGAAAATTATTGCGGAAATGGCATTTGTGACTCTAGTGAAATAGGAACTTGTAAGGCAGATTGCAGTTGGTGTGGGGATGGTGAATGTAAAAAGGGAGAAGATTGTGGTAGTTGTTCAACAGATTGTGGGGCTTGTAAAAGTGAGGAGGTTGTGAAAGAAGCTTCGCAGGCAGCACAACAAACTGTACAAAAGGGTATTGAAGAGGTTCAAACAAAACAAAAGAGTATAACTTTCTGGGCAGTAGGAGCAATAATCTTAGTAATAATCGGCTATATTATCTTCAAAATAATTCGAAATTCTAAGTTTAAGAAACAATTAGAAGGAAAGGAAGAGAAAAAGAAAAAAGTAAAAGAGAAAAAACAAACCAAAAAATCCGTTAAATCAAAGACTCATAAGAAAAGAGTAAAATGAAATTTTCGGAATTCGAAATCATTGGTGGGATTATCCTTGGAATTATTCTTGTTGCTTTATTAGTTAATTTTCTTGGGGTAAATCCGTCCAAGATTGAATATTGTGGAAATGGAATTTGCCAACAAGATGAAATTGGTTCTTGTAAATTAGATTGTAGTTGGTGTGGGGATGGTTATTGTCAAGGTGATGAAAGCTGTGATTCCTGCCAACAAGATTGTGGGAATTGTAAGGCTGCTTCTTTTTGTGGAGATGGAATTTGTAATGCTGGAGAATGCACATTGGGTTGTAAAGATTGTTCTTTGATACAATGTCAAAATGGTATCTGCGAGGCACAACTCGGAGAAAATTGTGCAACTTCTCCAAATGATTGTAAGTGTAGTGACGGAACTTGTGATCAAAATTCTGGAAGATGTATCAAGATAACCTGTGGTAATGGAATTTGTGATTCTGGGGAAACTCATACAAGTTGCCCTAATGATTGTAATCAATCTTATACTATTCAAGAATCAAATCCCGATGTAAATTACCCGCTATTATTTGTTCATGGACATTCTATGACCAGTGGGAGCAGTCTTTATAGTCTGCATGGATTCTCAGAAATGCAAGAAAAATTAGCTCAAGAGGGATACTATGAGGACAGAGGATATATCTTGGCAAGTCAAGAATTAGTTAATTTCCAAAAAGGACAATGGAAAGATTTATCAAAACCAGTTTCTTTTAGAGTAACTTATTACAAGGGAGAATACAGCTCTGCTTCAGATGCTGTTTTAAGTGACGATCAATATTCTATTTCAGTTTATGCTGATAGATTAAGTAAGATGATTGATATTGCTCTCTATGCAACTGGAAAGAACAAAGTAGATTTGGTAGCTCATTCTATGGGGGGTTTAGTTGTAAGAGAATATGTTAGAAAGTATGGTACTTCAAAAGTAAATAAGATTATTACATTAGGGACGCCAAATCATGGTACAAATGGCTATTCTGCGGGCTTGGGATGTGATATTGGTCATCGCGGTCCTGAATGTGAAGATATGAGAAGTGGAAGTACTTTTATAACTACTCTTAATTCCCAAGAAACCTTTCCAGGAATAAAATATTTAGCAGTAATAGGAGTAAGTTCAGATTATTTACTGGTATGTCCTAATTTAGAAGATAGCGATGGAGTGGTCTGTAAATCAAGTGCACCTTTAAATGGAGCTAAAAATTATTATTATAGCAAAACAAGTACAGTAAGTAGTATGTTGCATGGGGCATTAACAAGACCATCTGAAACACCAGATGTCTATAATTATGTTGTTGATTTTTTAGTGAATAATTAAATGAAAGGTTTGTCGCCTCAGTTAATAAGAATTAGCTACATAAGCCTTATTGCTTGTTAGGTTTAGTAGCTTTTTCCAGCATAGACATAATAATCTGCTGGTTCTTTGCAGATTATGCATTGTGTTTTTGGCTTTATTTTTTCTTCAGAAATGAATAATGCCTTTGCCCCTTTTGTCCTGAATTTTACTGTATCCTCGCACTCTCTTCTTTTGCAAAGAGGGGCAATGCCCACTTTTTTGTTTTCAATAATCTTGATTAGCTTGTCAATAGTTTCTGCTCTTTCTACTTTTTCCTTGAACATCTCCCCAGATTTTTTAAAGAGGCTTTTTTGCATGTCTTCCAATATCTCAGAAATCTCTTTTTTCAGTTCTGCAGTTTTTATCTCATATTTTTTATGGGTGTCTCTCCTCACAGCAACAACCTGCTTTTTTGCTATGTCTTTCGGCCCAATCTCAATTCTTACAGAAATGCCTTTCAGCTCTGAATTATAAAACTTGCTTCCGACAGAATCATCTTTCATGTCTATTTCAACCCTAAACTCGCTAAGCTGCTCTCTAATCTCTTTTGCCTTCTTGATTATCTCATTTTTATTCTCATTATTGTATATTGGAATAATAATAATTTGCGTTGGCGCTATTTTTGGCGGGAGAATAAGCCCTTTTGAGTCAGAATGAACTGCAAACATGACCCCTAGCATTCTTGTTGAGATTGCAAAGGTATTCTGCCATGCATAATTTTCCTTTCCATCCTGGTCTAAAAATTTAATGTCATATGCTTTTGCAAATTTTTGGCCGTCATGGTGAAAGCACGGGCCCTCTATTGACCTGCCGTTGGGCATTATATAGTGAATCTTTTCTGAGAATACAGCCCCGGCAAATTTTTCTTTCTCTGTTTTCTTCCCGACAACCCCGCAAAGAGCCATAAAATCCTCGCAGACTTCCCTGTAAACATTCAATATTTCATCCCTTTCTTTGATTGCGTCTTTTTCGCTGGCATAAGCAGTGTGCCCCTCGTTCCATAAAAATTCTCTGGTTCTTAAAAATGGAACAGGATGGCTAAACTCCCATCTTACTGCATTATTCCACTGGTTCAATTTAAGCGGCAAATCCCTCCAGGACCTTATCCATTTGGAATAAGAAGGGTACATTATTGTTTCTGATGTTGGCCGGACAGCCAGTCTCTCGCTTAGTTTGTTATTTCCTGCTTCTGTAACCCACGCAACCTCCGGAGAAAAACCCTCAACATGCTCTTTTTCCATGCTTAAAAGTTTTTCTGGGATAAACAATGGAAAGTAACAATTTTTTATTCCTAATTTCTTAAATCTCTTGTCACACTCATCAACAATCATCTCCCATATCGCATATGCTGCGGGCTTAAGGACTATGCAGCCAGAAACATCAGTGTAATCTGCTAAATCTGCTTTAAGCATAAGCTGCGAAAACCACTCGGAAAACTCATCCTTTTCTGCTGTAATCCCCGTCTCTTTTTTTTCTTTCGTTTTCTCTGCCTCTTTTTCTTTCTTTTTTTCCAGGTTCTCTTTTTTCATATTGACTAAAACATAATATGTTTATTAAATCTTTCGCTGGCAAAGGGCAGCATATAATGCCAGAAATTTCCGAGTTTTTTCCATATTTCTGCATATTCCTCGTCATCTTTAGCAGCATAATCAAGAAATCTCTTTGCCTCTGTTTTTTCATCTAAAACATGCTCGGAAGCAATCTTCTCAAGAATATTTATTTCCTTTTTTGAGAATATCCTTTCAATCTCATAAAATCCTGTTTCCTTTTTATCCTCCAAAAGCTCATTTATAAAATAAGAGAATTTTCCGGCAAGGAACACACCTCCTGTTTAAAGAAGAGCCAAAATCAGAAGAATTTGCCTTATAGTTTAAACTAGATTTACATGCCTGTTTATATGCATCCAGGAAAATAACCACGCCCTTTCAGGCCAGCTTGTCTGCTCATCTTCATTTGTTCCAGTTATGAATATAATTTGTCAATTTTAATTCTTCTTTGTAAGGCATGAGTTTTACTAATCCAAGATAAACTCTCTGCGCTATTGGGGTGCAAACACCCACCGGGCGAGTTGTCTCAAAAATGCTATGAGTTGCTTCTCTCTCTAAGCGATTTATCATATTATGCACAACATCTGGCGTCACTTCACTAACCTTTAGCCCTAACTCATTTGCAATCATTCTTCTAAAATATTTTTCATCTGCCATTTTTATTCCTTACAATTAAGGTTATACTATTTTTAAATTTATGGGGTTGCCCGGATTTGAACCGGGGCCGCAGCCTTTTTCTTTTTTCCTCCCAAAAAAGGAAGGTTGAGCAAAGGAAACTATTAGCTGTCCTCGCACCCGAAGGCTGAATCTTAACCAAGCTGGACTACAACCCCCTAACAGAGCATTCTGTTATGTATACCCCATCCTCATTAAGTTTTTATATTTAATTACATAGACTTTCAAATAATGAAAGAAATGTCCTTATTTGATAAGATATTTTTCAGGGTTTTGGGCTTCAAAAGCCCCAAGTTTGTTAATATAAAAAGTTTCAGGGAGATTTATTTTGAATGTATTGAAGGATGCGCTGACTGTTGCAGGATGTATTTGGTGCCTGTGCCTGAAAAAGGCCTGCAGGAAAGGCTGAAAGACGGCCTTTCTACAATTGCCGGCGGAAAAAAAATAACAAAAAGAGGGAATGATTTCTATTGCACCTTTTTAAAAAACAAGAGATGCTCAATTCATGAATACAAGCCCCTCACCTGCCAGGGCTATCCTTTTTCCATAGACCCCCTGACAGAAGAGGTTTATGTTGATACAAGATGCAGAGGGATAGGCAAGGGAAGGTTATTGCCAAAAGAGGAGATTGATAAGATGATAAATTGCAGAAAAGAATACTGGAGCCTGGAGGGCTTGTCAGATGCTGAAAAAGAAGATATTCACAGAGATTTTTTCATGAAACATGCAAAGCAGACAAAATCAAAAAAACAATGGAGCACTACACCTTAAAACTTCAGAAATCTCTTATGGATTTCTGATAGCTTCAAAGTTCAAAG
>CAYMCA010000056.1:0-6817 GCA_964388875.1 Candidatus Woesearchaeota archaeon
ACTTTAACAATCCTCTTTCAGGAAAGAATGTGGTGTATGAGATTAAGGTTTTGAGAGAGGTAACCGATGAGAATGAGAAAATAAATGCGCTTCAGGATTTTTTCTTCGGCATGAGGCTTAAATTTGAGATAAAGGATAAAAAAGTTGTATTTAAGGCAGAAAAGCAATTCCACCCAGTCCTAGAACATTTTAAGGGCAGCTTTGAGGAAATTCTTAAGCTGGGAGTCAGTGTTGAAGAGATTAAGAAAGAAGATAAGCAGGAAAACCCTAAGGAAAAGCCGGCGGCTGAAGCAGAATCCTGATAGTATATTATACTAAAATTTATAAAGCATAAACCATTTCATTAAGCATGGCTGAAACATTTGAAAAAAAAGAGTCAAATCAGGAGCTGATAGAGATTGACAAGGAGCTGGAGGAGATTCTAAAGAAGCAGAATGCAAAGATTAAGGTTATAGGGCTTGGCGGGGCAGGAGGCAACACGCTTACAAGGATGAGGGAGATTGGGATTAAAGGCGGCGAGCTTATAGCGATAAACACAGACGCCCAGGACTTGCTCTATACAAATGCTGATTTTAAGATACTGATTGGAAGAGAGCTGACGCAGGGGCTTGGCGCAGGAAGCAACCCTAAGATAGGCGAAGAGGCGGCAAAAGAATCAGAGGCAGAGATTAAGAAGCGGCTTAGCGGCTCTGACATGATATTCATCACCTGCGGCTTGGGCGGCGGAACAGGGACTGGCGCTGCCCCTGTTGTTGCAGAGATTGCGAAAAAACAGGGCGCCCTTACAATAGGCGTCGTCACCCTGCCTTTCACAATAGAGGGAAAAAAGAGGATAGAAAACTCGCTGTATGGGCTGGAAAGAATGGAAAGCATTGTTGATACGCTTATTATAATACCTAATGACAAGCTGCTTGAGCTTGCGCCGGAACTGCCTTTGCATACTGCATTTAAGGTTGCAGATGAGATCCTGACAAATGCTGTCAAGGGCACAACAGAGCTTGTTACAAAAGCAGGGCTTGTCAATCTTGATTTTGCAGACATAAGGGCAGTGATGAGCAACGGCGGCGTTTCCCTGATTGGGGTTGGGGAGTCAGACAGCAAGCAGAGGGCAGACGAGGCAGTTGAAAAGGCGCTGCAGAATCCATTGCTTGATGTTGACATATCAGACGCCAGCGGGGCGCTTATAAACATCATAGGAGGCGAGGATGTAAGCCTGGAGGAGTCAAAAATGATTATTGAAAGGGTTGGCAACCAGCTAAGCCCCGACGCAAAGATGATTTGGGGAGCGCAAATCAGCGAGGATATGGAGAAGACCATAAAGGTAATGCTTATTGTCACAGGCGTAAAGAGCAAGCAGATTTTAGGCACAAGAGACACTGCATCAAGAAGCGAGCAGAAGGAAATATCAGACGAGCTCGGCATTGAGTTCTTGGAGGAGTAAAAATGGACATTAACATTATAGGGACTTTAAATGAAGGTTATAGGCGCGGGGTATTTGGAAGAAATAATTCTGTTCCATGTTTTCTGACAGATGAAGGGAAAAGGCAAATTCAATATGTAAGAAGGGATATTGACAAATTTATCAGAAACAGGGAGAATATATCTGGCTACCTAAGCATGGTTGGCAAGGGAGAAAAGGATGAACATGAATTTGGCGAGGCAATATTTGACGCTATTGACACAAAGAAGGATAATAAATTCATAAAATTTCTTTATAGAAATTCAGAACGAATTAAGGACATTGCTATAACAACCCGCCATACAAGCGCCCTTGTTATCCTGGAGATGTCTACCTACATTAGAGACTATCTTCTGGGCACAGGAGAAATCTCTCGCAATAATGAAAAATTTGTAGTTTATTAATCCTTAAAAAATCTACAACATTTATGTTGTAGTCTTTTACTTGTAGATTTTTTGGGAATCTCAAAACCCAACGAACAAACCCCACACTTTAGTGTGGGGGTAAAAACCCATCAGGGTTTTGTGATATTCAATAAATACTTTTAAAAACTAAATCTTTCTTATTGTAACATGAATATCATCAAAAACATCAAGGAGTTTTCAGCCAAATCTATGAGGGTATGGCATGTCCTTAGAAAGCCGACAACAAAAGAATTCAAGGAAATATCAAAAATATCAGCATTGGGCATCTTGCTTCTCGGGCTTATAGGGTTTATAATCTCATTCACGATGAACTTTTTCGGGTAAATAAAAATAAAATTTGCAACAGAAAGATTTATAATGCCCATTTTTCTCATAATTTTATCTTTCTCACAAAACTTTTTAAACGCACGCTGTTTTGTGAGTTGGTATAAATGAATAGGTGTTCATGCAACGTTCAAAATAATAAAAACTAAATTAAGGGAAAGTTGCAAATGAAAACCAAGGTTTTCAATCCTATACTAAAAAAACAACAGGTGTTCATGCAATGATATTTGTTATAAAAGTCACGACAAACAAGGAAGACAAGGCAGTTGACTTAATTGAGGACAGGTCAATAAAAAAGAAATTAGAGGTTTACAGCATAGCAAGGCCGCATGGCCTGCGCGGCTACATTTTTCTCGAGGCTCTTGACAGGGAAACAGTGGAAGAGGCAGTATTCGACCTGCCGTACACAAAGGGAATAATTGGAAAGCCAATCTCTTATGATGAAATCAAGAATATGATAGAGCCGCAGATAACAGCAGTGAACATTGAGAAGAATGATGTTGTTGAAATCATTGCAGAGCCGTTCAAGAAAGAGAAGGCAAGGGTTATGAGGGTGGACAAGCAGAAAGGAGAGGTTCTTGTTTCATTGCTTGGCGCAACTGTTCCTATACCTGTTACAGTAAAAATAGACAATGTCAAGGTTATAAGGAGAGAGAAGGATGAGGATGAAGAAAATCCTGAAGGTGGGGAAAATGAATACGCTAAGCGCTAATCAATAGGTTTAAAATGTCAGAATTCCACAAGTGGAATTCTGATCATGCTCAAAAACCACACGATATTGCATTATCATGCCGCCCATAACAGGCAGGTGGTTTTTGGCATGTAACAAAACAAATTTCCAAAATGAAAATAAAACTTATAATTGATGCAGGAGACATGAAGCCGGGCCCAGCATTGAGCCAGAAGCTCGGCCCTTTAGGAGTAAATCTTGGAAAGGTCATACAGGATGTTAACAAGGCAACCGCATCATTCAAGGGAATAAAAGTGCCGGTTGAGATTGATGTTGATGCAAAGACAAAAAACTTTGGGGTAAATGTCTTTACGCCTCCAGTGGCAGAGCTGCTGAAAAAAGAGCTCGGGCTGGAGAAGGGCTCTGGAGAGCATAAAAAAATCAAGGTGGGAAATGCTGGAATTGAGCAGGTTATATCTGTTGCAAAGACAAAGATGCCTGGAATGCTGTGCAAGGATTTCAAGTCAGCAGTCAAGTCAGTTGTTGGAAGCTGCGTCAGCCTCGGCATTCTAATAGAGGACCAAAGCCCGAAAGATATTGAGAAAGATATAGACGCTGGAAAGTATGACAGTGAGATTGCTGGGCAGAAAACAGAATTAAGCGAAGAAAAAAGAAAGAAATTGCAGGAATATTTCGCAGTTATAAAAGCAAAGCAGGACGAGCTTATTAAGAAAGAAGAGGCAGAGAAGGCAGCGAAAGAGGCAGAAGCTGCTGCAAAAGCTGCAACAGCAGCAACAGCAGGTGCGCCGGCAGCAGGAGCAGGCGCAGCACAGCCTGCAGCAGCAAAGGCACCAGAAGCAAAGGCAGAAAAGCCTGCAAAGAAGTAGGAATATCTATAAATTTATAAACAATCCAGCCCTATCTTCCTGCAACACTGCAAAGGGGCTGTGGGCCAGTCTGGTTATGCTTCGTGCTTTGGGTGAGCAAATCCTGGCAAAAGGATTGGTTGCGAAAAAGCATGCGACCCAGGTTCAAATCCTGGCAGCCCCATTAATGCGTGTTGTTTAAATGTCAGAATT
Source organism: Candidatus Woesearchaeota archaeon (assembly GCA_964388875.1). GTDB lineage: Archaea > Nanobdellota > Nanobdellia > Pacearchaeales > GW2011-AR1 > JACOYM01. The sequence continues at coordinate 3,958 of CAYMCA010000056.1, forward strand.
CCACGAGTGGTTCAAACCACTCGTTACAAACGAGTGGAATTTTGAGCATGCTCAAAAACCACACGAAATGTGGCAAATTCATGCCACCCATCTGTGATGGGTGGTTTTTGACAAAATAAAAAATGCAAAACTTAAAATGAGAACAGCTAAAGTAAAGGCAGCGGGAAGATTTGGCCCTAAGTATGGGAGAAAAGTCAGGGAAAAGCTGTCAGGCATCGAGGAAAAACAGAGGAAAAAGCAGTTATGCCCTTTTTGCCAGAAAAAATCCTTAAAAAGGCTGGCAAAAGGAATATGGCTCTGCAAAAAATGCGGCAAAAAGTTTGCGTCCCATGCATACTATCTTAAGAGGGAGTGATATAAATTTATAAACATAAAAAATATGCAATAAAATGGCAACATACAAATGTTTTAAGTGCGGCAAGCAGATTACACACAAGGCTCTCGAGAAGCGGTTTGTCTGCCCTTATTGCGATTCTAAGGTATTCTACAAGCCGAGAAAGCAGGCAACAAAAATAAAAGCTGTGTGAGAAAATTTAGAAATTTATTGCCAAAAATGAACATAGACAAGGAAACAGAGAGGAGCATACAGGAGCTTCAGCTTCTTGAGCAGAACATTCAGAACCTGCTTTTGCAGAAGCAGGCATTTCAAATTGAGTTAAGCGAGACAAATAATGCAGCCGAGGAGCTTAAAAAATCAAAGGATGATGCATTCAGGATAGTCGGGCAGATCATGCTGAAAGCAGGCAGGGCTGAGCTTGAAAAAGAGCTCGAGGAAAAAAAGAAGCTTCTTAACCTGAGGATAAGCTCGATAGAAAAACAAGAGGATTTAATATCGGAAAAGACAGAAAAATTAAGGCAGGAAATAACAAAAAAGCTGAAATAGGAAAAAAGCAGGATTGTTTCTTACTATAGAAATATTTATAAACCTATAACTTTTGTGTTTAACATGGTGATTAAAAAAATAAAAGAGAGTTTGTTCAGGGTATTTGGCTCAAAAAATCAGGATGCAGAATATATTGAGCTTGATTTGGGTGTTGAGGCTGAAAAGTCAAAGCTTCTTATAAAGCCGTTTGTTCTTAAGCAGTTTGAGGATGTTAATCATATTCTTAACGCCCTAAGGCAGGGCTATACCATAGCCATTATTGACATAAAGCCCCTGAAATCAAAGGATATAATTGAGCTTAAGAGGGCGGTTTCAAAGATAAAGAAAACAACAGACGCTATCGAGGGCGGCATCGCAGGATTCGGGGAGAACATAATAATTGCCACTCCTTCATTCGCGACAATATACAGGCCAGAGGCTCCAAAGCCAAAGAAGCAAGAGTCAGAGTTTGAGACATATTAGTTCTGGGAATTATTTTGCATAACATCGGGGATAAAAGAAGTTTTCGGAGCGTAGCGGAGAAAATTTGGGAAACCGAAGTGCAACGAGGTTTCCGTTAAATCGCTGTTATCTGTCCCGACGAATGAAATGAGGAGAGTGCAACGAGGCGAGGAGCGGAACGAATTGAGCACCGCAGAGTTCCAGAGGTCGCCGAAAATTTTTTTGTTGCCGTAGTTTTTTCTTAACTGCTGTAAAATAACTGCCGAAGGCAGAGAATAGTTTAGTCGTTAGGGGCGGGGGCGTGTTTTTGCTTCTTTTTCTGAAAAAGAAGGTTTTCACTGGAAAAGTATGCGCAAGCTTTATAAATATGTATAAATAAGGATATTTAGAGGTATTAAAATGGGGAATGGTAAAAGAACAATCACATTAAGTGTTGATAGTCAAACTTACGAAGATTATAAAACCATCTGTGATAAGAAAGGGTGGATTTTATCAAAGCAATTTGAAAATTTTATGGTGGAAGAAATTAAAAAAGAAGGTAAGAAAAATGGCAAATAAATCATTGTGGACTAAAGAGCAGGAAGTGGATTTTTTCACAAAATCTTTAGAGGTTGCTTCCCCTGAACAATTATTTTACACCACAAAAGATAAAAAATATTATGCTTATTGGCCTAAAAGTTACAAAGGGGCTAAAACCACTCTGCAAAGCAGAAATGCTTTTATCGGAGCATATACTGAAAAGTGGGCTTTAGAAATTCTAAAAGAAATTGCTAAAGAATTAAATGCCTATGCTGTTAGAAATGTTGTCTGCGAGGAATTAGAATTAACTAAGGGTTCTCCTGCTGATGTTGCTATTTGTAAAACCGATTCTATTGTTCAAAAACCAGAAGACATAATAGCTATTTTTGAAGTTAAAATGTCTGTTGTTTGGAATTGGGAACTATTAAGAAATAATTCTAAGTTTTCTTTAAGTTGTTTAGGCGACTTTAAGACACACCAAGGGAATCCGGGATTATTGCGTTCGGATAGTATGCTTAAAGCCATCGGAAAAAGCATAACAGTAAGAATATCATCTTTAGAATCTGCAAAAATTCCAATAATCGTTTTAGGCAATACTCCTGTAATGAAAAGCTATTATTCAAAAATTGATAATCTCAAGAATTATGGAATTATTCAAGGGTTCTGGTCGTTAAATCCTGCTCCATTAGACAACAACGGAGAAAATATTAAATCCACGAAGAAAAATGGATTTATACGATTTGATTCTTATGTGGATTTCAAGACTCAACTTTTAACTTTGTTAAAAGAAGACATGATGTTCTTTGCAGGAATGAGACCTAAGAAAGAATTAGGAAAACTAATTGAGATAGCAAACAAAGAAGATACATACGAGAAGAAAGGCGAGAAATTCTTAAATATTATGAGGGAAGCAAATGGCAAGTAAAAAGAACGGCACAGAAACGAGCAAATTTGGCTCTCCGGGAAGAATGAACCATGATTCCTCTAAATTTTATGGTAGCCGCCTATATGCAGGAC
>CAYMCA010000057.1:0-6640 GCA_964388875.1 Candidatus Woesearchaeota archaeon
GTTGTATGGCCATATTAGTGGGTTTCATTCATGGTGGTGGCGCTTGCCCTTTTGGAATTGATATTTTGGGTTATGACAAGGCAATAAATAGCGCAACAGGCAATCACAAAAACAAAAATGCAGGCAGATAATTTTATAAAAAAAATCAATGAAATAAAAGAGATGAGCGCCTTAGACCTGTCTCTTGGCGAGGACTTGAGCATTGCCTTAATGAATCTTGTCAGCTTGGAAGAGCATTTTCTTTTCAGCTTTATGAAAACATCCCAAAGAAAATATCTTGAGTTTCTTGAGCAGACAAGGGAATTGAGAAAAAAACTGCTTGAGAAGATAGTCAAAAAAGAAAAAAACAAGGATGACCACTCTGAAAAATGGTGCATAAGCAAGCATCTTCTTGCAGCATCAATGAGGCTGGCAGAGGTTGGCACAAAATACCTTCATGAAGGAAAGAGAAAAGAGGCAGAGGAAAGCTTCTACGAGGCATTTAACCTTTACAGCATGTTCTGGGCTGTAAACGGGGTGGGAAAGATTAAGGAAAAAGACAAGATTTCAGAGCAAAAGCTGTCAAAAATCTCGCAATTTGTAAAGAAAATGCTGGATTGCTGCAAGGAATAAAAAAGAAACATTAAAAAAGAGCAAAAACAGGCAAAATTATAGAAAACACAAAAATCATCATGGCAGGCAAAACAAAAAACCGCAAAAGAGCAAGAGAAAAAGGCATTTTAAGCCTGAACAGCATGGCTAATGATGAAAAGGCAATGCTTGCTGTTATAGCTGTCTTGGCAGTTGCTATAATCATTTTGGCTGTTCCTTACCTTAAAAATATTAAATTAAGCAGCGGGGAAAAGACTTATTCTGCAGTTGCTTTTGAGATAGGTGGCTGTGACGAATGCTTTGACTTGGGCTTGGTGTCAGCAGGATTGGACAGCATTAGCAACCTCAAAATTAAAGAAACAAAGGCACTGAACTATACATCTGCTGATGCAGAAAAGCTTATCAAAAAGTATGGAATAACAAAGATTCCTGCGCTGGTTATAGTATCAAGAAGCATAGGCAAGATAGAGATGGACGACACGCTTTTCAGAAAAACAAGCGATGCTGCAATCTTTGACAAGGCAGCGCCGTATGTTGACTTAGGCAGCTTAGAGGTTAAAGGGCTTGCTGATTTTAAGGAGATTTATGACTCAAAATGCAAGGAATGCGCGAGCATGTCAAAGCTTAGGGCGCAGCTTGAACGGTCTGGAGTGAAGATAAAGAGATATGAAATGGTTGAGGCATCTTCGGAAGACGGAAAAAAGCTGATTAGCGAGAATGGAATTACATTTGCGCCTGCGCTTTTGATGTCAAAGAACATACGGGAGTACTGGTGGATTTTTTCTGCAATTCAAAAATCTCTTGCTGAAAATAAGGATTATTACATGTTTACAGAGCCATATTTCCCTTACAAAGAGCTGTCAACAGGGGTTGTTAAAGGAAAGGTAAAGGTTACATATATAACAAACAAAAGCTGCACAGACTGCTATAACATTACGCAGCTGAAGCCTATGCTTCAACAACAGCTTGGAATTTATATTACAAGTGAGAGATATGATGATGCCAGCAGCTCTAACGGGCAAAGCCTTATTAACTCATATAATATAACCAAAATTCCTACAATCATACTTTCCAAGGAGATTTCAGATTACACTAGCATAAAAACTATCCTGGAACAGGTTGGAAGCTTTAAGAATAATGAGTTTGTGTTCAGGAAAATGGAAGTGCTGAACGGGAAATTCCAGCCAGTCGGGCAGGCAGCAGAATAGGCATACATGCTTTATAAAATAAAAAATTGAATGGAGGCAATGCAAAAATAAGAAAAAATGGAAACAGTTACAGTTATTGTTATTGTAATCTTGATTTTGGCATTGCTGTTCTTCGGTTACAGCCTTATGAATTCTGGCGGCACAGGAAGAGCCAGTTCATCTCCAAGCTACCCAAGCGGGCAGTTTGTTGGCGGTGGCTGCGGCAGATAGAACAGAATTGCATATTATAGAAGATATGGGCAAAAGCTAAAATCAAGAGATTAAATAAAAACTTAAAAAGCAAGGGCAAAAATGGCAGTTGAATGTAAATTCTGCAGCAGAAAATTTGACACAGCTGAAAGCATGAACCAGCATATTCATGCAAAGCATGCCTCAAGCAGCGAGGCAAAGCCTGCCGGCGGAAAGAGAACAAAGAATTATTTTATTATAATAGCGCTTATTGCAGCAATAGCAATATTTTCATACACCTTTTATGCAAGAAGCCAGGGAACCGGGCAGTATGATGATTTTGCAAAATGCCTGACTGAAAAAGGCGCTATTGTATACGGAAATGACTTTTGCCAATACACAGCCAAACAGATGAATTGGTTTGGAAAGTCTGAGAAATTGCTGAATTATGTAAAATGCATAGAAAATGAGGGGTTGTGTGACAGCAAGGGCGTAAAGACAACCCCTACATGGGAAATCAACGGCAGCATGTATGAAGGCGTGCAGAGCTTTGAAAAGCTTTCTGAGATAAGCGGGTGCGGAATTTAAAATGAGAAGAATGAAGATAATGTCAATAATTATTGCAGGCATCTTTTTCATAGCCCTGCTCAGCTTAATCAGCCCTGCGCTTGCATGCATGGAAGAAACCGCAGAAGCTGGAAGCCAAAATATGATGACAGGCGCAGCCATAATAAACAATACAACATCTATCTCTGGAGTTTTAGGGCTGGTTGAAGAGCTGCTTATAATTATTGTATTGGTGCTGCTTATAATATTTCTTGCCAAGAAGATAAGCAAGAAATAAAAGAGGGGAATTAAATAAAGAAAAAATGAAAATCAAACCTATTGGGTATGCAAGAAGCAGGATAAAAAAACATAGGTACGGCGGCTTTGGCAAAACAACTACAGAAATCATCTTGAATAAGAAATACGAAAAAGCACTGAAAGGCTTGCGAGATTATTCACATGTTATTGTCTTGTACTGGATGAACGAGGCAGAGGGCATTGTCAGGCTGGAGCACAGGCCTCAAGGAAATCTTAAGGTGCCTGTTGTCGGCATTTTCGCCACAAGATGCCAGTGGAGGCCGAATTGCATTGGCGTCTCAGCAGTTCCTTTAATTTCTGTAAACAAGAATATCCTAAAGGTGAAAGGGCTGGATATTATTGACAAAACTCCGATACTGGACATAAAACCCTATCTTCCAGATTATGACAAGCCCGCTGGAAAAGTCAAACTACCGGGCTGGACAAAAAGACTAATTTATAAATGATAAGGATAAAAAATGGTAAACAAAAAATATAAGATATTTGCAATGCTCTTTGCATCTTTGATAGTTGCAATATTATCACTTATGTATCTAAAGCCGTTAATAGCTGCTAGTGCCTCTCTTTCAGAGGAAAAATGCAGCTCTCTTCAAGGCATAAAGGGTGATAACTGCTGGCATGCATTAACGCATCAAACACTAAATGGCAAATTTTGTGAAAATATAAATGACAATGAAACAAGAGAGCATTGCTTGGAGCATATCCCCGGAATAAATAAAGAAAACAAATAAAAAACAAAAAAAAATGGTAACTTTAATATTAGGAAAAACACTTGTAGCCTGGAGTGGGTGGTTAGCTGGAATTTTCTTTTTTGGAGGATTATTCACGCGCTTTTTTATAAACAAATTAAAAGGCATGGATATTGAAAAAAGGAAGAGGATAAGCAAATATCTCTTTCAATTAAGCATAATTTTTATCTTGATTCATGTTGCTCTTGCTTTGCTCTCAAGTTTATTTGGAATATGGCTGTAAAAATGAACCTTAAATTCAGAATAATAAGGAACAGCATTCTTGCGGTTTTGATAGTTGTTGCTGTAAACTTGATTATTCTTGCCTTGCTTAATTTTCCGCCTATGGCGCTATTCCAGCTGAAAAAATACATCTGGCTGTTGATTCTTTTAGTCTTGGGATTTGGAGTTCAGATTGGCTTGTTCACATACCTAAAGCATAAAAGCATTGTCTGCTCTGTGACAGCAATGGCAGGCGGGGGGGTTTCTGCAATAAGCATGATTCTTTGCTGCAGCCATTACCTGATAAATATCCTGCCATTCATCAGCCTGTCCTTTGCTAGTTTCTTGACAAGATATACTTTCTGGATTTTGATGTTTGGCATTGCATCAAATATTGCAGGCATAGTTTTCATGCTGTATAAAACAAAAAGCATGAATAAAAATATAATCAAAACAAGAAAAATGAAGCAAAAATGAAAAAAACAAAAATAGAAAAAAGCAAGATAATCTTGTGGGGCATTGTCATCGCAGTAGTAATCTTGCTGCTGTTTTTAAGCTTTGGATTAAGGATAGCAAAATCCGGCAGTACTGGCGCTGGCGGAAGCAGCAGCGCTGATAATTACGCAAGCCTTCCTGAAAAATGCAGGCCGCCTGCAGGGCAGGACATAACAGCATGGAAGGAGCATCTGGGGCATCATGCAGAAACGCAGGATTGCCTGCAGTACTTCAAAAATCAATGATTTTTGATAGCTTTCAGAAATTCTCTAATCAGAATTTCTGAAGCTTTAGTTAGCGCCTAAAAATTTAGTTGCTTAATAATCAAAATAAAAAATGTAAGGGGGTAAAAAATGAGAGATTTCAAAACAAGAAACTGGATAGTTGGGATTTTGATAGGAGCATGGATTGCTAGCCTTATTGTTGGGTCTTTGCATGGCGCAGAGATTCTTTCAGAGCCAGCAAACCCCATAATTCATACATTTCAGGACTGGCTGTTTGTCATAATCCCCTTGGTGCCGATTTCATACTTGCTGGCCAGGATATTGCCAAATAAGTAGTATCAAGTTAAAGAATGAATAAATAACTGAAAGGAGGTAAAGCAAAAGATGGCAAATGCCAAGAACCGCCTGTTAAAGATAGCGAGCCTGTTAGATAGCCAAAATAGGCAAACAAGGAAGTAAAAATGATAAAAATACTAAAGTTAGATAATATAACAAAAATACTGTTGATTATTTTAGTTGTGGCTCTTTCATATTTTCTGATTTTCTTGTTATTAAGGTATTTACTAATTAAGCAATCTACTTCAATGATAGAAATGATGAACCAAATGATAACAGGAGGTGCAAGGGCAGATATTAATATCTTATCTTTTATTTTTGCTTTGATTGCAGGAGTTATTATTTCATTTTATTTATTCAAGGAAAAAAATGAAGAATATAAAGAATACAATATTCTTAGGAAAGCTTTATCAGAGGACGAGAAGAGAATTTTAGATGAGGTTAAGAAAGCTGGTAAGATAACCCAAGATTCATTAAGATTCAGGCTTAACTGGAGCAAAGCTAAAGCCTCAACCATCCTTACAAATTTAGACAGAAAGGGGTTAATACAAAGAGAAAGAACAGGAAAAACCTATAGAATTTATTTGCAGAAGGTTTAAAACGGTTTAGACAGAAAGATAGATATAGCCATATTGCCTTACAAATTCGGAGGTAAATCAAAAACAAAGAAAAATGAAAAAGAATTTAGGTTTTGCAGTTTTGGCTTTTGTGATAGTTTCTCTGTTCGCAGCGGCATTTGTACTTGCGAATGAGAATTTTACAGAGACAAAGCTGCTTATTGATTCAAATATAAGCTGCAGCGAGCTAAGCAATCAGCAGCTTGAAGAGATGGGTGATTATTATATGGAGCAGATTCATCCAGGAGAGGCGCACGAGATTATGCATAGCATGATGGGTGGCGAGGACTCAGAAACAGTAAAGGCAATGCATATTGCAATGGCAGAATCAGCCTATTGCGGAAAGACAAACAGCGGCATGATGTCAATGATGAATATGATGTCTGGCAGGCAGTCTGTATATGGCTCTGGCGGGATGATGAGCATGACATATGGAAATGGAATGATGGGATATGGAACAGGAACGGCTATTCTTGGGTGGGTAGTTTATCTCTTGGTGATTGCCTTGATTATAGCAGCTATATACTGGCTGATTAAAACAGCAAACAGAAAAAGATAAAAATAACTGGCAGGGCATCAAATCAACTAATTCAAAGAAAAATAAAAATAAGCTGAAATGAAAAAAATCTCAGGATTTATTTTGGCAGCCGGCATAATCATAGCTCTGCTTGTGGCAATACTGATTTATTACACTTTTTTTAATCAAAAAAATAGCGATTTAACAAGCAGCATAAGCACGGGAATAAATCCTGCAAGAGGAAATTCAAGCTCAAAAATAGTCATTATAGAATTCAGTGATTTTCAGTGCCCTGCCTGCAGGGCAGCGCTACCTGTTATAGATGCTGTCCTGAAGAGGAATGATGCTGCATTTTATTACAGGAATTTTCCCCTGCCAATGCATAAAAACTCAATGAGCGCTGCAGAGGCAGCAGAGTGCGCCAATGAGCAGGGAAAATTCTGGGGCTATCATGATATCCTGTTTGAAAATCAGGAGATGCTTGGCAAAGAAAGCCTTAAAGAGTATGCAGGGCAGCTTGAGCTAAACACCGAGCAGTTCAGTTCATGCCTTGATTCCCATAAATACAAAGAGGATGTGGAAAAGGACTTTCAGGACGGAGAAAAGCTGGGGGTGGGAGGCACGCCGACATTTTTCATAAACAACAGAAAGATTGAGGGCGCAAGCCTTG
>CAYMCA010000058.1:0-6519 GCA_964388875.1 Candidatus Woesearchaeota archaeon
TTTAATGTCAAAAACTCTGGACTAAAGCTACAGAGAGTATTTAAGTTTTTGAGCACCCCAAAAATACCTTATTTTCTGTGAGTTAAAACAAACAGCATGCATAAAAAAGCATTTTTGATGTGTTAATTTCTTAAGCTTTGCAGAATATAAAGATCTATCGCAAAAGATTTATAACCCCTGCAGTTATTCCTCTCTTATGGACATGCAGGAAAAGACAGCAAAGGTGCTTGAAACAAAAGAGAGGATTCTGGAGATTATAAAAAACAGGGGACCGAGCCTGCCAGTCCATGTTTCAAGCGAGCTTAAGATAAGCATGCTGTTTGCATCTGCATTTCTTTCTGAACTTCTGTCGGAAAGAAAGATAAAGATAAGCAATATGAAGGTTGGCGGCTCTCCGCTGTATTTTGCGCCCGGGCAGGAGCCGATGCTTGAGAATTTTTCTAGATACCTGCACTCAAAGGAAAAGGACGCATTTATCATGCTGAAAGAAAATTCTGTTCTGGAGGATGAAAAGATGCTTCCTGCCATCAGGGTGGCTTTGAGGGATATAAAGGACTTTGCATTTCCATTTCAGGTGGAAACATCTCTTGCTGAAAAAAAGCTTTTCTGGAGGTTTTTGGCAACAAGCGAGGATGATGCAAGAGTGATGGCTGCAAAACTTGCATCAAAAAAGGAAAAGCCAAAGCAAGCAAAAGCAGAAGCTAAGGAAAAAAAAGAGGAGAAGGCAGGAAAACCAGAAGAAAAAATTGAAGCCATAGAAACAGGCAAAGAGCATAAAGAAAAGCCGCTCATAACTTTAAAAGAAAAAAAGCCTGAAAAGCCCAAGAAGCCTGCAGAAAAACCAGAGTTTGTTTTAAGGGCTGTTAAATTCCTTGATGATAATAAAATAGAGCTGCTGGAGGAGATAGAAAGCAGAAAGAAGGATTTCTCAGCAAGGATAAGGATAGAATCTGATTTGGGCAAGATTGAGCTTCTTGCAGTGTTCAAAGACAAGAAAAAGATTAGTGAGGATGATTTAGCAATTGCATTGCACAAAGCCCAGTCCATAAAACTGCCTGCCTTTGTGGCATCAACAGGCGAGCCGGACAAAAAAGCCCAGGCATATCTGGAAAGCTGGAAGAATATGAAAAAGAAAAAAAAAATGGATTAGGCATAAAAGGCAAACCAAAAATCAAAAGAAACCTTTAAATATGCTACAAACACGACATAAGCATGGGAAAGATAAAATCAACGCTTATTAAGAGGACAGGAAAGAAACTGGTAGTGGAAACAGGGTTTACAGAGGACTTTGACAACAACAAGAGAATACTCTCCTCAACTATGCCCAGCAAGAAGATAAAGAACATGCTGTCAGGATATATTGCAAGATTAAAGAAACAGGAGAAACAGGCGCAGAAGCAGAAGGAGCTTCATGCAGCCTCTATACAGGAAAGTTATGCTTAAAGCGAACATCAGAAAAACTTAAATGACTGGAGGTAAAAACATGGCAGAAGAGACAAAGATTGAAAAAAAGATAGATAACGGAAAGAAGGCAGAGAGAAAAGGAGATGAAAACGTTGTCTTTATCGGAAGCAAGCCTTTCATGAACTATGTGACGGGCGTAGTGATGCAGTTTACAACAAAAGGCAGCAGGGAAGTAGTGATAAAAGCAAGAGGCAAATTTATCAGCAGGGCAGTGGATGTAGCAGAGGTGGCAGCCAAGCGCTTTTTGAAAGAGCATAACATAGCAGTGAAGGACATTAAGATAAACAGCGAAGAGTTTGAAAACAAAGAAGGCAGAAGGGTTAATGTTTCAACAATAGAAATAACTCTGTTGAAAAGATAGAACTATAGAGCCAGAAAAAAGTTTTATAGTAAATGACATTAATTTTCTACCAATTGTTATGTCATTTCCTATGTCAAGAACTTATGTTCTTGAGCACTCTCAAAAATGCCTTCACAAGAGCATTTTTGAAGTCTACTAAAGGCGCTTTTTTTGGTAGATTATCTGCGTCCTTTAGTATAGTATATTTATCTTTTGTTTCTTTTCTTTTTCTTAATTATTTTTTCCTTTCCGTATTTTTTATTTACAAAAACAGCAAGAATAATAAAAATGACAGCAACAACCAGGGCAGTAATAAACTTCAAGACATCGCCTGTTCCCTGCCATCCCCTTGCAAACCCGTAAAAAATCAGGGCTATGCCTGAGAAGGCAACTCCTGAAGAAATATTAATCATTGACAGCAGGAACAGGCTTGCAATTACTGCAATAATACCTGCGATATTTGCCACCAAAAAAACATTCCTGCCGTAAATCTTTTCTGCATCCTGAAATTCCTTCCAGCATTCGTCATATTTTGCCTGCACCCTGTCACTCTCATTTTGCCTTTCCTTAATCAGGGCACTGCATTCTTTTACAGTTATGTTCTCATTGCAAAAAGAAATATCATAGGCATAAACTGGCTGGCTGTAGGGATATGTGCAGTTAAAATTCTCAATAACCGGCTCTTTGTAAAATACCTGTATTCCCAGCAGGACAACTATAAATATTAAGACAGCTATCCCGATTCCAAAAGCAGCATTTATAATCCTTGCCATTTTATTTCCTCTTTTTTAGTTTTTCCTTCTTAGCCACGCTCTTTTCCGGCTCTTCCTCTTTTTCTGCCTGTTGCGCAGGCTGCCTGCCAAACTTTGATATAAGCACATCCATCTTTTGGTTTATCTGCCTGACATTATCGCTTATATCTGTAAGCAGGTTTCTCGTTATTCTTTTGTCCCTTGCCCTTAAATAAGCCCCAACTATTCCAACTATCAGCTTGTAAAGAATAAATACAATTATTATTGCAAGGGCAATCTTTAGAACAAACTGCATTACTTCCCATAATTCAGCCAGCTTGCCTGAAAAAAGCTGTGAGATGCTTGAAGAAAGGGCATTTCCAATATCAGAGCTGGCAGAGCCGATATTAGTTGCATTTTCTAGCGCCATACAATCCCTAAATAAAACATGCTTTTAATTCTTTCTACTATTTAATACCTGCTTTATTACCACTATGCAATTAATATCAAACACAAGATTTAAAAATGCGCAAAATCATGGCTATAAATTGATGCTGGCATTTTTCCGGCTGGATAATATCATGGATAACACAAAAACAATTATTGTTACAGGCATTTCTGGAAGCGGCAGCAGGGATTTCTGCGAAAGATACACTCGGGGCAATCTGGGCAGAGAAGATGTTAAGGTTTATGATACAGGAGAGATGATATGCCGGATGGCGCAAAGCTACCTGGAAGAGCCGATAATTCCAAAGGAAAACCTGCTTAACCTTCACCCCAAGATTCTCAGCAGCCTTCAGGACAGGGCTTTTGAGAGTATAATAAAAGATATAGAAGACAACAATGGCCAATATGACAGATTTGTGATAGACACGCATGCGCAATTTTTCTGGAATGATGTTATACGAAATGCATGGAACTGGAAATATCTTGATAGGATAAATCCAGATATGTTTGTAACTGTTATTGACAAGCCCTCTGCGATAAAGGAGCGCCAGATGCAAACAGAGCAGGGCAGGCTGCAGGACCATGATTTAAGGGCGCTTTTAGGGTGGCAGAATGCTGAGGCAGAGGTTACAAGGGGCTGGGCATTAAAATATGAGAAGCCAATGTATGTGCTTCCAAGCAGGCAGGACCCTTTAACTATTGAAAGCCTTTTAGACAACCCTTTTTTGATATATTTTCAGATGCCTATGACATATGCCAATGAGCAGCAGGACAGAAAGATTACTAATTTTAAGAAAGAATTATTGAATGTTGGATTGAAAGTTAATAGCCTGCCAACGCCGATTATTGACCCAAGGCATATTGATATAGAGGCAGGAGATGGGCTTTCTGATATTGAAAAAAGAGCTATCGCAAGGCAGACAGTGCACAGGGATTTGAACTGGTATATTAAAGAGGCAACAGACTTGGTTGCATATTATCCGGAGGGCACAACAATATCAAAGGGGGTAAGCGATGAGTCAACCCGCGGCTTTGAGACAGGAAAAAATGCGTTTGTCATCTATCCTGTGAAAAACAAAAGCCCGTTCATGGGCATTGCAACAAAGGTTTTTGAAAGCGAAAAAGAGTTTTTTGATTTTTTCCCAGAGTACATGAAACAAAGAATAGAATTTTTCAGGATGAATATCAGGAGGAAATAATAAGATGCTGACAAAAGAAGAACTTGCAAATATGATTGACCATACAAATCTGCATATGGATGCGACAGATGCAGATATAGGGAGATTATGCAGGGAAGCGCTTGATTATCATCTTGGTGCTGTGTGCGTGAGGGAATTTAAGGTGCCTGTTGCATACCAGATTTTGCAGGGCAAGGGCATTCATATAGCATCTGTTGCTGGTTTTCCGACGCAAAAAACAAAAACAGCAGAGGAAATGATTGAAAATCTCTCGCAGTATTCAACAGGCACAAAATGCAGAGAGGCAGAGTATGCAATTCGCAAGGGAGCAGACGAGATTGACATGGTAATTAACCTTGCCGCTTTAAAAAGATGGGACTACAATGCTGTAGAGAAGGATATCAAAGAGGTGGTTAGGGCAGCAAAATCTGAAGCAGAGTCTGCTCTTGTCAAGGTTATTATTGAGACAGGCTATTTAACTGAAGAAGAGAAGAATGAGGCATGCAGGATATCAGAAAATGCCGGCGCTAATTATGTTAAGACATCAACAGGATATGGCATTAGCGGGGCGACAATAGCTGACATAGAGCTGATGGGAAGAATCACGCCAGAATTTATGGGCATAAAGGCTTCGGGAGGCATAGACAGTGTAGATTTTGCATTACAACTTTATGAAGCTTCTCAAAAGCACAAACCCCATGGATTTAGGGCAGGTTCAAGCAAGCTGGTTAAAGAATACATGGCGAGTTAACCTTTTAATTTTTTTAATCCTTTTCACTTAAAATGAATAATATAGAAGACATAATTCAGATTACAGAATTCGGGGCAGCAGAGGCTGTTCCTGGCTCAAAGCTCATGCTCGAATCAGGGAAAAACAGGATTCTTGTTGATATTGGAACAGAGTACAAGAAAGATGAAGAAAACATGCCCCTGCCTTTTGATGCCAGAAGCATAAATCAGCTTCTGTTAACCCATGGGAATGCAGACCATATGGGGCAGCTTTTAAAGCTTACAAAAGCCGGCTTTAAGGGAAAAATATTCTCAACACAGGAGACAGCAGATATAACAGAGACACAGCTATCTCAATCAGTTAGCAGCTCTTTTATTCATAATAACTGGGCAAAAGGCAGGGTGTACAATCACGACCCTAAAAAAGGAGAAAAAGTGCGATTTAAGGAGATAATGTTCACATACAGGGATATGAAAGAGGCAATGAACCTTTTTGAGCCATTTGAGGGCAAAAGAGGATTTCCTTATGAACAGCAGGTTAATATTTCTGGAGATGTTAAAGCAACATTCTATGAAGCAGGGCATATACCGGGGGCAGCGCAGATACTTTTTGAAATAAGCAAAAATGGAAGGCAGCTAAAGCTTTTAACATCATATGACCTGGGCAGGACAGATTATAAGATTACCCAGCATCCCATAGCAAACATACCCCTTGTCAGGTTTCCGCACACAAAATTTCCCAAGGGCATTGATTATATTGTTGTTGAAAGCACATACGGCAACAAGGTGCATGGCAATCTTGAGGATTCTATAGGCAGCCTTGAGGGTGCTGCAAAGGATGCTGCGAAAAATGGAGGCAAGCTCATAATACCGGCATTTAGCATTATGAGAACGCAGATGATATGGGATTTCTTTTTCAGGCTTGGCAAGGAAGGAAGGCTTCCTCTTAATATGCCGCTTTATTCAAGCAGCCCTACAGCTGATGAGATAAGCAGGATTATGCTGAAATACATTGATAATTTTGATGAAGAGGCAAAAAAGGAATTCGTAGACAAGGATAACAATCCTTTTCACTTTGACAGATTAATCCGCCACAGAAAAATGGGCGAGACAATTGAGCTGCTGAAGGACAAAAGCAAGGCATCATACTCTGTCATTGCCTCTTCAGGCATGTGCGATTTTGGCAGGATTGTCACAATTCTTGGGTATACTATATCAGACCCTAAGAATATAATCCTCAGCACAGGATATGCTGCAGAGGGGACAAGAATGTGGATGATGCAGAACCATTATGAGGAAATCCCATTTAACGAGACAATCGGCCCTGTGAAGCTCAGGGCAGATGTGCGCAAGATGGGCGGATTAAGCGGGCATGCTGACTGCAAGGAGATTATTGCGCACCTCCGGAATATTCATGACCCTGCAAGAGGAGAGCAGTTTAAAGGCATCTATATCAAGCACGGAGAAAAAGATGCCTGCCATGCACTAAGGGAGGAGATAATCAAGGAAGGGTATAACACATCTTCAGTTTATGTAATGAAAAAAGGAGAGGCGTACAGGCTTTAACTTTCTCGGTTTTTATGTCAGAAATTAAACTGCATTATTTATAATGCGGACGTAACATTTCCAC
>CAYMCA010000059.1:0-6444 GCA_964388875.1 Candidatus Woesearchaeota archaeon
CAAGAACACAACTCCATCCTAAAGGATGGAGTTTTGTCAAGTGTTCTTGACATAATATATTCTATATGCTACAAAAATTTAAAAGGTTTGAAATATCTGTAAGATTATGGCGTCAATAGAAGATTTAAAGGAAAGGGTGGAGAATCTTGCAGGCAAACAGGAAAAACTTAGCAAGGTAGTTGCCGGCATTTCTAGGAGATTGGGGCAGAGAGAAAAATCTGAAGAAAGAATTTGTATATACTTTGAAAAAAGAGACAAATTTGTTAAAGCTATTCATTATTTGCAAAACCAAGATATTCACACAGATGTTATTGGGTATGGTGCCTTTCTTGCATCAGTTTCTACAGTAGAGATACTTAAATCTGAAAATTTTGAATTTGGCACTGCCAAAAACCCTGAAGAATTTTACAAGAATAATAAAGAACTTGCAGAGAATTGGTGTGAACAAGTCAGGCAGTATTATAGGCTGTCCTAAAAACAAGCTTTCAGGCTGCCCGCCTTATCTTTTCTTTTTCTTAAACCAGCCAATTAAAAACAAAATTCCTATAAAGAATGCAATTCCAGATATTTGCGCAGCCCATGACAGATAATACCATTCAAAGCCTGTTGCAACAGCAGTTATTAAAATCATTGTGATATATAATAGTCCAGCCAGAATAAAAGCAATTCCCCCAACTATCTCATATTTCCAGGAGATTAACAGAACCACAAGCAAAACAAGGGAGGGGATATTGTGCATAAATAATCCCACAATTGTTCCCCAGAATCCATAATTTCCTTCAAAAATATCTAATGAAAATAGCATTAAGAATAAAATGAATATTATTGATAAAATTCTCGGTGTCCAGTATACAAACCTACTAATCCTCTTTTTCATGATTAGGCAAAGAAAGATAACTATTTAAAATGTTTATTTCATCTCGCTTATGAACTCTGCTCGTTTACAAGTTCGCTATACTATTACTTTTTAATCTCACTTGCAAACTCAGTATAATGGCATCTGCCGCAATATGCCCTTCCTTTATGCCTAGCAAGGAATATAGACGGCCCGCACCTAGGGCATATCTTCTCTCTTGTAATCTTTTCCCCTTCTGTCTTGTACTTTTTCCATTTCTGGCTGGATGGCTGCTCTTTTCTTTTTCTTTTTGAGCCGCCGCCTTTTGTTGCTTCTGCCATTTTTTATCCTTTTTTTGATTATTTTTATTCTGCCTTTGGCGCCTGCAATTGCGCCTTTTTCTGCTTTACGGGATGGTTTTTTTCCCTGTCTTCGGTGCTTTCATAGGCATATGCCTTTACAAGAAAGCTTTCCCTGCCGAACTTTCCTTTTATTGTCTCAATGTGTATATTTGCTTCAGGCTTTTTAGACTGCTCTGCTGCCAGTTTTAACACCTCTGCGAATGTTGGTGTCTTGCCTGCCTTGGCTATAAACCTGATTTCATGCCTATTGAGCAGAATATTATGCTCATTCTTAAAATTGTGTATCTCCATTTTTGTCTTTGATTGTTTTAATTTTTTGTTGCCGGATATTACCCGGTCTTTATAGCATAAGTGCCCTGTTTCCTGATTTTCAGCTTGCCTGCAATTTCTGATTTCTCGGGATTTAGAATCACCACCTTTCCTTTCCATGTTTCAGAATGCTCTGTGCTGTCGCAATTTGGGCACCTTGTCCCTTCAAATACCATGTTGCACTGCTTGCATGCTCGTTTCATTTTTCTTTCTTGCCCGCTTTCTTTTCCTTTTTGCCTTTTCCCTTGCTTTTTTCTCCGCCTTCTTCTTTCAGGGCTTTTTGTATCTCTCTCTGCGCCCTTTTCTTGTCATCTGCAATCCACTCAGTTTTCCCAAGCCCGGGCTGCCTCATCGTAATGCTGATTTTGGGCTCATCTCCCTTGAAGCTTATTGCAACAATCCTCGCAACACAGGCATCTCCTTTTTTCAGGCTTCTCTTGAGAGTCTTTCCGACAAGCGTGTTTGTCTTGCTGAAATTCACAAAATCATCCATTGCCTGGCTTATATGCATCATGCCGTTCATCACGCCCATATTCATAATTGCGCCGAAGTTTGCAATATCCTCAATTAAGCAGTAAACAAGCTCCTGCATCTCAGGCCTCCACGCTAGCAGCCTGAAATCCGAGTTATAATAGGCAGCGCCGTCACCAGGGATTATTATGCCTTCCTTTATGTTTCCGACATCTACAACTGAAATAACCCTGCCAAGCTCTCTGTCAAAATAATCCTTATAAATCTCTTTAAGCTGCTGCTCAACAGCTTCCTTTGTTGACAGCCCAAAAAGCTTCGGCTCTACCCTTATATAATCATTTACTTCAACAATGTTAAACATTTTAACGAATAAGCATATTTAAAACCTGAATTTTAACAGACAAAGGTGATTTTTAAACCTTTTGAGAGGCAAAAAAATAATGATTATAGGTTTTTAGCATATTCATCCAAGCTATTTGCTGCAAACTTAGCAGTTTTCAACATCCTCTCATTGTCTTCTCTAGTCCCTCTAAAACCAGGAGCAGAATAGTTTATTATCTTAAACTTATAGCCATTTTGTTCCAGCCAGGCATTTAATCTTGCGATATAAGAAGCCTTTATCTTCTGCTCTTTGGCTATTTTTTCCCGCCTTTCCTTTTGCTCAG
Organism: Candidatus Woesearchaeota archaeon; assembly: GCA_964388875.1. Classification (GTDB taxonomy): domain Archaea; phylum Nanobdellota; class Nanobdellia; order Pacearchaeales; family GW2011-AR1; genus JACOYM01. Next base: position 2,643 of record CAYMCA010000059.1, read on the forward strand.
CTTCAGAAATCTCTTTTGTTCTTGCTGAAAAAGCAGAATTGCCGTTTACAACATAGTTTGGCCCAAGAAGCCACTCTAAACCTTTTTTTGGAATCATATAACTTACAGGGCATTAACCTTTATCAGAAAAACAATGGGGCACCGCACCTTTTAAGGTGCGGTTTGTAAAGCCCCTTGTTTTTTGGATGCTCAAGAACACAACTCCATCCTAAAGGATGGAGTTTTGTCAAGTGTTCTTGACATAAAACTTTTCTTTGCTTTTTGTTTTTATGCAAAGGCTTACACAATCTCCATTTTCTTCTTGTCCCTCACCACAAGAATTTTCGCCTTGCCTTCCAGGGAATTTTTTAGCTCTTTGTCAAGCGTTGCCACAACAACATTCTTGTTTGCCTCGGCAAAATTTATTATGCCTTTGTCTGTATTGCTCTCATTCAAGTCGAGGAATATAACTTTCTTGTTTCTTAAAATCTCCAGTGCAACCATTGCTGCTTCCCTGTCCTCTCTTTTCGCCCCATCATCCTGCGACAGCTCTTTCAGCTCATGCATCACCTGTTTCGGGATTATTGTATCATAAAGATAAAATAGCCTCCTTAGCCCGTCAAGAATGTCTATCTTATGGATAATGCAAGCAATTATAAAGTTCGTGTCAAGCAGAATTTTTGTTTTCATGTGAAAAAGAAAGAATGTGCCTTTAAAAATCTTGTTTACTATTCCTAAGACACACAACATTTAAATAACAACCTGCCTTATTTTATTTATGCAGGAAAAAGAGAATGTTATGGATATCCTTGAAAGGACAAAAGGCGCTGTTAAGGAAGGAGATATTTTTCTTTTGAAGGATTTAAGCAACAGAACCGTCCACACAGCTTCTATATACGCAGACCCTGACAACATTGCAGTAGCTGTTGCAGTGTATTCTCTTGGAAAGATTTTGGAGAGGAAGAAATATAAAGAATACGGGCAGTGGAATTCATTTATAAAAGCATATCTTGCATGCCTGGACAAGGCACTTATTGCCCTGAGGGGGGATGACCTGGAGGGATTCAGGCAGGAGATTGAGCATATAAACAGGGCAATAAGCAGGCTATCTGGGAATTTCAAAATAAATATCCAGCAGGTTTTCAGAAAAGCCATGATAAACAAGGCATCCCGCGTATACGAGCACGGCGTGAGCATGGGGCAGACAGCAAAGCTTCTTGGCATAACCCCTTGGGAGCTTGCAGAATACTCTGGCCAGACAGGAATATCCAATGTAAACATTGGCATAACGCTTGATGTCAAAAAAAGGATAAAAAATGCAATGGAGTTTTTAATGAAATGACAGAAGAAGAAATTCCTAAGGAGAACCTTGCTAAAGCAAAAGGAAGGGTTCCTAAGGGAAACCTTGGTTTCCATAGAATGAAAGCCCTCATCTTTGACTCGTCCACGCTTATCACGCTGTCAATGAACAGCCTGCTTGACATGCTCTCAGAGTTAAAGAAGAAATTTAATGGAAAGTTTATCATAACAGAGCCTGTAAAATATGAAACAATCCTGCATCCAATGAAGATAAAAAGGTTTGAGCTTGAGGCATTGAGAATAAACGAGCTGCTTTTAAGCAAGGTTCTTGAAATGCCCTCCTCGCTTGGAATAAATGATGGGGAAATTGGGGAGGAAACAAAAAAGATATTGGGCATAGCAAATGCAGAATTTTCCTCGGGCGGAAGAAACATCCACCTTATAGAGGAAGGCGAGGCATCATGCGTCGCATTAAGCAAAATCCTTTCAGCAAAAGGAATAGAAAACATTGTGGCAGTAGACGAGAGAACAACAAGGATGCTGTATGAAAAGCCATTAAACCTTCACAAGCTGCTGGGAAAAAAACTGCACAGAAAGATAAGCATAAACAAAAATAACCTCGTATTTTTTAATGGCGTGGCATTCATCCGCTCTTCAGAGATAGCCTATGTTGCCTACAAGAAAGGGCTGGTAAAGCTGCATAACAATGCCCTTGACGCGCTGCTCTATGCCACAAAGTTCAAGGGCAACTCCATCTCGCAGGAGGAGATAGAGGAGATAAAAAGGATGTAGGTTTTTTGGGGGCATAATCTAATAAAAAGTTATAAATAGTACCCTATCTAAAGTTATTAATGTCCCAAAAAAGTTTAGATGAAAAAAGAAAAGCGATTATAGATTTTGTAAGAAATAATACTAAAGATACATACAAGCTTATAAGAACAAAATTAAAGATGCATCATGAAAGAATATTTAAAGGAGGAATGAAAGAAATTTTTAATGGCGCGCATATTGCCCCTCCAAGAAATTTTAAAAGAAAAACAAAAGAAGAAAACAGGAATATTATAATAGATTACATAAGAAAACATCCCCAAGCAGGAAGGCAAATGATATTAAGGGATACAAAAATAAGTCTTTCTAATGTATTTAATAGCATACAAAAAGCATACGAAGAAGCTGGAATTGAATATCCAAGAAAAGAATCATATAAAAAATCTGCTAAAGAAAAAAAAGAAGAATTAATAAAAACCACCAAAGAAAATCCAAATATAACAGTTGAGGAATTAGCTAAAAAAATCAGGACAAATCCCTACCGCTTTTTTAAAAATATAAAAGAATTATATGAAAAAGCAGGAATCAATAGAGTTTTGATAGACAGCAAAAGAAAAATAAATAAAAGACAAATAGTAATTGAATTCATTAAGAATAATCCTGCTGCAACCCAAAGAGAGATAAACCTGGCTTGCAGAACCCATGTTCAGCAAATATTTAAGGAGGGTATTTTAGGGGCTTATAAAGAGGCGAGTATGGAATATCCATATAAAAGGTTAAGATTATATGGGTCAGCAAAAAAAGAAATCAGAAAAAGAGCATTAAATTTTGAAGATAAAATTGCCATAAATTTGTCTTGTTATGGAAAAATTAATAGATTAGTCAAGATAAAAAGAGGTTTTGCTGACATAATTATAGAGCGGAAGGGCAAAAAAGCGATAATAGAAGTCAAAGATTATGAAGCAAAGGATATTTCTATATCTCAAGTAAAGCAATTAAACAATTATTTAAAAGATTATAATTGCAAGCTGGGATTTCTTGTATGCTTCAAAAAGCCAAAAAAGGATAGTTTTTTAATAGGCGAAAACAAGATATTAATATTAGAGGAGTCTGAATTAAAAAAGATTCCTGATTTGATTGACGGGGCTATAGTATAATGGCTTAGTACGTCTGCCTCCAGAAATTATGGGGTAAGCAGAGAATGGGGGTTCGATTCCTCCTAGCCCCATTCTGGCTTTTGTGCAACATCAAGAATTTCCCTTAAATCTCACTAATTTTTAATCCGCCTTGCCCAAGAAACCTCACTCAACCTCTTTGAGTTCCTCTTCAATCCTGCTTATCTTTGCAAGCTTTTCCTTAAGCTTATCGAGCCTTTTTTCAACCTGGTTCTTTCTTTCGCCAAGCTCTTCTTCATCGCTGATAAGCTTGGAAATCTCATCCCTTAGCATCGCCTCTCTTTTCTTTGCTGAGCCAAGGCTTGTTTCAATGCTTCCGAGATTTCTCTCCATGGCATCCTTCTTTGATTTAAGCCCGCCAAGCTCTATATCCAAATCAGAAAGCGCCTCTTTAAGCATAGACTGCTGTTTTTTGACCCCATCAGCTGTCTTTTCCTGCTTATTATCACTCTTCAAAAGCTTGTTCAACCAGTCCTCTTTTTCGCCTGCCATTTTATGCTGTATTTTTTAATGCTTGTTTATTTATAGCTTTGCGTATTAATTCTTCTTTTTAGAATTATAGAAATTAAAAACTTCTAAGA
>CAYMCA010000060.1:0-4220 GCA_964388875.1 Candidatus Woesearchaeota archaeon
AACACAAAGGGTTTGCCTTAAAAAAGGCAAGCCCTTTATAGTTTATATACTAAAATTTATTTGTACTGCCTTAGCTGTAATCATATTCTGCGTTATATCTAAGAAATCACAACAAACTATTTAAACTGCCGCGCGATAAAATAGCATGAAAAAAAGAGGAAATAACTTAAGGAGGGCTATAGCTTCTCTTTCTTTGGCAGCATTAGTTGCTGGAGCGCCGCTGGCTGCGGAAAAGGCATTTGGAGCCAGCGATAAGGCAGGCATAAAAGAGCCAAGAGTTCTGGAGTTTAATTACAAAAAAGGAGAGATTGAAGATTATCTCCTGGCTGGCAAGATGAACATAACCATGAAGGGCTATGCTGACTGCTCTTTGGATTATAAGTTTAACATCTCAGTAAAATGCGAGGTTATTGAAGATGATGAGGAAACTTCTGTAGTTGAATTAAGAATAGAAAAGGTATATGCAAAGGTAAAAGGAACTGGAAATGTAAAAGGGATAGCAAGTGGCAGCGGGAACACTGAAATAAAATGGGACATTAATGACAAAGATAACCGGATTGCACAGGAGGCACTTAAAAATGCCTTATCCTATTTCTTCATTGGGAAAACAGGCGAGATATCTTATAATAACGATGAAAATGACTATGATAATTCAACACAATTCATTGATTTCTTCCCCGATGATGCTGTCAAGATTGGGGATAAATGGAATTCAGAAGGCATTATTGCAGGTAAATATTCTCCTGAAGATGCAAGCGAGGAGAATGGCATTGATGAGCCAGTACTTAAGCTTTCAGGCAGGGCAAAGCATAAGGGCGTAGATGCCTTAGTAATAGATTTTTCCGGAAAAAAAGAGATGGAAGGCATCTCGCTTCCGACAGACAGCTTGTCTGGAGAGTATGAGGCTCCATTATTTAACATAAACGGCAAACTTTTCTACGACCCAATAAAGAAAAAAATCCTTAAGCTGGACATAAAGGGTTATTCTGATATCACAACTCTTTTAATGCAGGATGACGACCTGCCTGCCGAGGAAAACGAAAAAACAAAAACAAAGATGCATATAGGCCTTGAGATATCCCTAAAAGAAGATTAATACGGCAAAGTTTGTCAAAAACATATCTTCTCGCCAATAGAAATTCTTAAATACGCACATTTGCTTCATTTTTCATGGAAGAAGGCGAAAAAGAAGTATGCGAGAAATGCAAGGGCACGGGAATTGTAAAAGATGCAAATGGCACATGCCATACATGCTGGGACTGCATGATGGCTGGAAGATTGAACCAGCATTCTGAAAAGCTCCCTGAAACAAGGATAAAATTGTAAACCTTACTCCCTCAAGCACTTTCTCACAATAGGCTCGTCAACAGGGAATGCAACCCTTCTGTTGGCTTTTTTCACTCTTCCAACTGATGTTGGAAGGACAAAGTATAACTTTCCATCTCTCGCTTTTTTGTCTCTCCTCATTATTTTTATCAGCTCATCACCTCTTTTTCCAGAATATTTTACAGGAAGCCCTGCCTTTTCAATAAGCTCATTCTGCCTTGCAAGGGATTTTTTGTCAAGCAGTCCCAATTCTAAAGATATCTTTCCTTCATAAGCCATTCCCAATGCTATTGCCTCGCCATGGGAAAGCCTGTATCTTTCAGCAGACTCAATGGCATGCCCGATTGTATGCCCATAATTCAGTATCTTTCTTAATTCTTTTTCCTTTTCATCCTTTTCCACAATGCCTGCCTTTATCCTGCAGGACATTTCCACTGCTCTCTGGCAGAATTTCATATTTGCGAAAGAAGATTTTTTCTTTACATTTTTTTCCAGATATTCAAATAACTCACTATCCTGAGCCATGCCATATTTTATGATTTCTGCAAGCCCGTTCTGAATCTCTTTTTCAGGAAGTGTCTTTAAGGTTTCAACATCTATTATGACAGCTTTTGGCTGGTAAAAATAACCAAACATATTCTTTCCCTCGGGAATATCCACTCCAACCTTTCCACCGATGCTGCTGTCCACCTGGGCAAGAAGTGTTGTCGGAACCTGGATATAATCAATGCCCCTCATGTAAAAAGAGGCAATATACCCTGCCAGGTCTCCAGCCACGCCCCCGCCAAGCGCAATAATAACAGACTCTCTGTCAAACCCCTTTCTTGCCATTTCCCTTCCAATCCTTGCAGCTGTCTCAGGATTTTTTGACGCTTCTCCTACAGGAAACTTAAATACCTCTGCATCCAGGCCCTGCCTTTTCAATGAATTCTCCAGTCTTTTTGCATACAGCCTCTTTACATTAGAGTCTGTTATGATGGCATACCTGCTGCCAAACCTTCCAAAATTTGTATGCAAAAGGTTCTGCCTGCCTATCTCAATATTATAGCTTCTTGTTCCAAGGTTTAACTTCAGCCTTGCCATCACAGGCAAAGAATAGAAAGTTTAATAAAACTTTCTAATTCATCATATTCAGCACATCAAGTTTTATAAATCCCTTTTCTTTAATAAGCATATGGCAAAGGGCTCTGGCGCATCTATATTCTTGCTTGTAATATTGTTAGCTGCGCTTGCATTTGCCTCATATCTTCTTTATGAAAACCTCCCTATTGGGGAGAAGCAGGAGCTTAAGATGCAGAATGCCTCGGGAAGCGATGGCATCATTGAAATCGGGAGCGGGGCAGGCGCCAGCTATGATGGAGAGATGCAGTTTTATCCTAACATGAGATACCCGAAGCTGCCCATATCTTATTCAATAAGCAGCGAGTGCAGCGCAGAAAAAACAGCGCAGATGCAGGAAGCAATAGGGATAATAAGCAGCGAGGCGGGCATATCATTTGTGCAGGCTTCATCAGAAGGAGACATTGAGATAATGTGCAGGGAACTTGACAAGAGAGAGATTAGAAACAGGGAGTATTATGTTGCTGGCGAAGGAGGCCCTAAAGAGATAGTAAATACAAGCCTTTTCAATGTAATACTGAAGGGAGAAGTCCTGCTGTTAAAGGAATCAGAATGCAAAGTGCCGCTTGTATCAATGCACGAGCTTCTGCATGCGCTTGGCTTTGACCACTCTGCGAATGAGCTTAGCGTGATGTATAATGTGAGCAGTTGCAGGCAGAAAATCACAGCAGATATAATAAATGAGATAAAAAGGCTTTACAGCATAGAGAGCCTGCCTGAGCTGCAGTTAACAGATATTAATGCGACAAAAAACGGAAGATATCTCTCATTTGAGGCAAGAATAAGAAACAGCGGGCTGGCAGATTCCGGCAGCACAACGCTTGCTGTCTATGCCGAAGGCGAGCTGGTTGGCTCTTATGATATTGACGCGATTGAGATTGGCGCAGGAATATTCCTGAGCGTTGAAAATTCAAGGCTGCCTGGAAGAAGCATAAATGAGGTTAGGTTTGTCATTGACCCTAAAAACAGCATAAGGGAGCTGAGCGAGGAGAACAATGAAGCTGTGCTGGTAGTGGAATAAAATTTTAGAATTAGGGGAAAAAGTGGCTTGGGTTGATTAAACTTAGTGTTTCTGCTTAGGCTCTAATGCACCCATTATAAAAAAAACAATTGCTAAGAACAAAGCTAATTGATTAAACAAAGAATAGGATACATCATAAATCTTTTCTTCTACAGCACATTGAATAAGGTTATATTCATTATAAGCATAATCCTCATAGAATGAATTAATCCCTAGAGATTTATCCTGATTCAAGGAGTTATTATGCGTATTAGCAAAATTACCAAATGAATTGGATACACAATCTTGATTACCACTTTGAAACATAGCCTAAATACTTGCTAAAATAAAGATACTCCCTAAAACAAACCATTGTTTTTTTTATTTTTAGCAAGGTTTAAAAACATTCTTTCTTGAGATTATACAATCAGATTTTTATATGAAGATGGCAAGCGAAGAGGAAAAATTAAAGAAGATTCTTGAGCTTATGAAAAAGCCGGAGAAAATCAGGAACATTGGAATTGTGGCGCATATATAGATTTAGTGCAAACTAATCTAGTGCATAGACCACGGCAAGACAACAATGACTGATTCTCTTCTAGCTGGGGCAGGCATGATTTCTGAAGAGATAGCTGGCAAGGCATGCTATATGGATTTTCACGAGGATGAAAGGGAGAGGGGAATAACAATAGACTCTGCAAGCGCAAACATGCTTCACAACCTTGATGGAGAGGATTATCTTGTCAATCTCATAGACACGCCGGGGCATGTTGAT
>CAYMCA010000060.1:4230-6431 GCA_964388875.1 Candidatus Woesearchaeota archaeon
GCTTGCGATGGCGCTGTCGTTGTTGTCTGCGATGCAGAGGGCATGATGCCGCAGACATAAACAGTATTAAAGCAGGCATTGAGGGAGAGGGTCCGCCCTGTGCTGCTGATAAACAAGGTTGACAGGCTGATTAAAGAGCTGAAGCTTAATGCAGAGCAGATGCAGGAAAGGTTCATAAAAATAATCAATGGCGTAAACAAGTACATAGACAGCATTGTCCCTCCTGAATTCAAGGGCAAATGGAGAGTGGATGTAAAGGACGGAAGCGTTTCATTCGGCTCTGGAAAGGAAAAGTGGGCTATAAATTTCAACACAATGCAAAAGCTCAACATAAAGTTTGCTGATGTTGTCAAGGCATACCAGGAAGGAAGGGTTTCTGAGCTGAGCAAAAAATCGCCTTTGCACAAAACAATCCTTGACATGGTAGTCAAGCATGTTCCAAACCCAAAGGATGCGCAAAAGTACAGAATTCCAAAGCTATGGCAGGGTGATTTGGAAAGCGAAGAGGGAAAAGCTCTTGTGAACTGCGACCCAAACGGCCCTGTTGTTTTTGTCGCAACAAAGATTATTGTTGACCCGCAGGCAGGCGAGATTGTCGGCGGAAGGCTGTTCTCCGGCACAGTGCAGAGAGGGCAGGATGTTTATATGATAATGGCAAAGAAGGCAACAAAGATACAGCAGGTAAACCTTTCAAAAGGCCCCCAAAGAATTATAGTTGATGCTGTGCCTGCCGGGAACATGGTTGCCCTTGCCGGGCTGAAGGGCGCAAATGCAGGAGAAACCATTTCAACAAAAGAGATAGACCCATTTGAAAGCCTGAAGCATATATTTGAGCCTGTTGTTACAGAGTCCATAGAGGCAAAAAAGCCTGCAGACCTTCCAAAGCTCATAGAGGTGCTGAAAACAGTGCAGAAAGAAGACCCGACTGTAAAGGTTGAGCTGGACGAGCAGACAGGGCAGCACCTTCTCAGCGGCATGGGCGAGCTGCACCTTGAGGTTATTGCAAACAGGATAAGGACAGAGAAGGGCGTTGATGTCACAACAAGCAACCCTATTGTTGTCTACAGGGAGACTGTTGAAAAGCCGTCAAAAACTGCAGAGGGCAAGTCTCCAAACAAGCATAACATATTCTTTATGCAGGCTGCGCCGCTTGAGGAAAATGTGCACGGCGCAATAGTTTCAGGCGAGATTATGGAAGGCAGGGTAAAGAAAAAGAATGAGCAGCTATGGAAAACCCTGTCGCAGCTTGGCATAAGCAACGAAGAGGCAAGGCAATACAGGCACATCTATAAGGGAAATGTCCTGCTTGACAAGACTAAAGGAGAGGTTCATATCGGCGAGGTTATTGACATGGTTGCCGACGCATTTGAGCAGGTTATTGACGCAGGCCCTCTTGCCAGAGAGCCTTGCATGAAGCTTAAGGTTTTGCTTATGGACACAAAACTGCATGAGGATGCTATTCACAGGGGCCCGGCCCAGGTTTATCCTGCTGTCAGGGACGGCATAAGGGGCGCAATGGAGAGCGCGAATGCAACAATCTTTGAGCCTGTGCAGGTTCTGCAGATTGACTCTGAGATGAGGTATATGTCAAACATAACATCCCTTGTTCAGGGCAAAAGGGGGCAGATGATGCATGTTGAGCAGGAAGGCGAGCATGTTTCCATGCGTGTTAAAATGCCTGTCTCAGAAATGATTGGCTTTGCCTCTGACTTGAGGGGCGCAACAGAGGGCAGGGGAACATTCTCTGTAGTTGACCAGCTTTTCGCAAAACTGCCGAATGATCTGCGCGACAAGACAATAAAGCAGATAAGGCAGAGAAAGGGACTGGCGGAGAATGAGTAAAAATTAATATTAGAAAAGTTTATATATCTATTTGTCTGTCATACAATGCATCAAACGCCAGGAAATTCGTCCAATGCCAATTGGGGGGATTGAATGGGTACTTGCGGTCTAACGACCCCTTGGTGTAACTTTATTTTTCTTGATTAGAAATTTTTCTATGTCTTCCATGCTGATATCCACATAGGACTTGAGCAAATTTTTGCTGTCCCTTCTCATCATATTAGAATAAACATGGGCATGAGAAGTCTTGGATAGCTTTTGGTATAATGGCTTGCCAGTTTTTATGCCCAAAACCTTTTCCAATAACAAGTTAATTCGCTTCGCTCATAGCTCTAACTAAACAATCATATCCAATAATC
>CAYMCA010000061.1:0-6399 GCA_964388875.1 Candidatus Woesearchaeota archaeon
TCAGATAATCCTATGGATTTTATGACCGATTTACTTTACAAAGGTAAGTAAATACAAAAAACAATAATATTTATAAACTATCATTGTATTTGGAAATTGTAAAAAACGAGAAAAAATGGCATCAGAAAAAGTGGTGGCGATTATGCTGATTTTGGCTGTAGTGCTGTCTATACTCTCAATTGCAATTACACTAAATACCAACAGCAGCATTAACAATACAGGCGCTGGCTCGCTGCCTGAGCAGGATAATGCTGGAAATGTCCAGCTGGTTGTTGAGAATTCAGCTGCTGAAACAAATGGAGGGAATGCAGCATCATAAAATGAAGCGCAATGATTTTCTTTTTATATTTGCAGTTGTTGTTATTTTCTTAGCTTTAGCGAACATAGCCATTATGCTCAACAAGATAAACATCACAGGGCATGCGACAGGCACGGGCACTGCAAACCTTACAGTGGGAAACTGGACAGCTGTTAATTTTACAACAAGCATAGTTAACTGGGGAAGCGGGGTTGTGCAGGCAGGGCAGCTTAATGCAACACTGGATACACTTGGGCAGGTTGCAAATGGGAACTGGACTAATGTCACAAGCGGGCTTATTTTGGAGAACATCGGGAATGTTAATGTTACGATTGACATAAAGACAGGCAAGACAGCAGCGACATTCCTTGGGGGAACAGCCCCGCAATATCTCCTGAACTTTACAAACAATGAGACAGGCAGCTGCTATAACCAGACAAATGTCGCGCTTGGCTCTTGGACAGCTGTAAACACAACAGACCCTGGGACAAGGGTGTGCAATAATTTCACATTCTACAACAGCTCTGATGCAATGAGGATAGACATAAAGATTGCAGTCCCATATGATTCACTGACAGGCGCATTAAGCGACATAATAACGGCGACTGCGACGCAGACTTAGATGATTTGCTTAATGCCTGGAAAAAACAAGGCATACGATTTAAATAAAAATCAAAAAGGGTGATGAAAATGAGAAAGATTTTTTTAATTCTGCTTGTGGCATTTGCAGCAATAGTTTCTGCGCAGCTTGCAGCTGCTTATGAATGGGAATACCTTAATTCTAATGTTACAAATGACCTTAATAGCATTTCATGCCCTAATGAGAGGACATGTTATGTTGCTGGCGGGGCGCAGATTATCGGAGGCGAGGGCATTGTTTTGAAAACAACAAATGGCGGAGAGACATGGGAACGGCAATCACTGCCAACAACAGAGCCATTAAACAGCATAAAATGTGCTGATGCAGAAACATGCTATGCTGCTGGAGATAGGGTTATCTTAAAAAAGTCAGCCACAACGCCATGGACAGCTGTCAACCGCAGCAGCCAGACAGTTTGGGACATTGATGCAGCAAGCCCCGCTGTCGCTGTCGCTGTCGGCAACCTTGGAACACGCTTAAGAACAACTAACGGAGGGGCAACCTGGAGTGGCTATTTGCCTCCAATATCCGGAACATTCCAGCCAACACTTTCAAACATATTTTTTATTGATGAAGAGCGAGGATGGATTGTAGGGGATGAAGGAACATTGCGCTACACAGGCGATGGGGGCGCAACATGGGACAGCCTTAATTCAAGCGAAAGCTTAAGCTTAAGTGACATATTCAGCTTTGATGGAGAAACCATTTGGGTATGCGGAGCATTCTCGCATATCTCAAAAAGCACTGACTCTGCATCATCCTGGGCAGATTACAGCATTCCTTCTATGGGCGGCTGCGGCGCAATAGAGTTTGCAAATTCAACTTTCGGCTGGCTGTTTGGAAATGGCGGCATCTTGCAAAGCATTGATGGCGGAGAAAGATGGGAGATGATTTCCGGCTTGGAGCGCGCTGTATTTTTCAGGGATATTGAGTGCTTTGGCCCTGATTTATGCTATGGGGCAGGCGATGATGGTGTTATTATCCGTTATGGCGAGCCAGCAGAGGCAGAAGAGCCTGAAGAGCCTGAAGAGATGCCTAATGAAACTGAAACACCTTCTGAAGATAATGAGGAGGTAGGGCAGCCGAGAATTAATACAAGCATTCCGCCAGTGCATGTTTCATGCCCTGCAGTTATGGATGACTGCGAGGCAGGCTGGTTCCCTGATTTTGAATACAACAGCGTGGGCTGTGCTGTTAACTATACCTGCATCCAGGAAAGCGCGCTGCAATCAAGCATAAATGAGGCGCTTGCCAGGATTATGCCGCAGATACCGGGCTTGGGCGCAAACGAGCGCATTAATGTTTATGCTGCAAAAAGCGATGGAAGCAAGAAGGTATGGGGGCTGGTTATAGAAAACAAAAAACTTAAGGATATCAGCTCTTCAGAGCTGGAAAAGCCCACTTTTATTGTGGAAACAAGCATGCAAACCCTTCAGTGGATAATATCTTCTTCTGATGCAGCCAGTGAGGCGCTTGCAGCCATAAAGAAAGAGGAGATTATTATTAAGCCAACAACCTTTGGCGGAAAGATAAAGCTGGCTGTTGCCCGCATCATGCTGTTTTTTTACAAGCTGAAGAAGTAGAAGAGAATATTGGACTGGAAAATTGCCACCAAATAATCTTATTCAATAGAAAGGTATAAAAATATGTTTTGTTCTTTTAGTTGATGGAAGAGGGCATGAAAAAGAGGCATTTGGATATTTCTTTTGTTTTGTGCATGCATATAACCCTGATTTTATTTATGCTGTTAGCCCTGGCTGAATTGAGCCAGGCAGCGCTTGGCGTGTCTCCCGGGAAGATAGAGATTAATTTTGAGCCAAATCTTGAGGCATCATATACATTTCAGGCGATTAGCGATGACCCTTCAGTTGAGCTGGAGATTTTCACACGCGGAGAGCTTGGAAAATATGCTTCATTTGACAAAAAAACCCTTGCTGGCGGCGGGGTTTTTGCAGCGACATTAAAGCTGCCTGAAAAGATTGACAAGCCTGGCGTGCACGAAATCATGATTGTTGTGAGGGAGAAGGTAGATGAGGCAACAGGCATAGGAACTGCTGTTGCTATTCAGGTTCCAATATACATTCATGTGCCTTATCCCGGGAAATATGCAGAGATTGCGCTAAGCTCGCATAATGTCAATGTAGGCGAGCCTGTAAATATCTATTTGACAGTTATAAGCAGGGGCAAAGATGACATTCTAATCAACCCGGAGATAGAAATTTTCTCTGAAAACAAGAGTGTGGAAAAATTTTCATTTGAGCAGGCAGTGGTAAAAAGCCAGCAAAGCACAACATTAAAAAAAGTTATTAACACTACAAGCTACAGGCCTGGCTCATATACAGCGCTTGCGCTTGTTTATTATGAGGCAGGCAGCGCAAAAACTGCCTCAGAGTTTAGGATAGGCACGCTTTTTGTCAGGACAATAAATTATACAGAAAGGATTAAGACAGGGGGGCTAAGCAAGTTCCAGGTTTGGATAGAGAGCAACTGGAACAGCAGGATAGACAGCATTTATGCAAACATATTGATTACAAAAAAGGCAAACTCAACAGTGCTGGCAGGCTTTAAGACGCCTTACACAAGCCTGGAGCAGTGGGGAACAGGCATGCTTGAGGGATTTTTTGATGCAGGCAATTTCACAGCAGGGATTTATAATGCAAACATAACTCTTTTCTATGCTGAAAACAGCTCAAGCAGCATTGCGAGCGTTGAGTTTATATCGGGGGAGAGCAGGCTTATGACTATTGTTATTATTACAGCAGCAGTTGTTATTGCGCTGGTTATAATTGCACTCTTAGCAAGGAGATTTATGCTGGCAAATGCTAAAGAAAAAGAAAGGAAAAAAAGAAAAGGCAGGAAAGGAAAATAAGCGGCTTTTTTATCTGGCAGTTTTGCTGCTTGCCATAAGCGCAGCAGCGCTTTTGTCCTCAATTTTCCTGAATATTTCTCCTGTTTTGGATGCAAAAGAGATTTATGCAAGCATGAGTGTTTCTGGAATAACAGGATTAAATGTGGATAACACTGCGCTGACATTTGGCAATATAATGCCCGGCACAAGCGCAAGCAGAAATCTTATATTCACAAACCAGTATGGCTTTCCAGTAAGGCTTGAGATTAGCGCAGAGGGAGATATTTCAGGGTTTCTAAGTTTTGAGAGATATGCTTATGTTGGGGCAGATGAAACAAAGGAGATAGGAATAAATGCAGTTGCGCCTGCAGGCGAGAGATATGCAGATTATTCCGGAAAAATTATTGTTGTGGTAAAGAAAGCTATTTAAATATAAATCAATGTAGTATGGCATGAAAAAGAGAGAAGATAATGCTGCTTTGTGGGCTCTTTTTATAGTAATTGCACTGCTTGTAATCAGCAATACATTAGTTATGCAGAGGCTTAACATAATGAAGCTAACGGCTAAAGCCTCTGCGCAGGGAACAGTCCAGCTTGTGATTGAGAGTTCAGCAGCGCCGTCTCCTACGCCCTCGCCAGCAGCACCAAGCGGCGGCGGTGGGGGCTCAGCGCCAGCAAGGAGCTTTATTGTTGATAAAACAGAGATAAAAGAGAGGCTGAAGCAGGGAGAAAGCGCAGCAGAAACAATCACAATAACAAATACTGGAGAAACAGCTCTTGATTTTATCATTGAGATGGAGAGTTTGCAGGATTATGCTGTGCTGGGAAGCTCATCATTCAGCCTTTCCCCTAAAGGCTCTAAGGCTCTGCCGGTTATCTTTAGTGTTCCAGAGGACACAAAGCCGGGCATTTATGCCGGAAGGATAATAATCCGGGGTGCTTATGTAAGAAAGGCTGTTGATGTAATAATCACTGTTGAAAGCAAAAGAGTGCTGTTTGATGTTAAGCTCGAGATTCCATCATCGCTTAAGGAGGTTCTTGCAGGCAGCAGTGTATCAGCGCAGATAACCATATTCAACCTCGGGGAGCTGCCAGAGATGAATGTGACAGCAGCTTACAGCATACTAAGCATGGATAACAAAGAGATAATTAAAGAGGAAGAGACATTAAAGATTGAAAAACAGCTCTCATTTTCAAAATCATTTGTGCTGCCAGAGAGCATTGAGCCGGGAACTTACATATTTGCGCTTGAGCTGTCGCACGAGGATGGGTGGGGAATGTCATCAGACACATTCCATGTTGTCTCTGAGCTGGAATTCCCTTTTAAGAGAGATTACATTATATATTTTGTTATAATATTTATTATCATTATTTTCATAATAATAATGTATTTAAATTACCGCAGATTAAAAGGAATTGAGAGGAAACAGAGAATATCCAACAGAAGAGCAGAGGAGAAAGAGAAAAGAGCGTGAAGATGAAGAGGTTGATTGCATTTGCCATTATCTTGCCTATTTTAATCAGCCTTGCTGCCTTTCTGAATATTGCCAGCGCACCTGAAAGCACAAACTTAACGCAATCGCTGGTAAACACGACTGCTGAAAAACACCCGGATTTCTTCTTAGACAAGGCTATTTTAAGGCTTGTCATGGAAAAAGGCATGCTGGAGAAAGAAGAGATAATAATAACCAATAACATAGATGAGGGCATTAGGGTTGCAATAGAGGAGAACATGGGCTTTCTGTCAGCTGAAAGCCTTGTTGTTATTGAGAAGCGCAAGCAAATACCCCTTGCCTTGAATCTTATTTCAAATGAAACAGGCGTCTTTACAGGCACGCTGCTTGTAAGGTCTGACAGCAGCGTAGTGAAACTGCCTGTTGTGGCAGAGGTTGAAACAGCAGAGAAGCTTGCAGACATAAAAATTGATGCGAGCGCAAGATTCAAGGAGGCTTTTGCAGGAGAACAGATTGCGGCGCAGCTGTCTGTTTATAATTTTATCGGTGAGAAAAAAGATTTTGCTGTGAGATACACAATTTTGGACATGCATAATAATAAGATTAGCGAAGATGAAGAAACCATCAGTGTGCTGGACAAATCAGAGTTTGCAAAGAGCTTTGAGCTTCCTGCTTACCTTAAAGAGGGGGATTATATCCTCGCTGCTGAGGTGAGATATGGGAATTCTGCTGGAACAAGCAGTTTTCTGTTTAATGTTGCCGGGGAAAAGAGAACAACTATTGCCTACCTGTCAGATTACAGGCTGTACTCCATAGCACTAATACTTGCCTTGGTGATATTTATCTTCTTTTTTATGAATTACAAGAAACTGAAGGACATTGAGAATCTTAGAAACCCGACAAGAATATACAAAATATTTAAGGAAAGGGAAACCATGGAGAATGCAAGAACAGCTGCAAGAAAGCTCATTAAGCAGCAAGAGATGCTAAAAAGCGCATTCAAGTCAGGCTACATAACTGAAAAGTCCTATAAAACTGTAGGAAAAAGGATAGAAAAGATGCTTGGCGAGATAAGAAAAAAGATTAATAAATAGATTTATAAATAAAAGCTTTGCGTACATATTATTTAATTTTCTTAAAATAAGATAATCTTGCCCTG
>CAYMCA010000062.1:0-6277 GCA_964388875.1 Candidatus Woesearchaeota archaeon
TTTAATTTAACAGGAGCCGCTGACTCAAAGATAAAAGAAAGAGGCTCCTGTTCCACGCACAGCCAAACACTACTAGAGTGAAGATCACAATGCAATGCAATACAGTAGAAGGTTTGCTCAATGCTTATGCAATCATAAAAACCTTGATTGCAGTTTTTTAATTTAACAGGAGCCGCTGACTCAAAGATAAAAGAAAGAGGCTCCTGTTCCATGGAGGGCTCCACATTGCTGCACACTAGACTACGGTACGCCACGCCACCCTATTTCACAATAGAATATCAGAGATAAGGCAATATGTAAGATAGCTACAGAGCAGACTGCGAAATTTTTATTATCTTTTAGAAACTAACAGGGGCTTGGCTCAAATAAAAGAGAAAAGCCCCTGTTCCGAGGATTACAGGAGACTGGACCACGATGCAATAGCCAGCTCAGCTCTGCTCTACAACACAACACAGTGAATAGAGTCTCATTTCACCAACAGCTTTTCTGCCTCTCTCACGCATTCATCAAAGCTCTTGTTGCCGACATAAGCTGGCTTAAGCCATTCTGGCAGGGAGCCAAAAAGAAAATTCCTGAATCCCTGCGAGATGAAAAATGTCACACCCCTATCATTTGAGCTTCTTATGTTTCTGCCCCTTGCCTGAAGCGCTTCAATCATTATCCTCCAGTTTCGCAGAGCCATGTACCTGCTTCTCCCGTATCTTCTTTCCTCAAATATTGTTGCTGGCTCATTTGGATTTGGATATCCTGGGCGAAGAAAGAAGATAGCCTGGGCAATATTCCTTGGCAAATCCAAGCCCTCGCCGTAATTTGCAGCAGTACCTGCCAAAACACTGCCCTCTCCTGATTTAAATCTCTCCTCAGCCTGTTGGGCTGTAATTCCATCTCCATAGCTTAAAACATCAACATTCTCCTCTCTTGCCAGCATTAAAAACCTCTCAAGCTCTCTATTTGAAATTACTATAACAAGAGAGCGTATTCCCTTATGCGCAAATCTTCTGCATATTTTAGCAATCTGCCTTAACACACGAGTGGGCTGGCGATTGCTTCTTTTTGAACGGGCAAGGTTTGGAGTGTCTGTCGGCAAGAATATCCTTGTGTTTTCAACAGGAAATGTGCCTGAGAAACTGAAAAAAGATGCTTCAATTCCAGTCTCCCAGTTTATTATCTCAGACTGCCCGATAGTTGCTGATATCGCCAAGTTTGTTGGTGGCATAATGCTCTGAATAAGCGGCCTTACATAATATCTTTTTATGAATAGTGTATACTGCGCCCTCCTCCCTTCCTCCCTCTCTGTTGTGTAATAAGAAAATACATAGCCTAAAGGATTTCTTTCTTCTGTAGGAAGGGCATATCCAAACGCCCGGATATACCTGCGTATGTCATACACAAGTGTCTCAATTCTTCTTAACACTACTCTGTGCTCATCAGTGTCTATCAAGCCACTTCTCAAGGCATCGCGAACACCCTTGCTTAACTGCTTTTCGTCAACCCTGTCCAAAATTCTCAGTAATTCATTAATCTCATGTGGCTCCAGCAAAGTTGACTCGCGAGGGCGCCTAATTCTAATTGTCTGAACCATTGTTTCTAAGAACTCATCAAGCATTTCTGCGGTTTCAGACGAATCAATATTTCTGAGAAGGTTCACGCATGACCTGAGATGAGAATCTGTTATTTCGTAACTCAGCGAATTTCTAACAATCTTGGCAAGGCGGTGAATCTCATCAATCACTAAGGCATCAGGCACGCCAAGTTCACTGTTGTAAAGCTGGTTAAAGAGGTAGAAGCTTATTGTGCAAGCAATAATTCCGCCCTGCTTTACCTCATATTTCTGCTGCAAATAAGGGCATGGAATTGCGCCGCCTATGTATGTTTCTCCTGTTTGCTGGTCTACCCTGTGAGGGCAGTCAGTTAATAGTGTGCATGGCACCTCGTCTGCCCTGTACCTATCTCTGTAAAACAGGCAGTAATGTTCATTTCTGCCAAGGGCAATGCGAACATCAGGAAAGAAGTCCCTCACCTGGCGCACAAGTGTTTTTGTTGGTGCGATGTAAAATAACCTGTTTCTTCCATGCCTTAGCAATGCCCTCAAGAATGTATATGCAATTGCTGTCTTGCCAGAGCCTGTTGGAGATTCAAGCATGAATGAGCTTGCGCCTCTGCTAAACTCTGTATTAAGAAGCGAAAGTATCTCTTGTTGAAGTGGCAATAGCTCAGGATAAATCTCGTAAGGAAAGTTTCTAATAAAATCCAGTTCTTTCAGATTTATCTGATGTTTCATTTTAACTCCCTTCTGAAGAAGCCAGCTGCAAGCTTCCTCATTATTGATGTTTCAGATGTTTTTTCTTTTTAAAATTAACAGGGGCTAAACCCAAATTAAAGAGAAAAGCCCCTGTTCCGAGGACTAGAGAAGGATGCTCTACGCTACGTTGCGGAACAATACAAGACAGGACCAGACAATATAAGAAATAACAAAGAAGTTAAAATAGTCCTTTTAAAAATTAACAGGGGCTTTCAAAAAAGCATAGATAAGAAAGCCCCTGTTCCGAGGAATGCTATACCAAACCGGAGATCGCTGGACGCTACGCTACCGAGCATTGAAATAGAGAGCAGTAGAAAGCATTTTCTCTATTTTCTAAATCTCACAAGCTTTCCAGCATCTTCAAGGCATTTCTTAAGGGCTAAAGCTGAGATGCTGCCCTTTTCTATCTTTATTACAAACTTTAGTTCGTTATTCTTAACTATTCTCATCTTTCTTCCTTTCTGAAA
Organism: Candidatus Woesearchaeota archaeon; assembly: GCA_964388875.1. Lineage (GTDB taxonomy): Archaea > Nanobdellota > Nanobdellia > Pacearchaeales > GW2011-AR1 > JACOYM01. The sequence goes on from CAYMCA010000062.1 coordinate 2,770, forward strand.
AAATTAACAGGGGCTTTCAAAAAAGCATTAATAAGAAAGCCCCTGTTCCGAGGTATGCGAGACCCAACATTACCATACAACTGAATACACAGCAACACAAAACATTGCTAAACAGAGCTAAACAGAAGAGTGGAAATTATTAATTCTTTCCGTTCACCTTCCATTCCGCAATCTCAAATCTGCCGAATGGCCCTCTGTGGGTTGGCCTGAGGTAGCACATTCCTATCTTATTTCCAGCTATTTCAACAAGTTGCTTTATAATTTCAGGTTTAACCTTTTTTTTATCAACCTCTAATGTGGCTCTAAATCCCCAAGAGTTAAATCTTGGAAATACTAAGTGCCCTTTAGCTATATGCGAATGCCAACATCTGCGATCAATCACCCACCTTGGTTTGCCGCCTTTGCCATCATTTAGAAGAATGAAATCTTCCTTTATACTGACTAATGATGGCAAAATGCTTGAGCTTATCCACCTTTCTAATGTTGTAATCTTTTTTTTGCCATTTCTTACAAGCCTTCCAGCATCGCAAAGGCATGCAAAAAACATATGGGCAGGTATTCCTATAACACCTTTCTTGTTCTTGTAAAGCTTAGATTCTGCTGCCTTTTGATCAGAAACAAGATGTTTCTGCCTCTTACACAATAAACCTAGGTCTAACTTATTCATAATAATGGGCGAAATGCCCAAACACTTCATTTTGATTTCAATCATTTTTAACTCCTTTATTTTTTAATATTAACAGGGGCTCTCAAAAAAGCATAGATAAGAAAGCCCCTGTTCCGCGGAGTAGTTTACACTAGAATAGGGCACAACAGGGCACAAAGGTAAGCTATAGAACATGAAGCACTACACCACATTGCAAAACCCTAAAAACATTGAAACAAATGTGTCTCTATTTTCTAAACCTTACATGCTTCCCTTTTCTATTTTTATTACAAACTTTGGTTCGTTATTCTTGACCATTTTCATCTTTCTTCCTTTCTTTAAAATTAACAGGAGCCGCTAACTCAAAGATAAAAGAAAGAGGCTCCTGTTCCTTGGACCACAAAGCAATAGAGAACAATAGACAACCAAACAACACAGTACAACACAGAGTGCACTACAAAAACAAGAAATATTCATACAAATTTGATAACTCATCTCAAATGTAGATAAACACAAAATGTTTTTTGTTTTTTAAAATTAACAGGGGCTCTCAATCAAAAAAGCCTAGATAAGAAAGCCCCTGTTCCAAAGTATGCGAGACCCAGCATAGCCACACAGCTGAATACACAACGACAGAGAACATTACTATGCAGAGCAAAGAAAACTATCTCTTCCCGTTCACCTTCCATTCTGCAATCTCAAACCTGCCGAAGGGACCTCTGCGGGTTGGCCTGAAGTCACACAGCCCTATCTTATTGCCTGCTACTTCAACAAGCTGCCTTATGGTTTCTGGATTTACTTCTTTCTCATCAATCTCCAGGGTGAATTCTATCCCCCATGAATTAAACCTCGGGCGCACAATGCAAACCGCATTCTTTTCATTTTTATTGGTTGCCTGCCCTCTCCTCTTATCAACTATCCATGCTGCTTTCCCGCCATTGCCATCGCTTAATGGAAGGAATGCCTCTTTAATGCTCAGCAATGAATGAAGCGTTGTCGCGGTTGCTGTAGAAATCTGCCTGGGGGGAGTCCCATTTTTAACATATCTCCCAGCGCCGCAAAGGCATGCCGAAAGGTTTTCAACAGGGATTCCTACTGTTCCATTCGCATCCTTATAAAGCTTAGATGCTGCTTCCTCTTCAGCAGGTATATCCCTTCTTTTAGTTTCATGCACTCCTGTCCTTAATCCCTCCAGGGTTTCATCAGTCATGGCATTCATCAACAAACCCGGGCCTTTTCTTATACACTTTACCTTAATCTCATTCATTTTCCTTTCCTCCTCCTTCTTTCAAACACCTTATTTGCCTTGACAAATACTATAGCCCAATAAGCTAAAATCTAGTTTAGACTAGCTGCATTATCACCTCCCCTCATCAAGAATTTTATCTTAGAAGCCCTCATCACCTCCTTTTCCTTTGTCAGCCCAGCCAGTTATCTATTAACAAGCTGTAATCTTTTCAGAGGAGTAGAAAGTTCTACTTTGAAAAAAATCTCCGGACAAAAGCGAATTTCAAGGTAGTCACTGCGTTCTTCCTTTTGTACTGTCAGCCCGCCGGTTGAACTATAGCCTTTTAAATCTCCTATCACGCTTGCTGCCAAATCTTTCAAGGTTTCTGCAATCTTTTCAGCAGATGGAACTTTTTCTTCTGCCCATTCCCAGTTGAGTAATTTATAAACAGGCGCCAATTTCTCAGAGATTTTCTTCAATTCATCAAGTAAGAACTGAATTTCACAGAAAACCACTAGATTTTGAACAACCCCTTCCAGCTTTACTTTCTTTGCCCATTCATAATGCTTTCCCAGTAGCTGATTGAGTTCAGAGGCAAACTGAAAAAAATCATTCCTTGACTCTTTATCCAGCCTGTCAATTCCTTTAAGCTGGCCGGTGCGATTTATCTTCTCAATGTTGATGCGGTAGCAGACATCAGAAGGCTCAAGATAAATGAAAATCTGTTTATCTGGCTCGCCTGAATAACGGGAACGACTAACTATTATTCTACCTGCCGAAACTCTCTCTACAGTTTTGCCTGCTGCTTCAAGGCGCGCTTTTAAGCCAATTAAAATCTCTTCAAATGTTTCAGGAATCAGCGCCCTTCTTCCTGGAAGTTCCCACCCAAGAAGAATATAAACCTTTGACAACATCTCGGCTACTTCCTTTAAATCTGTTTTTATAAACATTTTACTGCCTCCTTCCTTTTTTTGCATCTTTTTTCTTGGCTCGCAGAGGATTGAGCCAGCGATCACTCCAGGTATAATCGTCGCGGTCCTTTTTTATCTTGTACTCACCTCTTTCTCTGTTACGCAATGATGCAATTGTCACAATCCTGCCCTTGTACTTTTTCATGTTATTGACGAAATAAGGAGAACTATCTGGGTTAATTGGATTGCGTGATACCCTAACTTTCTCGCCAACACGAAATATTCTTTTCATATCTTTTCACCTCTCTTTATCAAAGGCAATAAGTGCTATAGAAACCGGTTACATCGTGATGATGCTGTTAAAGTAATGCGGAGCTAAAAATCTTTCAATGTCCTCTTTCAGCTCCTTCTTGTCTGTTTCGCTTTCTCCCAGCAAGCCAAGCATGCGCTCCGGCATCAGTTCAGACAGGCGCTCCTCTTCTTTGAGAAAATAATCTGCTTTGATGCCTGCCTCGCCAAAGTCATTAAGATAAGCTCCAAGAAGAAAAACTATTATCTTTGTTTCTGGCCTTTGTTCTTTTATTTTTCTCAATAGCCTAATATGCTCGAGGTATGTTTTGTTTGTAATCAGAAGGACAACCAAAGCAGGTTTCTTCTTTATGCTGATTAATGTCAAAAACTCTGGGCTAAAGCCACAGAGCGTGTTTGAGTTTTTGAGCACTA
>CAYMCA010000063.1:0-6126 GCA_964388875.1 Candidatus Woesearchaeota archaeon
CCCAGCTCAAGTAGTATATTATGAATGAGTATTTTCTTATTTACAAGACACTGCATGCGCAGAATCTGGCTGTTTTGGCATATTTGACTTTCATACGAGTGATTACACTAAATTAGCAGATAATTATGATAGTACTGCATCCTTATTGTCAAAATATGGGTATTCAGACAAACCGATTTGGAGCACTGAATTCGGGCCTTTGCATAACACGCCTGCCTGTGAGGCGCAAGAAAACAAAGAAATCGGCGATGAGCTAATCAAGTCTTTTGTAGTTGCATTAGATGTTGGCTTTAAAAAGCTTTTTTGGAGAACTAATGAATGCCCGAGCTGGATTACAAACAAAGAAGGTGAAAAAACAAATGCTTATTATGCCTATAAGGCATTAATCAATAAAACTGAGGGGTTTGATTCAGTTTCAAAACTAGCCGAAGGCCAGTACAAGTTTAAGATTAATGAAAAAGAGGTGTATGTGCTTTGGTGTGATGCTGGAAGTTGCAGCTTGCCTTCAGAGATTGCCGGCGAGGTAAAAACAACCGATTATCGCGGCAATGAAGAATCAATGAGCGTAAATAAAATTATTTTGTCAGAAAGCCCGATTTTTGTGGAGATTAAATCATGAATAAAAAAATCTTAATTATTGTTCTTGTAGTTTTAATCATAGTTGCAGGCATCGGCATCTTCTTTGTTTTGCAGAAGACAGGGCAGCCAGCAAGCAAGCCCCTTAATTTTGCAGTTTATCTGCATCTTGAAGCAGAATCTAAATTCTCAAATCAGAAGGCATACAACCAAACCAATGCCCAATTAAAGGAAATCATTGATTTGTTTGGCAGGTATGATGCCAAGATAACAATAGAATCCTCAACGCCATATGCCGAGGCTGCAGGAAAGTGGGGGAATGACATGCTGAATTATGCGCTTGACAAGGGAATGGGTGTTGGAACTCACTGTGATTTTTCAACTACAAATACGCCAAACCCCACAGTCACTTCTAAAGACTTTGAAAACCTTAAAGAAAAGGTTGATGCAATTGTAGGAGCTTCAAATAATATTGGCTGTTCCGGAGGTTTTGGCGCAGAGAATTGGGTGCAGGCAGCGCATGACGGCGGTTTTTCCTATCTTGATGCGCCGGTAATGAATGTTTATCTTAGAATTCCTGAGGAAAACAGGCCTGTAAACCCCGAAACAAGCAAGCCCTACACAGATGAGGAAATAGAAGAGGTATATTATCACGACCCTGCCCCGCCAGATATTCATGACAGAATCTACCCAAGAATGCTAAAAGATGTCCAGGATTTGGAAGAGGACAGCGATGGAATTACCATGTTAATGACCGGCGGATTAGGAGAGATATCCTCGCTTTATGAAGGAAGGAAGAACTGCTTTCCCAACTGCAAATTAACAGAGGATGACATCAGTTATATCTTTGAGAACATAGATAATGTCAATAGTTTTAAAAATAATTCAAGGGTTTCTTTGCTGGACACTCATTTTCCATTGCATACGCTTTCAACACCGCCTGAAAACAAGCAGGAAAAATTGAAGGTTGTGGAGGGCTGGCTTGCAAAGATGCAGCAATACCAGAATGAAGGCAGGATTAAATGGAGAACAATGAAAGAGGTTTATGAGGAATATATAAGCAATAGATAAAGGAAAGGCTGGAAAATCAGAAGATATAAAAAGCAGAACAGAATAAGAATAAAGGGGCAGAAATGAGCAAACTAATTACCATAATTATCATAGTTCTTGTAATCGCAGCAGGCATCAGCGCTTATTTTATTTTTAAAAATCCTTCATCCCAGGGCAGATGCGGTGATGGAGCCTGCCAGGCAATTGAAAGGCAGAGAGGAACATGCCCAGAGGATTGCGGCAATCCTTCAAACACCACAGGCACTTCTTCTCCTGTAATCTATGTTTCCGTTGTCACGCATAATGAAGAGCCCTTGTCAGGGCAGTATCCTGACTTTGTCAGCAGCGAGGCTGAATTCCAAAGGCAGAGGGAAGCGCTTGTCAATTTTGCAAAGATGCTTAATGAAGAAGGTGTTGAGTACAACTACCAGTCAGACTGGAATTTCCTGCTTGCAGCCACCATGTATGATAAAGGAGCTTCTTCCACTAATGGCAAAAATTTCCTGCGCTACTTAAAAGAGGACCTAGGATTTGAAATAGATCCTCATGCCCATGAAACACAATATAATTATGCAGATGTTGCTTACCTTATTAATCAATTAGGTGTCGCGCCTTCTCACACAGTAGGAGGATTTCTTGCATCTCCGCCAGAGCAGTCTAAGGCAGAGTATTTCAGGCAGTCACTCAAAGGCGTGAAATACCGTGATTACAGCTGGAAGGCAGAAATCTTATGGGGTGGGGGGGCATATCTTCATCAGGATGATGAAGAGCTTTTAGTTTCAGGTGTTTGGAAGCCAAAGGGCAATGAAAACTTCCTTGTTCATGATGGCAATGCGCCTCTTCCAAATGTCGGCGGTTATAAAACCAATTGGCAGGGGCTGAATGACCTGCTTGAAAAGCAGGAAAATGGAGAGCTTGAAGAAGGCAAAATCTACACGCAGACAATATTTGCCGGGCAGATTGACATGATTAAATCAGGCTATATTGAGGATTTCAGGCAGGAGATTCAAGGCCTGTCAGAATACACTAATGCAGGGCTTATTAAATGGGTCGGGCTGAAAGAGGTGGCAGATATCTGGAAAAGCGAATACAATTCTGAGCCAAATATATATGCATATGGAAGTGCACCAACATCTGGCGGGGGCACACCAGCATCAGGCGGAAGTGCAGGCAGCTGCGGCGACGGCATCTGTGGAACTGCTGAAAGGCAGAGAGGAACATGCGCCCAGGATTGTGGATAATTAAACAAAATCTTTTTAAATGTCAGAATTCCACTCGTCTTTGGCGAGTGGTTTGAACTACTCGTGGAATTCTGAGCATGCTCAAAAACCACACAAAGTGTGGCAAATTCATGCCACCAATTTGTGATGGGTGGTTTTTGACACCGCTCTTCCTTGAATAAAACATGAAAAAGCAACTGCATCCAGGCGCAAAATGGAGTTTTAGGTTTGGAATGTACTGGGGATTCTTGTTTTTATCAATATTTCTCGGATGGTTTATGATGGTCCCTCTCTTAGTTTTAAGCAAAGCTATTTCAATTATCTGGCTGGCAGGGTTTGTATTTTTTGTCCTTTACATTGCAATTGTCATAGCAATCGCAGAGATTTATGCAAGAATGGCTTATAACAGGTGGTTTTATGAATTCACGCCAAATAATCTAAAGATAGAGAGGGGAATAATATGGAAGCATTATTCAAACATCCCATATGAAAGAGTGCAGAATGTTGACATTCACAGGGGGATTTTAGCAAGAATGCTTGGCTTTTCATCTGTTATGATTCAGACAGCAGGGCTTAGCGGTTATTCTGGCATGGGTTACAGGGGTTATGGCAGTATGATGTCTGAGGGCTATATTCCTGCAGTAAGCGAGAAAGAGGCTGAGAGCATAAGAGAGTTTTTGATGAAGAGAATTTCAAAAAGAGGGAGAGGATTGTGAATTTTTTAACTATGAAGTGATAAGATAACTATTTATACATTTCATCCTTAATCTTTAGAGCTGACAAGAACATTTTGGTTGTCCTGAAAAGGATATGTCCATACAAGCCTCTGTCAGGTGTTCAGCTATTAATTTAGCGACTGAACTATAACTCGCTGAACGAAATCTGCACTTGTTAAGCTTCCTTATGGCATGAAAGAGATAACCTTTAAAACAAACTGATAGGTTAAGATTGATTTCAGTATTTGTTTAAGGAACCCTTTCACCGAGTTCAGAATGTTTCAAACTCACAGTTTGAAAGACAGAAAACATGTTAAGTGTTTTCTGTATCAGCTTTATATTTAAGAATGGCAAAAAAAAGAAAAGCAAAGAGGATAGCAAAAAGAAAACTTAAAATTAAGAAAGTTAAACGCAAGTTTAAGAAACATTCTAGAGGACCAAGCAAAAAAAGCAAGAAGTCCAAGGTAAAGAAATTAATTAAACTTGCTGCATTAAGAAAAAAGAAGAAAAAATAAATTCCATTTTCCTAGAACTCCCCTAAACTTTTCTGCTCTTTTTTGCCGCATACATCCTTCCATGTCTGCCATGTCTCCCTAAAGATGCCGTCGTTCTTGTGTTTTTCTGAATATTCAGCGAGAAATTTACAAGTTAAAGGGTCATTTGGATAGCCGCTTCCAAAATCAATCCCTATCTTTTCCTTTATCTTTTCAATCTCTGCGTCGCGCGTTGTTTTTGCGAGAATTGAGGCAGCAGAGCATGAAACATGATTGACATCTGCCTTGTGCTCGCAGTGAATCTCTAGGTTTTCCTTGCTGCTTACATGGCTTTCAAGATACCTCTGCCATGCTGGTATGTTTGGAGAGGGGCAGTCAATATAAACAATAATCTTTTCTGCGCTTTTTACTGCTTTTTCATTTATCCTGTTTATAATCTCAGCTGATTTTATTGCCTCCACCTTGTTTAAATTAATTCCAATATGGTTTCTTGATGTTATTTCCTGAGGATGAGTGATAGTTATCTCAAATGCAAGCGCCTTTTTCTTAATCTCCTCTGCAAGAACTTCCCTCCTTTTTGCAGTAAGCTTCTTGCTGTCCTTAACCTCGAGCTTTTTGAACTCTGCTTCAATCTTCTTGTCTGCAAGGCAGCCAGCCAAAATCATCGGGCCTATAATAGGCCCCCTGCCCGCATCATCAATGCCTAAGATTAACATTTTAGTCTTTAGATATAATCTTTACGCTATAATAAAGAATATAAAGGTTATGTATAAAAATCTATGGTGATGAAAGGCAGGCTAGAAGGTGAGCATGATGGGAGCATTTATGAAAAAGTTAGATTTAAAGGGCTGCTGAATGTTGTTTGGCATTCCTCGCCTTTGCATGCCAAGCTATTTCTGCCTTATGGCTTGAAGGCTTACAAAGATGTTCTTTCCCAAAGCAAAAGCCTGAATGAGCTGCTTGAACAGCATGCGGCAATGTACTTTAGCTCTAAGCTGTACAGGGCGTTAAGGCCAAGGCACAGCATTGCAAAAAGGATTCTGAGTGAAGATTATGAGATAAGCTGAAAGCTCTCAAATAGCAATCTTTAAAAGTCTAACTATGGTTTGTTATTCAATAGCGGGGTGGAGCAGCCTGGTTAGCTCGCGAGGCCCATAACCTCGAGGTCGTGTGGTTCAAATCCCACCCCCGCTATCTAATACTTTTAAAAAAGAGGAAAGGAAGCATGGCATACCCTAAATTTAGAAATAAACACAGAGAAAAGGCATTATTTTCTCCTTTAGACTTCAAAAATGCTCTTTGTGTACCCTGTCTGTTTTAACTCACAGAAAACAAAGGCATTTTTGATAGCTTCAGAAATCTATGATTTCTGATAGTGCTCAAGATTTTATGAAATCTTGACATGCTCAAGAACCCGAGCACGCCCTGTGCTTTAGCGCAAGGTTCTTGACATTATATTAAATATAAAAAATTTCCCAGAAATCTGCCTAAAAAATACATAACTATTTACTCCCAAAGCTCATTAGATTATATAAAAAGAAAGTATAAGCCAAAGAAAATAGAGTTATACTCTCTTTTGACTATTTACAAACATAAGAATATTGGATTTGTCAAGATGACCGGGATTGGAAGCCCAAATGCTGCAACAGTTCTTGAGGAATTGATTGCTCTTGGCGGAAGGCAGTTCTTGAACATTGGCACTGCAGGCGGTTTGCATAGTGAAGGAATTTTCTTGTGCACAAAGGCGTTGAGAGATGAGGGGACAAGCTACCATTATATACCTCACGGGCATTTTGTTTATCCTAGCAAAAAACTTACTATAAAATTAAAAAATTGCCTTAGGCAAAGAGAGTTTGATTTTTTTGAGGGTGCGACATGGACAATTGATGCTCCATACAGGGAAACAAAAGCCGAGGTTGTGAGGTATTCAAAAATAGGAATAAAAACAGTTGAAATGGAATCTGCTGCTTTATTTGCAGTTGCCCAGTGTAGAAGGGCAGAGATAGCAAGTGCATTCATAGTCAGTGATTTGCTTGGGAAAAAGTGGCTTCCAAAATTTCATAGGTTTGA
>CAYMCA010000064.1:0-6117 GCA_964388875.1 Candidatus Woesearchaeota archaeon
AACTGGCATGGCACCTGCGCTGTGTGAACATGAAATACTGGGGCATAGCCCTTTGCAATGACTGTTGGGTGGTTTATAACTGCTATCTGCGCTGTGAATTCCTCAACCACTGTTGCCGGCTTTGCTGCATCGCAAACCACATCTCCTCTTGCAAGGTCTTTCTTGCCTACGCCTCTGATATTAACTCCAACATTATCGCCTGCTATTGCTTCCTGCATCTGCTCATGATGCATCTCTATGGTTCTTACCTCTCCGCTTATTCCCTTGCCTGCCCTTCCCGGCAGGATTATCACCTTCTGCCCAATTTTCATCCTTCCTGTCTCTATCTTTCCGACAGGAACAGTTCCAATGCCTGTGATTTCATAAACATCCTGCAAAGGCATTCTTAAAGGCAGTTCAGTAGGCTTTTGCGGAGGCGCAAATAAGTCAAACTGCTCCATTACTGTTGGGCCCTTGTACCATGCCATATTTGTAGATTTCTTTACAACATTATCTCCCTTTAATCCGGCTGCTGCAATAAATGTAATCTTGTCAGGGTTTATGCCGACTGTCTTCAAAAGCGCCTTCAAGTCTTCCTGCACCTTTTTGAATTTTGCCTCATCATAGCTTACAGAATCCATCTGGTTTATGATAACTGCTATCTGGTCAACACCCATTGTTCTCAAAAGCCAAAGGTGCTCCTTTGTTTGCGGCATAACTCCGTGCTGTGCAGCAACTACAAGGAATGCTGCATCTGCCTGCGATGCGCCTGTAATCATATTCTTTACAAAATCCTTGTGCCCTGGAGCATCAATGATTGTTATCTGGTATTTGTTTGTTGGAAGCTTCTTGTATGCAAGCTCAATTGTAACTCCTCTTTCCCTCTCTTCCTTAAACCTGTCCATGACGAATGCAAACTCAAAGCCCGGCTTGCCGTGCCTCTGCGCCTCTTCCTGAAGCTTCTTAAGCTCCTGCTCCGGCAGCTTTCCACTGTCATACATAATCCTGCCTATGCATGTTGATTTTCCGTGGTCAACATGCCCCACAAAGACAACATTCATGTTTGGTTTTTCTTGCGCCATTTTTGACTTAATTTTTTTAATAACTATTTAATAACTTTTTACTTCCTTTTTAACAAGAAGTGCAAGATGCTGAAAAAAATCTTATTTATAAACCTTTCGGATTTTTTTCGAAAGATTTATAAATAACATTTCTCTATCTAAAGATATAAAAAAAGAGAAAAAGATGGTATCTAAAGGAGGTTTGGCTGGCGGTAGTTTTTATGACTGCGAATTCTTAAACATATTAAAATCGAAGGATTTAAATAGTAAAAATATGTTGCGATTTTATAATTAATAAAATGGCAAAGAAATTTAAAGTTGATTGTGGAAAAGGAATTTTAGATGTAATTATAACTCAAGAGAAGGTCGGTAAAAGAGTATTTTTTGTAGCTCAGGGTATTCAAATTGATGTAGCTTCGCAGGGATTATCTTTAGAAGAAGCTTTAGAGAATGTCAAAGATGCCGCTAATATAGTAATAAATAGTTCTAACGATGCTAAAGAGCAGATAAGAGAAACTGAAAAAGAAATAGCCCCGATGTTAACAAGAATTTGTCTTTAATTAGTAAATTCTTCTTTTGGTATGCTTGTCTGTCTTATTAATGATCTTATAACCCCCTTAGTAACTATTCCATGACTTGTTGGAACAGGGACAGTTATATTTTTTTCTTTATTATGATAATTGTCATGTTTGCCCCTTCTTAAAAAATAGAATCCATAGTCGCTAAGTATTCTCAAAACTTTTCTAACAGGTAGTGGTTTAAGTTTTCCCATTTTTTCCCTCTTCTTTTACCTCTTTGTATCCCCAAAGTCCATTTTTTTGTTTTTCTCTTTCTAATTTTCCTTGCCCAATCAAGAGCATTAAAGTAGGATGCAAAGAAGCATTTGCAATGTATAATTCATATTGCTTTTGTATTTTTTCTCTTATTTCTGGAAGAGTTCTGTAATCATTAAAAAAACCATCTTTTATAAGTTCTATAACTCTTGCCCTTGGGCTTGAAATAGTTTTCTTAGTATTAAAGAAAGGCATAGTTTTTTCATGTGCCTTTCTATTTCTATCGTCTTCAAAATGTCTAAAATAAAATCTCCTTCTTTTAAAATAATCCTCTCTTCTTTGCCAAAAATCAAGAATTTCATTTACCTCTGCTGTAGTTCCTTTTACAGATATTATTGCTCCACTAGTCGTTTTTATCTCGGCTTCTACCATAGATATTTATATATCTTAATAGCTTTATAAACCTTTCTAATACCACCAACTTAACCAAGCCTGACAAAGGTATAGCTTATAGTATTATAGTATTATAATACAACATATACTATATAAGTAATATATCATACTTTTATGCTCTGGAGAAGCTAAGAAGGAATACTTATTTAACAAAGCCGAAAAAAATTTATGTACTTTTTAAAAAGAACCACTGCCCTCTCATCTTCCTCATCACAACAGATTTTCCCATATGGAAAATCTTTGAGAAATCCCTTCTTTTAAGAAGCTCAAGGAAGGTGTTTGTCATGTTTCTTAAATTTATGTTGCCTTTCTTGCTGTTCCACCAGTAGTTTATGTCTGCTGCTGCTGAAAAAAGCTCTGCCAGGCTCATGTTCTTGCTTGGGTATATTGGGACATTATTATGGAACTTTTTTCCTATGCACGGCTTCAGCCATATAGAATCATTCCACCATCCCCTCTTCTTTCCATTCTCATATATCTCTGTGCCTGGGTATGCCAGAAGCAGTGATGCTGTTGTTATTGTTGGATTAAGCTGTTCAATCACCTTTCTCTTGTATGCAATATTCTCCCATGTTTCATGGTCTCCGCCGACAATCACATAGCTTCTGATTTCCAGCCCTGCTTCATGCGTCAGCTTGAACGCATCAAACAGCTGCTTTAGTGTATGCGCTTTCTTGAAGAACTTTATTCCTTCCGGGCTTACATCCTCAACCCCATACTCTATTAAATGGCATCCTGCCTTTTTCAGCCACATCAAAAGCTCTTGAGTTACAATATTCACCTCTGCCCTGCACAGCCACTTAATCTTTTTGTGCAGCCCTTTCTTGATGATAAGCTTGCAGATATCAATCGCCCTTTTTCTGTCTGCTGTGAAATTATCATCATTAAATACAATATATTTTGTGTTGTATTTGGAATAAAGGTATTCCATCTCATCTACAACACACTCTGCCTTCCTGAACCTAATCCTGTGCCCCCAGAAATCAGAGCTTGAGCAGAATGTGCACTGGTAAGGGCATCCCCTTGATGTGATTATGCTTCCCACAGGATAGCCAAGCAGCTCTTTTGGGTGCTCGGGATTTTTTGAATAATTCTTAAGGTTGAAGAATTTGTATTCTGGATATGGCAATGAATCTAGGTCCATGATTGGCTCTGCCTTTTCATTGTGAACTATTTCTTTTCCTTTTCTGTAAGAAATTCCCCTCACCTTTTTTAATTCACTGCCCAGCTCTTTTTTGTCAATTCCTTTCTTCTTTGCCTTTTCAAGCGCATTTATTAAATTCAGGCAGGCATATTCGCCTTCATTCTTGACAATATAATCCACAAATGGATATTTTTTCAGAATCTGGTCTGTCATCAGTGTAGGATGAGGCCCTCCGAGAATAATTGGAAGATGATATCTCTTCTTGATTTCCTCTGCCATCTTCAGGCACTCAAACCTTGTTGTCGTGTTCATTGTTATGCCGACAATCTCCGGCTTAACCTCTTCAACTGACATGACAAGCTCTTCAAAGCTTCTGTTAAGCCCTTCTTTTATTACTGCCTCATGCCCCTCGCGATTAAGCAAGGCAGTTATATATGCAATTCCCAGCGTGGGAAAAAGCATATCCCTTGCCGGCGGGCTCATAAATAAGACTTTCATTTTTGCATTTCTACCAGCAAATTTTTGCTTTTAAATCTTACTGAGAAAATGCCGGTTTCACAAGTTTTATAAATTGTGTTTTCAGAATAGTGTATAACATTTTCAAAATGAGGCTGAACATCGTCATAGGCGGAAAGGCAGGGCAGGGCCCGAATGTTCTTGCAAACATTCTCGGAGACATGATTGTAAAGAATGGGCATTATGTTTTTTCTTCAAGGGACTATGGCTCTGTTATAAGAGGCGGGCATAATTTCAATGCCCTTACAATACTAGATGAGCCAGTTCACAGCAATGACAGCAAGATAGACATTCTTGTTGCCCTGGATGACAAGACAGAGGAGATTCATAAAAACAGCCTTAATAAAAATGCTGTAATTCTGAAAGGCAGCGACAGGAACATGTATTATGCCGGCAGGCTGGTAAAACTGCTTGGCATGGATTTTAAGTTCCTGGAGGATGAGCTGAAAAAACTGAAAAAGTTTGATGAAAACCTGAAAGACGCTAAAAAGGGCTATTCTGATGAAAAGCAAAACAAGATAAAGCTTCATAACAAAAAAAGCAGCAATTCCTTTGCTACAGGCACGCAGGGTGTTGCAGAAGGCGCGCTCAAGTCTGGCTTGGATATTTATTATGCATACCCTATGACGCCTGCCACTCCTTTGATGTTTGAGCTTGCGCCAAAACAGGTTGAGAATAATATCCTTGTCCTTGAACTGGAAAATGAGATTGCTGTCATAAAAGCAGCTATCGGAAGCGCAATTACAGGAGCCAAATCAATGTGCGGAACATCTGGCGGCGGCTTTGACCTCATGGCAGAGGCGCTGAGCGAGGCAGGAATAATTGAATCTCCCCTTGTCATCTATCTGGCGCAGCGCCCAGGCCCCTCAACAGGCGTGCCAACATACACGGGGCAGGGTGATTTGGATGCTGCAAGGCATTCTGGGCATGGGGAGTTTCCAAGGCTTGTTGTTGCGCCAGGCGACCCTATTGAATCAGCAGAGCTAACCTCCCAGTGCTTTTACTTCTCTCAAAAATTCAAAATGCCCTGCATAATCATGACTGACAAGCATCTTGCAGAAAGCTTTTATACAATGCAGGGAAAGCCAAAGCTTGCAAAGCCTGAAAAAACAGCAATTTTGAAAAGATACAACAGCTATGAGCATGATGAAAAAGGAGAGATGGTGGAAACCTCTGAGGATATAAAAAAGGCAGTTGAAGCAAGACTAAAGAAAGCGGAAAAAATCAGCGAAGAGGCAGAGAAATTTGAGATGTTTAAGATTTACGGCAAAAAAGACAGTAGGAATATTATTGTAAGCTGGGGGAGCGCAAAAGGCGCGATTTTGGACGCAATAAAAGGAAAGGATGCAAAGTTCCTGCAGGTTTTATACATTGAGCCATTCTCAAAAAAGATTAAAGCAGAGCTGGAAAAGGCAGAGAAGGTGATTGTTGTTGAGAATAATGCAACCGCCCCGCTTGCAAGCCTGATAAAAGACAAGACCTGCGTTTTTGTTGAGGACAAAAATAAAATATTAAGGTATGACGGCAGGCCTTTCTTTCATGACGAATTAAAAGAGGAGATAGAAAGGAGGATAAAATGATAAAAACAGAAATAAGATACAGCTGGATTTATGATGTTCTTTTGAATAATCATGATTTTAACTTTTCTCTCAGGGAGTATAAAGAACTGCAGAGAAAGTGCAAGCCATTTGAGAAATTATATGCCAAGAACATCAGCCAAATAATAAAATTAATTGAAAAAGTAACAAAAAGAAAGAAATGGGTTTATAGCTTTATCCCTATTTATCTTGTAAAAGTAAAGCCAAGAAACGAGGATAATAAGTGGAAAGCTTTTGCAGACCCTTTAACAATGAAATATTTCTATAAAGAATCTCCAGAAAGACTGCTTAAAAGGTTAATTCATGAATTAGTTCATGTGAATTTGGATAATGAAGAACAAATAAAAAGAGGAAGAGAGAAAAATGAAGAATTAGTTAAATCAATAACTGAAAATGTTTGGAGAAACTTGAATTTAAAATGACCCCCCAAGACTTATCAACAAAAAACCCAAACACATGGTGCCCGGGATGCTTTAACTTTCAGATACTGGCGGCTGTGAAGAATGCAGTTGCAAAAGAGATTTCTGAAGGCAAGCCTGGAAAAACCAAGGATGATTTTGCAATTGTTACAGGAATTGGATGCCATGCAAAGA
>CAYMCA010000065.1:0-6002 GCA_964388875.1 Candidatus Woesearchaeota archaeon
AGAGTCTTTTATAAAATTCTCAATAACATCAAACTTTCTCAGTACGCTTCTTCTTGCCCTTGCCTTCAGGTATTTTGCAAATTCCCTGACATCAAGCCTGCCTAATTCTTCAAGCGTTTTTCCCCTGAAGCTGAATTCCTTTGCCATTTTTTATTTTTATTTTCCCCTCCCTGTTTTGCTTGGCCTTATCAGCCCTACCCTTGCGCCAGGAGGCGCGTTGCTCTTTGCTATCTTTGACTTTATTCTCTTGCCTCTTCCTGAGCCGAATGGGTGGTCAACAACATTCATCTTTACAGCAGATGTCCTTGGCCACAGCTTATTCCTTGCTTTTTTCATATGATGCATCTTTCCAGCCTTGATTATCGGCTTTTCCAGCCTGCCTGCGCCTGCAATAACTCCGATAGTTGCCCTGCATTTTTCATTAAGAACGATTTCTTTTTTTGATGGCATCATAACGCTGACACGGCCTGTTACTTTCCTTGTGACAATTGCAGAGCTTCCGCCTGTTCTTACAGCCTTTCCGCAGTCATTTGGGTGAAGCTCAATATTATAAATCCTTGTTCCGACAGGAATCTCTGACAAGTGAGCAATATCCCCAGGATTGCTGCCTTTTCCTATTCCTATCATCTGCCCCTCAATCATTCCTTCGCATGCAGGGTTGTAAAAAAACCTGCTGCCAATGCCGCTTACTATTATTCTTGCAATAGGGGATGAATGCGCAGGCGAGTGCAGCAGCTCTTTGACAATGCCTTCTGCCGGGGCTTTTAATCTTGGATAGTTTATCTCATACTTAAATGCGCTTTTCTTTGCCCTGTAACTGAGGCTTCCATGCCCTCTTGCCTGCTGTATTATGCGTTTTCCCATTTTCAAAATTTAAATCATTCCCAGCTTAGTGGCCAAGTCAATAGCAGGATTCTCCTTGCTGAGCTTGGCATAAGCATATTTTTTATTCCCCTTGTTTAGCGTGTTTATCCTCTCAACCTTAACCTTCCACAAATCCTCAATCTGCCTCTTGATTTCCTGCCTTTGCATTCTCTTGTCAACGCAGAATATAATTGTGTTCTCCTTCTCAAGTATCTTAACTGCCTTTTCAGTTGTTATCGGCATCATATTCTCTTTTCCCCCATGATTTTATATTTTTCCTTTAACTCTGTGACAAAATTATGAAAGTCTCCATAATACCTTGATAGGCTTCTGTAAGCTGAACTGTCATACAGGCTGTGCCTTAACAGCACCCTGTTTACTTTTGAAATCTCTTTTCCGCTCAGCTCGCCGTTTTCTACACTGCCCTCAATTCCCTTTTTAATATTCTGCAAAACAGAGACATCATGCCCCCTTTCTGCCCCATTTTTAATATACCCTGACAAAATCTTCATGAATATTGAGAGATTTCCGCCCCTTATGCCTTCATCATGCCTTTTTTCAGGCATGCCTTCCTTTATGCCGTTCCACAGGTAATACAAAAAGCTGCACCTTTCCTTCATAATAGTTCTGCCTGCATCCTTCATTTTTTTGTTTCCTCCTTAACTTTGTTATTTCCAATTCTTTTCTCCAGCTCCCTGACTGCATTTTCCGTGTAAATAACCAGCCTTCCTGCCCTGCCCTCTGCAAGGTCTTCTATTGCCAGGTTTCCTGCGCGCTGCACATCTATTCCCCTTATCCTTATGCTCTCATTATCTCCTGAAACAAGCAGCAATCCTGCAGTTCTTTTATATTTCCTGCCCCTGAGCTTGCCCTTTCCAGCCCTGACAGATTTTTTCTGAATAGCAATGCCGTATAAGCTCCCCAGAATATTCCTGATTGCTTTTAGAAAATCCTTTGCCTTTAATTCCAGGATTTTTGAGTCAACAACAAATGGAGCGCTGATTTTTTCATCTCCAACGCTTGAATATTTCTTTCTGATGTACCTCTCATTTGCAGTCGCTGCCAATGCGCTGAGAAATGCCATCCTTAATTCCTTTTTGTTTATGCTTTTTACCTTTAGCATGCTTTTTATCTTTGGAGGGTGCGCTTTTCTTCCGCCTCTTGTTCCCGAGATAGTTGCTCCTATCCAGAAAAATTGGGTTCCTCTTCTCCACATTATCTTTCTTGGTACCCTTGATATCCCTTTTCCATACGCTGTCTTCCACTTTCTTCTCGCATGCCTCAGCTGCCCGCTTGCAGACTTTTGTATTCCTGCAAGATAAAAAGGGGCATGCGGCTGCTTTCTCTTCCTTGCCTCAAGGCATTTTTGCAGTATGTCTTCCCTTATCTCTGAAGAAAAAAATGCAGGCATTGCTATCTCCCTGGTTGCCTTTCCCTCGGCGCTTAAAACATGTAGCTTTTTAGTTTCCATTTTGCACTAATCCTGCCTCATTCAGCATTTTATCATTTTTTTCATAGCCGGGGCTTGGCCATGTATGAATATAAGTTCTTTGGTTCATAAGGCACCACCCATCTTTATCAGGGTTTCTCTCTAATGAATATATATTTTCATGTATAAGAGGGTAATTTTTTCTTGAAATTGTTACTACATCTCCGTTATCCTTGATAGCAACCACCAATTCTTTTTTTTCAGTCTCCGAACCTGAATCAGCCATATTTTCACTACTTGACTCTAAATCAGATATGTTAATTATGTCTCCTTCTGATATTGCTTTTTCCAATCTTATTATATGCTTAGCTTTTATGATTTCCATTTTATTTGAATCCTCTTATGCTTATCAGCTCAAAATTTTTCTTTTCCTGCCTCTTCGTTTTTCTCAGCGGCGCTGTCAGAAGCAGCTGCCTTTTTGAAGGGCCCTGCACGCTCCCCCTGACAATTGCATATTCTGCGTGAATGTTCCCATAGCCCTCTATCTGCAGGGGCTTTTCTGCCTTTTTGACATCTATTACCTTGAGGTTTGGAATCATTCTAGTGAAAAATCCCACCTGCCCTGCCATTGCCACCTTGAATGTAACATACGATGGGTGCCATGGCCCGAGGCTGCCAGGCCTTCTTGTGCCCTTCTCAGACTTATGCTGCCTAAGGCTTATGCCAAATCTTCTTACAGGGCCCTGAAACCCTCTTCCCTGGGTTGTGCCTCTTGCGTCAACCAGTGAGTTTCTGCCAAAAATCTCGCTGAATAAAATCTCGCCGTTAAGCCTGCTCTTTGCAAACTGCAGCTTTTCAGCCAGCGTTCCTGCGAGGGCAATCTCGCTTAAATCAGGAGTTTTTTTAAGCCTTGTCCTGCCAACAAGCGAGTATGCAATTACCTTGATATCATCATACTTATCAAGCTCCTTCTCTGCATTTTCAACCTGCTCCTTTGCATTGCCATTTTTTGGCAGCTTTATTTTTCTTTTCAGGCTCTTATCAAGGCTGTCATTTAAAATTTCTTTGGCAACATTTCCATTTTTGTAAAATCTCACAGAAAGAATCCTGACAGGCGGGCATTCAAGAATTGTGACAGGAATAACAATTTTCTTGCCTTTTGTTAAAGAATCAGGCGTATTGTCCTTGACAATTGCAGAAGACATTCCTGCCTTGTAGGCAATAGAGCCAAGAAGCCCTTTCTTTTCACTGGCCTGCCTTGCTATATTTTTCCAGCTCACTCTAGGCAGAAACTTTTTTGCCCGCTTTCTCGGCCAGTATTGAAGACTGCCGCTTCTTGGTACGCTTCTCTGTGACATTTCCTAAATATTTCAAATGCTTTCACTGCAGCATTCATATTTTCCATTTTGATTCCCTTCCGTGAGCCCTTATCTCCAAGAAAAAAGGGATTTATAAAGATTGTGCTTGACTTATGCCTCAAAATTAGCCTCTTTCTGCATCTCATTCTTGTCTGCAGTTATCTTCCTGATTATCCTGCCTTTTCTCTTTGCCAGAATTCTTATCCTTTCAGCATCCCTCTCGCCTGCAGGAATAACAATCTCATCAATGATGTATGTGTGCATTATCTTCGCTTTTTTGCATTCTGGAATGTCCCATAAAAACGCGTCTTTTATTGCTGCCCAGTATTTTATATCAGCCTCTAAAATGCAGAACTTGTCATCAACCTTCAGCTCTCCTGATTTTCCTGGCTTTGGCAGCTTCTTCTTTGTCTTCAGCTTTATTTCGCCTGATTCAGCATCAAGCAGCATGCAGTAAGCTTTTTCCGAAATATTCTTCACCTCTTCGGAATTTCCTGAAAATTCATATTCCATCACCCCTGATTTTTTCTTTCCCTTAAGCCCCTGAAGCCCTTCCTTGCTTAATGCAATACCTGAAAACTGCAAATCAGCCAGCTCAGCAGCAAGCCTTGCAAAGTCATTTGCATATTCAAAGCTGCCGCCCAGCTTAATCCTTTCAGATTTTGCAAGGGAAAGAGCAGCCCTGCCGGGGTATGTGCCTTTTCCAAACCTTACAAACTGCCTGTGCGCAGCATCATCCGCCTTTCCAAGAAAAATTTTTTTTATGAAGCACTCCATTTTTTTGCATCTCTATTCTTTATTATTCCCAAAGGCGATTTATAAACATTTTTATACTCTTTTTTCCTTGCTCCCGCATACTAAACTTTATAAATTTGCAATTCATTAAAAAAACATGCTGCTGGACGAGAAAACAATCAAGAAGCTTGTGGCACTTTTCGTTGTTCTAATCCTTATCGTGCTTGCATTCGTCGTAATCAAGCCGATTTTAAGCTCAATCATACTCGGCTTGCTGCTTGTGTACATGCTCTACCCGCTTTATGCAGGCACCTGCAGGATAGTAAAGGAAAAAAACATCTCTGCCCTTATCATATGCTTTCTTGTTGTTGCAATAATCTTCCTGCTTTTGTGGTTCCTCGTCCCGGTGCTGATACAACAGACATTTGATTTTTATTCATACACCCAGAGGGTGGACATGCTCTCTCCGTTCAGGAGGCTTTTCCCGACAATATTCAGCAACCAGGATTTTTCAAAGGACATCCTTATTTCAATGCAGAGCTTTGTCGGAAAGACAAGCGGCTTCATTCTTGAAAGGCTGACAAATATTCTCCTTTCAATTCCAACAATACTTCTTCACATGGTGATAATATTCTTTACATTATTCTTCGGGTTAAGGGAGAGGAACAATCTTATTGGCTACCTCAAGGAAATCTCGCCTTTTACAAAAGAGGCGGAAAAGAAGTTTTCTGACAAGTCAAAGGCAATACTCAGCTCATTCGTGTATGGCACGATTATCATCGGGCTGCTGCAGGGCATTGCGACAGGCATAGGCTTGTTTGCATTCCAGATTCCAAATGCGCTGCTGTGGACAATCCTCGCCATTCTTGTCGGCATTCTGCCGATGATAGGCCCTGCTGTCATATGGATTCCTGCGTCAATATACCTCATGTTTGCCGGAAGGACAGCTGCAGGCATCGGCTTTCTTGCCTACGGGCTGCTGTTCATCTCATGGATTGAGCTGCTGCTCCGCCCTTACATTGTCTCAAAAAGCTCCAAGACAGACCCATTTATAATATTCATAGGCATGATTGGAGGCATATTTGTCTTTGGCATGATTGGGCTGATAGTGGGCCCGCTAATACTCAGCTACCTTCTTCTCGTCATTGAGTTCTACAAGCAGGGAAGGTTTGACAGGCTGTTTAAGTAAAAAGAGTATTTGTTAATTCATTAACCGAAAAGCTTAAATATTAACTTTTTGTTAATGTATTAATATGGTTGTAGAAGATGATTTAAAGGCTAACATCAAGGAATTTTTAGAAAGCTCTGAAGATAATCTCTCAAAAAAAAGATACAACTCTTCAATTGCGTGTTATTTTAAGGCAATATCATCAATTTGCGATTTGAAAATTTATGAGGCAAAAAGAACCCTGCCAAAGAGCCATTCCGAAAGGTTTCTTTTTCTTAAAATCTCCTTTCCAGAGGTTTACAAAATAATAAGCTCTTTATTTAATACCTATACTAAAACATACAACATAAGGCTTGGCTTGAAAGAGGCCATGCTTTTCAAAGAAAATGCCAAAAAAATTAAGGAATTATTTGAAAAACAAGCTTAAAGGAATTGATTTAACAGAGAT
>CAYMCA010000066.1:0-5842 GCA_964388875.1 Candidatus Woesearchaeota archaeon
TAAATAATACTAAAAACAAAAATGGCAGATGTTATGAAAAGGCAGACAGCATACAAGATAAGGATAGGCGAATTGGCAAAAGGCAAGGAAATTTTTGAAGATGGAAGAATGAGGTTTGTAGAGCTGGGAGACAGGCAGATATATAGGGTGAATATAATTGCAAATATAATTGAAAGGTTCTTGTCAGAGGGCGAGAGGAGATTCCTCTCATTTACAATAGATGATGCGTCAGGGCAGATTAGGATGAGGGTTTTTGGGGATGACATTGAAAGGTTCAAAGACATCATGCAAGGAAACACTGTAAGAATCATAGGAACATTAAGGAATTTCAACAGTGAGACATATATAACCCCTGAAATAATAAAGATTGTTGACCCGAGGCACCTGCTTGTCAGAAAGCTTGAGCTTGATGCTGAAAGAAGCCAGAAGCCTGCAAACAAAGAAGAGGTAAAGGCAATAAAAGACAGGATTTTGGATATTGTGAAAAGCGCAGAACCTGACGGGGGGATAGAGGCAGATAAAATAATAATGGCAATAGACAGCGCGCCCCAGCTTGTCAGCCAGGAAATAACAAAGCTTCTTGAAGAAGGCATGCTTTATGAGCCGCGCCCGGGCAAGATAAGGTTTTTGGGATGATTTAAAAACCTATAATTCTAAAGCTTACCATGGAAAATTACGAGCAGCTTTTGGATGAGGCATACATGCATGTCAAGGCAGTTGAAAGCAAGAGCGAGAGGTTTGAAATCCCAAAGGCAGAGGGGCATGTTGAAGGCAACAAGACTATTATCATAAACTTTTTTCAGGTTTGCTCTTATTTCAGGAGAAAGCCAGAGCATTTTCTTAAGTTCCTTCTTAAAGAGCTTGCAACCCCTGGGCAGATTGAAGGCGAGAGGCTAGTTTTAAACAGAAAGCTGCTTAGCCAGAGGATAAATGACAAGATAGAGCTTTATGCAAAGGAATTTGTAATATGCCGTGAATGCAAGAAGCCCGACACAGAGATTATAAAGCAGGACAGGTTTTCATTTTTGCACTGCCTTGCATGCGGGGCAAAGCACAGCATTGGCTACAGGCTGTAAAGATCAAAAAAACAATGGGGCACCACACACTAAAGTGTGTGGTTTGTAAAGCCCCTTGTTTTTAGGATGCTCAGAAATTAAAGTGGAAATGTTACGTCTGCATTATAAATAATGCAGTTTAATTTCTGACATTAATTTTTCACCAAACAAAGGTTTAAAAACAGATTTTTTATTATCTATACACAAAGATTAATGATAAAATAAAAATGGAGGAAAAATGGTAGAAGGACGTTGCATGAAATGCAAGAAACAGGTTGAAATGAAGGACCCTAAAGAGACAGCAACATCTCGCGGAGTGAAGATGTTTAAGGGAAAGTGCCCTGAATGCGGAACAACTGTTTGCAGAATCGGCGGAAAGTAATTGCTGCCTGAAAGTTAAAGATGCTTGTGAAAATACACAAGTCTTACAGGGAAGTTGTTGCTGTTTGCGACTCTGAGCTGTTGGGAAAGAGATTTGAAGAGGGAATTCTGCAGCTTGAAGTAAGGGAGAATTTTTTTAAGGGAGAAGAAAAGGCAGAAAAAGAGGCAATAGAGATAATGAAGGATGCTGCAATGGAGGATGCAACCTTTAACATTGTCGGCAAGAATTCTGTTGAGTGCGCATTAAATGCGGGCATAATCTCAAAGGAAGAGATAAAAACAATACAAAATGTGCCTTTTGCGCTGGTGCTGGTGTAGCCAGAATCAATAAAACTTTATAAATTGGAAATTCTATGTCAATAAGTTAAAAAATGGAACGCTCTCATATTTCAGGCATAGTTGAAGGCAAAAAAGAAGAAAAGGCTCTTGTAAAAGGCTGGGTGCATGACACAAGAGATTTGGGAAAAATCCGCTTCCTTCTTCTGAGGGACATTTCTGGCATCATTCAGGTTACAGCTGTAAAATCCGAGGTTGACAAAAAAATCTTTGACTTAATGGCTCAAAACAGAGAAAGCGTTATTTCTGTTGAGGGAAAAACAAAGGCAAGCAGGCAGGCTCCCGGAGGAATAGAGATTATCCCTGAAAAGATTGAGCTTATTGCCAAGGCAGAATCGCCCCTGCCAATAGATGTTTCTGATTTCAGCAAGACAGAGCTTCCAAAAAGGCTTGATTACAGGTTTTTGGACTTTCACAGAAAAAGAACACAGGCAATATTCAAAATACAAAGCGAGATTGCAAATTCATTCAGGGAGCATTTTTACAAAAAGGGCTTCATAGAGATGCAGCCGCCCTGCATCATAAGCGCAGCAAGCGAAGGTGGCACAGAATTGTTCCCTGTGCAGTATTTTGAAAAAAAGGCATTTCTCGCCCAGTCCCCCCAGTTGTACAAGCAGATGCTTGCATGCTCAATAGAAAAGATATTTATGATTACGCCTGTCTGGAGGGCGGAAAAGCACAACACCCCAAGGCACATCAATGAAATAAGGCAGATGGATATAGAGATGGCTTTTGCCAATCAGTTTGATGTAATGAAGCAGTTGGAAGAGGTTGTTCAGTGCATAGTAAAGAATGTTATTGAAAAATGCGCTAAAGAGCTTGAGCTGCTGAATATAAAATTAAATATTCCAAAGGCAGTTTATCTAGGCTATGAGGAAGCCATAAAAAAGGTGAATGGCAAGATTGGAGAGGACTTTTCTCCTGAACAGGAAAAAAAGCTTTGTGAAATGCATCCTGGCGCAATTGTTTTCACGCACTCATGGCCTGCATCAATAAAGCCATTCTATATTTTTCCAAAGGACGGCAAAAAGGATGCAAAGCTAAGTGAGGGCTTTGATGCTTTATACGGGGGAGTAGAGATTGCATCAGGCGGGCAGAGAATCCACCTTCCAAAGCTTCTGACAGAAAGGATAAAAGCCAAAGGGCTTAATCCAAAGAATTTTGAGAGTTATATTGATTCATTTCGTTACGGAAGTCCGATTCACGCGGGTTGGTCCATCGGACTTGAACGTCTCACTCAAATTATATGCGGGCTATACAACATTAAAGAGGCGACCATGTTTCCCCGCGATAGAGATAGGTTAGTGCCGTGATGCCCTAATCTTCTTTGAACGGGCAATACGCTCTTTTATTCTATCAAATTCTGCCTCAGGTATTTTCCCCTTAACCCCCTTCATTATGCCATCAAGGTACTCTTGTCCTCGAAGCATTCTGCGAACATAAAAAGGAATCCTGGCATAAAAAGGCCTGAAATCTTTTGTTTGGCATAATTGTTCTATGATTTCTTTCTGGGCTATTTCTCCATTAACCTCTCCCATTGTATCTATCCATTGCCAGGGATATTTTTCTCTAACTGCTGTTTCTTTTTCCAGTTCATGATAACTAAATAAATGAGGTTTTACTTTCGAAAATGTTTGCAAGAACCTTGCTCTTTTGCCAACCTGCTCTTCACACCAAGCAGGCAAAGCGTATTCTCCTTTAATTACCTCTCCTAATTCCCTATCAACAAACCCCAGTTCCTGTGAAAAGAGCATCAATCTTACAAATGCTCCTTCCGACATTTGATTCATGAAAGGAGCTAACCCCATGACCGCTTGTCTATACATTCCTCTGTCAAGGCTCAAATGAGGCAAACAACCATAAACATCTTTTCCCAGCCTTATAGCATGGATAAGAGCAATATATTCTGGAATAGCTCCGTGTGTTCCAACCTCTTCATCTGTTCCTATGATTTTTAGCAATGTCTCAGATTCTTTTCTCATGCTGGTTTAGAATTATATTTGCATATTTAAGAATTGTTATGCTTCAAAATATATTCAAGATATGCGCAATAACATAAAGCATATACTCCTAAGGAATAATTTCCAAAAAAATTTTGAACAATCGGCAGATTTATAAATTCGAGCTAAATTATAATAATAGTATGTTCCTCGGTTATCTGAAAGGGTCGCCGGATGAGTCTTTTTTTCTTTGTATAAATAAGCTGTAGTGTCAATTCTATAAAAAATTAAACCGAAAGGTTTAAATATGTGATATCACATTCTACACATAATTAAAAAATAAGAAAGAAAAAATGTCAAATATAACCCTGTCAGTTCCCGAAGAGCTTCATGAAATTATGAGAAAGCATAATGAGATAAGATGGAGCGAGATAGCAAGAAGGGCGATAGCCAAGCAAGTGAAAAAACTTGCTATAATGGATAGCATAGCTTCAAAAAGCAAGCTCACTATGAATGACATAGCAAAAATAAATGAGAAAGTAAAAAAAGGGCTATATAAAAATTTGCATGAATGAAAGTTGTTATAGATACAAATGTGCTTATGGCAGGGCTTCTTAAAGAATCTTTGGTTAGAGAGATTTTGATAAATGAGGATATAGATTTCTTTCTTCCAGAATTCTCATTGAGTGAGATTAGAAAATATAAGCAAGAATTAATGAAAAAATCTGGATACGGCAAAGAAGAATTTGAAGCTATGATAAGCTATCTTTTGGAGAACATAGAAATTGTTCCAAAGGAGGAAATTAAAGCTTGTATGAAAAAGGCTGAAGAGATAATGAAAGATATAGACATAAAGGACGCCTCTTTTATTGCCCTTTGTTTTGCAGTTAATGCTGATGGAATCTGGTCATTTGACAGGCATTTTTTACAACAAAAATGTGTTAAAGTTTTTGGAGCAAAGGAGCTGCGAGACTGGCTTTTTTAAGATGAGTCAAAGTCAAATGATAGATAACATAATGTCAAGAACCACCACCACCCCCCATAAGTCCTTTTGTGTGGTTCTTGAACACTATCAGAATTCCACAAGCTAATCAAATCACTTGTCAGAAACGAGTGGAATTCAGAAGTTTTAAAAACTTGCTGCGCTATTTCTTTTCATGGAAAAAGAGCCTAAAGAATCTGCCCTCTGGCATCGCGTGTCTGGCAGGGAAAAAGAAGAAATCAAGCAAAGCGCAAAGAAAATCATGGATAGCTTTGCAAGTTCTTTGGAAGAGATTGAGAAAAAAGCCCCGGAAACTGCTGTTGAAAGGGATGAGTTTGAAAGGCAGGAAACAAAAGAAACAGAAAAAACTGATTCTGATTTTCGTGAAATCATGTTCAGGAACGCGCCAAAAACTAAAAACGATTGCATAGAGGCGGAAAAGGGGGGATGGGCAGGATAAACAGAAAATGCAGGAAAAATTCATAATTGCCTCCGGCCCGGTAATCATTGAGAAAGGAAAGCTTCTTGTCAACAGGGATGACAAGGATGATTTCTACAAAATTCCTGGCGGAACAGTCGAGCAGGGAGACAGCTTGCAGGAAGCATGCATAAGAGAGGCAAAAGAGGAGAATAATGCTGATGTTGAGATTGTCAAGCCTCTTAATCCAATGATTATCTACAAAAACCCACAGACAGGAGAAAAAATGACAATTGTCCTGATTCATTTTCTTGCAAAACTAAAGAATCCTAAAGAAATAAAGCCAATTCCTCCAATCAAAGAAGCTAAATGGCTTGACATCCAGGAGATCAAGCAAGGCATGCATAATGTTGCCCCCAATATAAAATTCCTGATAGAAAAGGGGGATATAAAATGAAAGAGAGACTGACAAGCAACCAAAAAGTTGAAGAGCTTTTTAAAAATGGAGTATACAAACTTAACACCCTAAGGTCTAGGGCATCATTGATAGGAAAGGCACCAAAACTTTTTAAGAGGAAACTTTATCTGCCAAAAGACATGAAGAAATCCTTTATGTCTAAAGACAAAAAGAGATATATTATTAGATATATGAAAAAGACAGCATATGACTTGAACGCGACAACAGAAGTATTTAGAGAAGGATTTGCAGAACTTCATAATTCAGTTTTTG
>CAYMCA010000067.1:0-5389 GCA_964388875.1 Candidatus Woesearchaeota archaeon
TGCAATATCGCCAGGATTAACCTCAAGTTTTGCATTTGTGCGGCATATTGCAGATAATTATATTGAAGGACATTAATGATTACCAAAAGTCTGCCTTTTAATAGACAGGAAAAGCAAAGATTTCGGTTAAAAACTTTTGTCTTTTACTATGCCTAAAATGAGAAATTTTCAATTTATGATGATTAAAAAAATAAAAAAAGAAATAAAAATTCGGCGTTTAGTCATCCAATGAAAGCTCTTCGTCCTCTCCTATCTCATCATCCACTTCAATTTCAGGGCCACTATCCAAATCACTTGCTATGTCTGTCTCTGCAGGAACTTTAGTCTCTTCTTCGTCTTCTAACTCCATATCCTTATCTTCATATCTATTTGGCATTTTTTAAACTCCCTTTTTGATGTCAAACAAAATGTTGACACATCAAAAATGCTGTTTGTTTTAACTCACAGAAAGCAAAGGCATTTTTGGGGTGCTCAAGAACCCGAGCACGCTATATGTTTTAGCGCAGGGTTCTTGACATTTTTTGTAATTCTGGCATTTTTAATATTGTTTATTCT
Source organism: Candidatus Woesearchaeota archaeon (assembly GCA_964388875.1). Classification (GTDB taxonomy): domain Archaea; phylum Nanobdellota; class Nanobdellia; order Pacearchaeales; family GW2011-AR1; genus JACOYM01. The sequence continues at coordinate 556 of CAYMCA010000067.1, forward strand.
TGCATCTTCTCCAGCCGGAGCAGAATTCATAAAGGCAAACATAACAGCAAGCATACAGCAGGAATATCCTGCTTCAGATGTTGCCAGGGGATGGATAAACATCAGCCTGAAGAATGAGCCTCTTGATTCGCAGCTAAGCACAAGCTTCAATTACAGCATAACTCTCAGCAGCATACTCCAGGAAAACAACCTGCTCTCAAAATTAACATGCAAAAGCTCATTATGCAACAGCACTTTTTTGAAGATACAGCTGGAGCCTGCAGGATTTATAGTTCCTTCTGCATATGGAAACAATACATTAATTTTATACCTCAACAACATTGAGATAGCCCGCCAGAACATAACTATTGTTTTAATTCCAAGAATAAGCTCAATCTCGCCGTCAATCGTGCCGGCAGCTGTGCCTGTGGATTTTGTTGTGTATGCCTCTCCTGTTTCAAACTCAACTATTGCTGAATATGAATGGAATTTTGGCGATGGCTCTGCAGCTGAAAAGACAGGGGCAAACACAGCATCTCATGCATATTCTGCTGTTGAGGAATACACCTTAAAGGTTTCAGTTAAAGACAGCCAGGGAAGGAGAGCGAGCCGCGAGTTTGCAATTAGTGTTGTTTCTCCTGCATCTTTTGCAAATTCCTCAATCAATGTGAAAAAGGCATATATGCAGAATGCAAGCAGCCAGATTATGCTCCTTCCTGAATGGCAGAGGGGCTTTATTTCATCTCAGTTGAACATGCAAGGCATAGACTCGCAGCTAAGCGCCCTGCAGGAATCCTACAATTCAGCAATAACAGCGCAGGAATATGCAAGCATCATGGGCAATTTGACAGCACTGGATGTTCCAAGAAGAATTGTACAGAGCAGCATTACTTCAAATGACATCAGGTTCTCTGTTATTCCTGCGAGCATTGACATGAGCAAGCTGAAAAATGCGGGCGCGGGCAGCTATAATGCAAACAATTCAGCTGAATACAAGGATGCGATAGCGTCATGGTTTGCACTAAATGCAGATGCCTCATTTTCACTTAAGACAATCGTGGCAGAGCTTGATAATAATGACATTTTAAATGTTGCAACAGGCATAAAGCTTAAGATAAAGCCAAAGCAGCAGCTTGAAAATGTCTATCTTGTTGTTGAAAAAAATCCATCCGAGCTGAAATTCAAGGACATTGAAGCCAGGGACATAAACGCAAGCGCTGCTGTCTTCGCGCAGCTTCCTGCATCTGCGGAGAAAGAAATAGAGCTTATAGTTAAGGGCGCATATGGAATAGATGACATCTTCAGCCTTGTTTACCTGTCGCCAAAGCTCTCTGAGCTCGGGCTTGACATTCAGGTAGAGCCGTGCAACTTTAACAGCGCGTGCGAAAAAGAGCTTGGAGAAACATGGAAAAACTGCAGAAAGGACTGCAAGCCCGTCGGGCTTACAATCCTGTACATTATTTTAATTGTTGCGGGGGCTTTTGTTGCTTACATAATCCTGCAGGAATGGTATAAAAAATATTACGAATCCAGCCTGTTCAAGAACAAGAATGACCTGTACAACCTGCTGAGCTTTATAGACAATGCAAAAAAGCAGGGCATAAATGAAGGCGAAATAGCACAAAAGCTGAAAGAAATGAGATGGAGCGGAGAGCAGGTTAGTTATGCAATTAAAAAATACAGGGGCGAAAGAACAGGAATGTGGGAGATACCTCTGTTCAGGGGAAGGGAAAGGGCGCTTGTAAAGCGGGAGATATCAAAAAGGCCCGGAATTATCATGCCGCCTGCGCCGCCACAGCCAGGATTTGCCATGAATCGCTAAAGGCAAAACTTAAAAACACATAAAAATATTATAAACTGACAAAAATGGTGATTAAAATAATGAGAGATTTTGCAAAGAGGATATTCTCGTCAATATTCAAGAGAAGGAGCAATATAAGCATTGGGTTTTATGGGCCGCCGAATGCAGGCAAGACAAGCCTTGCAAACAAGATATGCAAGGACTGGACAGGAGAGGAGATAGGCACGGTAAGCAAGATTCCGCATGAAACAAGAAATGTGCAGTTTAAGGAGAAAGTGGAGATATCCTACAAGGGCAAGAAGATAACATTCAAGCTTGTTGACACGCCGGGCATAGCCACCAAGATAGATTATGAGGATTTTTTAAAGTATGGAATGGGCAAGAAGGAATCCCAGCAAAGGGCAAAAGAAGCAACACAGGGAGTCATAGAGTCAATACAATGGCTTGACGACATGAATGCTGTCATTGTTGTCCTTGATTCTACGCTCAACCCTTATTCTCAGGTGAATATAACAATCATAGGAAACCTTGTCGCAAGAAAGATTCCAGTGCTGGTTGTTGCAAACAAGATTGACATGAAAAAATCAGACATAAAAAGGGTGGAGTCAGCATTTCCCGAGTATGATGTAGTGGGGATATCTGCAAAATACGGCAGGAATATGGATGAGTTTTATGAGTCATTGTTCAAGCTTGCGAAAAAAGCATGAGACAAAAAAGAGGAATCAAAAAGGTGAAAACTGAGGATTTATTAAAATGAAAAAACCAAAGACAATAAATGGATTTTCATTGAGATTTATGCCATTTGCAGAGATAGAGGCATTAAGCTCTGGCGACAGGATAAAGAAAATTCTGGATGTTGCGCTTGAAAACAGGATTGTGATAGTCCAGGGCAGGTTAAAGCCAGAAGAGGAGTCAAGGCTCATAGAGGACACAATGGTTATGATAGGAAGGGTGAAGGGCTTTAAAGGGATTGAGCTGTCAGTCCTGCAGCCAAATGCAAACAACCTGTCCATAGTCAGCAGGGTAAAGCACAATATTGCAAACGCGCTTGTAAGCAGCCACGATGCCCTGACAATCATAGGGCCTGCGAGCATTGTCAGGGAGATAAGAAAAGACCCCAAGAAGGTTGAGATATTTATGAAGAGGTAGGAAGACTGCAAAAAAGAAATGAGTTAAAAACAAGAACAAAACTTAATAAACGGAAAACTTCTCGAATAATTAATGAAACTTAAAGTAGTATTATATAATATTATGAATGGTTTTTGTAATGATAATCCTCCATTCAAAATTGATTCTGAAAGAATGAATAGCGCTCTTGAGATTATAAAAGAACAGGACCCAGACATTCTAATTTTAACTGAAGCATATTTTTGGCCATTTGCTAAAATGGCAGACCTAGCAAATTTACCAGAGATTTTTGATGGATTATACAATGAGTATGCTTCATTAGCTCACGGATATTTTAGATGGGCTCCGGTAATACTATCCAAGCATCCTATAACTGGCTTTGATACTTCTATGTCAAAATACCAACTGAATTATATGAGGGCTAATATTCAATTCGGCAAGGCACCATTGGTAATTGATGTTTTCCATCCCCATCCAGACACGACTGAGAAACAAAAAGCAGAATTTATTAAGCCACTTCTAAAGGAGAGAAACCAGAGTTATATTTTAGTTGGTGATTTTAATGCAATTTCTTCACAAGATAATTATGACACACAAAGATTAATTAAGGGATACGAAGGTTTCATGAAAAAGAAAGGAAAAGCTAAAGTAGAAGATATGTTAAGGTGTTTTACACTCAAAACAATTTTAGAAAAGAGTCTTACAGACACTTACAAAGCTAAATTTCCGAATAAAACTGATTTTACTATGCCAACGAATTTGCGTTCAAAAAATAAGGACTCTGCAATAAGAATAGATTATATTTTCTGTTCTAATAATTTTAAAATAGTTAATTCCGGAATTGTTAAAAATAAAGCTACTGAAATAACATCAGACCATTATCCAATTTATGCCGTACTTGGGATTTAACGCGCGCCATCCCACCACTGAGTGGCTTTCTGGCTCTCCGCCAATCACTAATTTTATGCTTATTTTATAATGGCTAAAAATATATTCTCTATCTCAATAATAATTAAATACTCAAAGATTAAAACAAAAGATGGCTCGCATAAATGTCGGGGGATATTTGGATTTAGAAGAAGATTCTCGTTCGGCTGTCTTATCGCTAAAATTTTGGCCTTCACCATCCATAGTTTACCCAAGCCAGTTAAAAGTACATCAAATCAAAGTCCCGCTTAATGAAACAGCATATCAAAACTTAAAGAAAGAGCTAAGTGGGAAAAAAGCTGGTGAAAGAATGATAATTAAAAGCGACCTTGAGGCATCTCTTTCTTTAGATATTTAAACTTCAGAATTCCACAAGTTTTTGACTTGTGGTTTGAATTGCTCGTGGAACTTCAGAAACTTTGGTTTCTGATAGTGCTTAAGATTTTGTGAAATCTTGACATGCTCAGAAATGCAAAATATCAAAGGCATTTCTGACATTAGCCCAGAGTTTTTGACACAAGAGATTACCTCATCGAATCAATTGCCCACTGCATATATTTTTCTCGTGTTTCTTTTCCCATTATCTTATCAAGTAACTCTACAGCAGACTCAAGTCTCAATTTTTTTAGTGATTGATCCCATACATCAAAATCATCAAAACCAGATGTACTTTTACTTCTTAAACTCTCTTTAATGTATGCATCAAATAAATCCATTGATTCCTCTGAACCCCCTATAGACATGGTTACTACCCCCCTGGTATATGCACCATACATGACTCTTGTACCTATTATAATCTCTTCTATCCTATGATTAGATGGCAACATTCTGGCATGTTCTCTAAAAGTATCACAAGCTTTATCAATAAGGGCAATATAAATATCGGTTTGTGTTCTTATCGTATTTGGGAAACTATCAAATCTTCTTAGAAACTCTGGCGTAAGGTAATAGCTTAGCTTTCTAAAGTGATTTTAAGTATATTCTGGAGTATAATAAAGC
>CAYMCA010000068.1:0-5148 GCA_964388875.1 Candidatus Woesearchaeota archaeon
ATTGCAATAGTTGCGGTTGCAGTTTTGGTTGTGATAGGAATTATTGCAGGAATAGCCTTGACAGCAAAAGGCGGCAATGAAAACAATCAGGGCAATCAATCAGGCGTTCAAGGTGATAATGGCAGCCAGCAAACAGGCAGCGCAGATAGCGGAACAAGCGGCACCTCAAACGAAAGTTCTGGAGCATCAGGCGCAGGAACTCCGCAGACATACACTGTAGATATAAGCAATTTTGCCTTCTCGCATTCAGAGATAAGAATCAAGGCAGGAGACACAGTTGTCTGGACAAACAAGGACAGCGCTAGGCACACAGTCACATCAGACTCTGGAAGCGAGCTTGGTTCAAGCCTGCTTAGGCAGGGGGAAACCTACTCACATATCTTCAGCACACCAGGCACATTTAACTATCATTGCACGCCGCATCCTTACATGAAAGGAAAGATAATTGTGGAGTAGGAAAACAAAATAAAAGCAAAATTTTATATATTCATTTTTCAGTTTATAAATATAAAAAAATGGAAAACAAAAATGTCGGCTGGCTGATTATAGGAATATCAGTTGTAATTGCAATCCTTGTCTGGATATTTAACATCTCGCTGAGAAGCATAGCAGGATTAAGCTGCACCATGGGCCCAACATGCCCTATGTATGACACTGCAAGCCTGCAGATGTGGGTTAGCTTGAGCATTGTTGCGATTGTGTTTGTTATAGGCATTGTAATCATGTTTGCAAAGCCGCAGGAAAAAATAGTCATAAGAAAAATCAAGGAAGGCGGGCAGAAGATTAAGGTTAACATGAATGAGCTTGACAAAGAAGAAAAGAGGATAGTCAAGGCAGTCCAGGATGCAAATGGAACAATCTTTCAGTCAGACATTGTGGACAAGACAGGCTTCAGCAAGGTAAAGGTAACAAGGATTCTCGACAGGCTCGAAGCCCGGCATCTTCTTGAAAGAAAACGCAGGGGAATGACGAATGTGGTTGTTTTGAGAGCTTAAAAGATTGCTGAAAGCAAAGGATTTTAAGGATTAATTTCCTGCTTTTTTAATGGATAAGGAAACTGCTAAACAAGAGGTTGAGAAAATCGCCCAAAAATTCTTATCTGTTTCTAAAGAAGAATTGGATGAAATGCCTGAAGAACAAATAAAGTTTAGGTTTATTGAGCCATTATTTGAGGCATTGGGCTGGGAAAGAGAGGATATTTTTAAAGAAAAAAGGATTTTAAAAGGAAGGGCGGATTATATATTAAAAATAGGAAATCAGGATAAATTAGTTATTGAGGCGAAAAAGAAATAAAAGTAATAGTTTAATCTTAGAATGGCTGTTAAAATTCCTTTATGGATAACTGATAAAAACTAACATAATCAAGTCAGTTATCCAGACAGAGAACTGAATACAAAAGGTCACATAATTAATTCAGTTCTGTGTAATTAAAGTTGATTAAACCCATAGCAGAAAAGTTTAAATCCTTAAAAGAGGTGTTATTAGCATGGTAAAAAGTATTGAAGGGTTAAGAGAAAGATTTCTGAAAATATATGCAGATATACCTTTGAATATAAGAAAAGAGATTGTGATAGTATTAGGCAAAGAACCAATAACATGGAATGTTGCGTATATTGAAGTGTTAAATAATACCGAAAAGTCAATGGGCATACTAAAGCTTTTAGAGGAGCTAAAAATAATATGAGTGAAGAAATAAGTGAAGAAATAAAAAAGCTGGTTATAGCAAGGCTTGAAGCAATTCCCAAAAACAAGAGAATCTCTATTGGCAATTATGGAGAATTCAGCAAAGAAGAATTGATAGAGGGTGTAAAATCTGGCTCAGAGATAGGCAAAAAAATTATTGAAGTAGAGTTAGAGTTTCTAAGGGCATTAAAGCAAGGAATAATAACATGAGTTTTACTTATCTTATAACCAGACCAGAGCATGATGATACCACCTATTATTTGTCTAATTGGGGCGAGAAAACAATAAAAGTTGCTGAAAGCCAAGGTGCAAAAGTCTTAGACCTGCATGGAGAAAGAGCAAATAAGGAGGAATTTGAGAGCAAGATGAAAAAACTTTCACCTGAATTAGTAATGCTTAATGGGCATGGAGATTTAGATTTAGTTACCGGGAACAAAAACCAGGTGCTTATTAAGGCAGGGGTTAATGAAGAATTGTTAAAATCTAAGATAGTTTATGCTTTGTCATGCAAGTCTGCAAAAATTCTTGGGCCTGCGAGTATTCGGGTTGGGGCGTTAAGTTATACTGGTTATGAAGATGATTTTATATTTGTTTATGAGCCGAACCTTTTTACCCGCCCGTTATTAGACAAAACGGCTGGATTATTCTTAGAACCATCAAATATTTTTGTTGAGTCTTTGATTAAAGGAAATAGTGTTAGAGAATCATTCGAAAGGTCAAGAAATATTATCAAAAAGAATTTTAATAGGGCAGTATCCACTCTGGAAAGTGACCCGACTACTGCAAGATTTTTGTGGTGGAATTTAAGAAACTTTAAGTCTCATGGAGATTTGGATGTTTCTATAAAACAGCATTTACACAATACTTAAAGAGAGAAAGATTATTGAGGAGAAGAGATAAAATTAATAATCGAAACTTATAAAAACAATAAAAACCTAATAAATATAAAATGTTATGGCTTGAGCTGTTCAGGGTTTTGCATATTATTGGCCTGGCTTTTGGCCTGGGTGGGGCTACGATAGCCGCGGTTATTTCTGCAAAAGCTGAAAAAGACAAGGATGTCGGAAAAGCCCTGGGAAAGATTATGCCTTCTATTGTCAAATTTATCTGGCTTGGAATGCTGCTCCTGATTATTTCCGGGATTGCCCTCCCATTTTATATCAGCTGGTCCATAGATAAAAATATGCTTCTGGCAAAGCATGTTCTTGTTGCCCTGATAATTATTATAGGAATAGCCCTTGGAATTAATGCCAAGAAAATGCACGCGCTTGCGCCAAAGCCAAAGGAAAAGCCATCAGCCAAGTTCCTTGCTGTAAAGAAGCTGTTAAAGGCATTCAGCATAATAAACCTTATTCTCTGGTATGCTGTGACTATTATGTCTGTGTTCTTGTGAAAATAAGGGGAAAAATGAGCTGCGGAAGTTGCAAGCCCGGGAAAAAAAAGAAATAATGAAATAATTGGGTAAACTGCTTAAATGATAACAAATGCTGAAAAATTTATAAAATTTTGTGAAAGTGAATTTGGAAAGAGAGTTTTAGAGAAAGAAGCGGAATATATTTACAAAGAGCTTAAAGATTGCCAAAGGATTTTAGACATTGGCTGTGGAATAGGGCAATTTGAGGAGAGATTACAGGATTTAAATGTCACAGGCTTGGATAGTTCTGAAGAAATGCTAGAAGAAGCCAAGAGAAGAAGTAATAAAACTTTTATTTTTGGAGATGCTAAAAATCTGCCTTTCAAGAATTCTTCTTTTGATGCTGTCTTTTATGCAGCAACTTTAGAATTTATTGAGAATTATAAAAAAGCAATTAGCGAAGCTTTAAGAGTTTTGGAGCCAGAAGGCAAGCTTGTAGTTATGATGCTGAATTCCAAATCAGATTATTTTCTTCAGCATATGCAAAAAGAGAATTCTTATTTCAGGAAAATAAAGCATGCTAATCTAAAAGAGATTAAAGATTATACCACAAAATATTATCATATCGTTAAAGAAGAATATTTTTTGGGCATCAAAGACAAGGAGGTATTTGACACTTCTGACAAAAAATATGCAAGTTTGTATATAATTGTTGGCGCTAAAAAGCTAAAAACCCCCTGAAACTAGTTTCATACAAAACTATATAAACATCTTTTTCTAGCTGGTTTTATCAAAAATCAAAAAAACTTATTAAAAAATGGCAGAAGAAACTGAACAGAAAAATACAAACAAAAAAACAGGTAAAAAGACAGACTATGAATTCATAGCCCAGATTGTCATTGTTGCAGTGTTGGCTGTTTTGCTTGTGTTCAATGGAGCTAAATTCTTTGGAACAGGCAATGCCATCGGCGGCGCAGCTATAAGCAGTGTTTCTGCAAGTGAAATAATTCCAACAGGAATTCCGGCAGTGTATGGAAGCGAGCTTAGAATAAGCTATGATGATGTTTCTACAGCAAACCCAAGGCAGGCAGATGCTACTATTGGGGTGCTTAGCAAATATGATAACTCTATAACATTGACAGGAAGTGATTTGCAGAGATATGTCAAAATAGGCAGCATGATTGCCTGCGAGTACTGCTGCGGTGCAGAAACTTTAGTCTTCAGCAATGGGCAGGCAGCATGCGGATGCGCTCACAGCTATGCTATGAGGGGATTGGCAAAATACCTTATTAAAAATCACGGGACAGAATTCACTGATGATCAAATCTTAGAAGAGCTAGGTAAATGGAAGGTTTTGTTCTTCCCAGGAATACATGAAACAAAGGCAGCTGTGCTGAAAAGCAAAGGCATTGAATTGAATTACATCAACCTTGCAAGCAACAAGTATAGGGGCATAGAGACGGGGCAGCAGTCAAGTGGCAGCATGGTAGGTGGCTGTTAAATATGGCAGAAATTGATTGCTGCGCGAGCAAAAGTGAAAGTAAGGATATAAATGAAAATAAAAATTTAAAGGGAGGAAAAATGGACAAAAAGATGATAATGTGGATTGCGATAGCCGTTTTGGTGATTGCAGTTATCTTCTTGACACTGAAAGCCCCTGCAAGCACTGCAAATGTTGCAAGCTCAGCAGGACAGGCAGCAGCAGGTCAAGCTGCATCTAGCGGAATGGTCGGTGGCTGTTAATTTTAATTTTTTATTTTGTTTTTTTAAGATTATTATTCAAATTGAGACATAAAACTAAAGAAATACTGGAAAAATGAAGACAGGTAATATAATAATAATTATTTTGGCAATTGCCCTAATTGGATTGCTTTCTTATTCATCTTTAAGAAAAACAGGAAATTCAATTAATACGGGCGGAGATGTTTTTGAAGGTGTTATAACCAATATGAATCTTTCCCCCCAGACACTTGATGGAACAGGGGTTTATGACAGAAGCTGCAATTCAATTGAGAATGGAATGTCTCAATGCGACGCAGGAATACAAACCTCAGAAGGATTATTAAATTTTAATTACAAGCATAATATGGCTATGCAGGCTTGCATTGACC
>CAYMCA010000069.1:0-4977 GCA_964388875.1 Candidatus Woesearchaeota archaeon
TTTTTTATTTATGCATTTTGATACCTTGCCCTTTAGGGCGAGGTAGTTCATTTTACTTATTTTCCTTTATTCTTCTCTCTTTTGGAATAAAATTGCTGATTTTGCCCTGTGAAAGCTTGCCTGTCCCAAGCAGGTCATCCTTGTATTTTATTACAACAAAGCCCCTTTCCTTGTTTTCTTTTTGCAAGTCCCTTCCCTTCAGCCAATCATCCTTCTCACTCTCGCTTATTTCAAGGATATTCTTGTTTATCTGGCTTTTTAAAAGGTGCGTTGCATCCATGCTTAACCTTATCTCATCATTAACAAGCGTGGCAAAATACAGACCAATCAGCTCTATATTTGCATTTTTGGAGAGCTTTTCAATCTCATCTATTGAAAGGCTTGTTGAGGCGATCCTTAATCTCTCTTTTCCAGACTGCACAATTATGTATGGAATGCCTGCTATGCCAAATCTCTCTTTGAGCTTTTCAGCTATCTTCTGCTTTTCTTTTGAGTTTAGTATTTTTATTTCCATGTTTATTTTCTCTTCATTAAATAAAGCCAGATTACCTCTTCAAATACAATCTTTTTGTTTCTTTTCTTGTGCTTGTTTATTATCTCTCTTAACTTATCTTCAGATTTTTTATTCAGTTTGATATTTAAAAATAGTTTCATGTCATTTTTTAATATTCTAAAAGCTATTTTTTCATTTGGATAAGCATAATTTGCAAAGAGCTTCTTTTTTATAGCTATAATGAATCTTTTAGAAATCTGCCAAATAAACTGCCTTTTCTTGCCTTTCTCTGGGCGATAGTCTTTTGTAAAGTTTAGCTTATTCATGCTGTTGGCAAAATCAGATTTATTAGCAGGTGTTATAAGGATAAAGATGCTTTTCTTGTCCATAGACTTTTCAATAAGGTCAATAACTTTAAAATCAAACTTAGAAAATTCTGGCCATGCCCAGATTATCACATCAAATTTTTTTCCTTTTGTTAAATAGCTCTCTGCTCTTTGATTAACAAATACCAGATTTTTCTTTTTATGTTTATTAAAATACTCTTTAAATCTTTTATCCTTGTCTAAAGCAATGGCTTTTTTTGCATATTTTGACAGTGGAAAAGAAAGCCTTCCTATGCCTGCTCCAATATCAAGCAGGGTTTTTCCTTTAGGTTTTGCATATTTCAAGACAGCTTTAATTTCTGCATTTTTTGTGTCATAGTACTTGCAATCGTCAATAAACATCTCTAAAAATCTCATTTTAACTCTCCTTTCTTTACCTTCGCAATAAAAAATCCCTCGGTGTTATTGTCCTGAGGATAGATGCGGCATGCATTTCTGACCTGCTCATCAAACTCTTGCTTTTCCCATTTTGTTATCCCCTGCCTGCACTTTAACGGCAGGGCTATTTTTTCAACCTTGGCATTGAAGTTTTTAACAAGAAAGCCAGCAACTGCCTCATTTTCCTCTGGCGCATGCGTGCATGTGCTGTACACCATTTCCCCGCCTTCCTTCAACAGCTGAAACGCAGACAGGGCAAGTTTTTTCTGCATCCTGCCAAGCTTTTCAATCATCCTTATGTTCCACATGAGCAGGGTTTTTTGGTTGCTTCTCACATTGCCTTCTGCAGAGCAGGGCGCATCAATAAGAATCTTGTCAAATTTTATTCCTGCTCCTGCAAGCCTCTCGCATAACTGCACGCCATCATTCCTTGTGACAATGACATTCATGCACCCGCATCTTTCAAGGTTGGATGCCAGTATTTGTATTCTGTCAATCCTGTTGTCATTTGCGATTATTGTTCCCGCATTCTGCATAAATGAAGATGCCTGCGTAGTTTTGCTGCCAGGCGCAGCGCATAAATCTAAAACAAGCTCGCCAGGTTTTGGCTGCAGGGCAATCACCGGCATCATGCTGCTCATCTCCTGGATATAATAATACCCAAGCACATGCTCAATGCTCTTGCCCAGCTCCCCTGGCTGCAGGATTGATTCAATAATCATTATCTCGGGATATTCTAAAAATGGCTGCCTGATTTTCCATCCCTTTTCTTCAAGCCTCTGCTTAAGCTCATTCGCAGAAATCTTCAGCGTGTTGCACCTGATTGTTCTTGGCAGGGGCAATTTTGCATATTCCAGGAATTTTTCATAGTCCTCCATGCTTGAAAGCAGGGCTTTTATTCTCTCCTCAAAAAGCGGCTTTGGATTGTACATTTTAATACATTTCAGACAGAGAAAAAGCAGTTTAAATATATAACTAAAAAATCAGATAATATCAACTATATCGCCGATTTTTCTCCCGAAGGAGTAAAGCTGGGGCGGCCTGTGCGAGACATCCTTCTTTTTTTCCTTTGTTTTTTCTGCCAGATTCAGGGACAGGATTTTTTTCCTAAAGTTTCTTTTGTCAAATTTCCTGTTAAAGACAATCTCGTAAATTTTCTGCAGCTGCGTTAGTGTAAATCTTTTTGGCAGAAGGGAGAAAGCGACTGTTGTGTATTCAAACTTCCATCTCAGCCTTTTTAGCGCATATTGCAGGATTTTTTCATGGTCAAAGGCAAGGCTTGGCAGTTTTGAGGCAGAAAACCACCTGGCTTCTGAAACATCTGTCTTTGCCTCTAATTTTGTTTTTTCAGAATTAACCAGGGCGAAATATGCCACAGTAATCACCCTGCCTCTTGGGTCCCTGTTAACATCGCCAAAGCTGTAAAGCTGCTCAAGATAAACATCCTTGACGCCAGTCTCTTCTTCAAGCTCGCGCTTGGCAGCCTCTTCCAATGACTCCTTAATCCTGACAAAGCCGCCGGGAATTGCCCACATGCTCTTGAATGGCTCTATGTTTCTTTTAACAAGCAGCACTTTCAGCTCATTATCCCTGAGCGTGAAGATAATTGTGTCTACTGTTACAGATGGCTTGGGGTAGTCTTGTTCTGGCATAAAAGTGTATAGTTTACAATATATATAAATCTTTTTAATGCCACCTATTTCTTGTCTTGAATAGATTTTTCCAATCCTTTTACTAAGTCCTTTAATAATGTGCAGTATACTGCCTGCTGTGCCTCATACAAATCATCTGAAATAAGTGAGCTGTCCCTAATCTCCATCGCTTGAATGTTTTTTGCGATACTTATTCTCTTTTTTCTGGAAAATTTTGAATAGTATTTTGCCATGTCTCTCCTTTCCATGCCTCTAATCTCTTCAGGTAATTGATAATCTTTTGTTAAGTTCATTTTTGTGCCCCTATACTCAAAAAACAATATTCCTTAGAGTTTGGTTGTAGTTTTAATGTTTTAAAGCTTTCTATTATTTTTAATTAATATTCACTACAAAGTAGTTACTTATAGAAAGATTTAAAAACCATGAATGGCTGTATTTTTTATGAAAAATCAGATTAATACGCTGAGTGTGAACCTTTCAAAGAGGCAGCTGTCTAATGAATCTGCTGAGGCATCTGAATTAACACTTGAGGAGAAGCTTGGCGGATTTGGAAAGGCAGTTCATGATATTAAAAGGCATATTGAGAATCATCCTGAAATAAGGGATGCATATAGCCCTGAAAATCTGCTTTGTTTTGATATTGGATTCCTTACAGGAAGCAAGGTTACTGCAGCAAGAAGGGCATATGTCAGCGGATTAAGCCCTTTGAAGACAAGCAAAAGCGGGGCAAACGGAATATACTTTTCAGCAGCAAGCGGTGACCTGGGCTCTATGATTGCCTCATGCGGCATGGACTCAATAAACATTACAGGAAAGAGCGAAAGCCCTGTTTATCTTTTTTTAGACAGCAATAATGGAAATGCCAATGCACGCCTTGAGGGCGCAGGATTTTTGCATGGCAAAACAACTGATGAAAAAATAAAAGCCCTTGCTCAAATGCATCCAGGTGCAGCATTTGCTGTTATTGGCCCTGCTGGAGAGAGCATGGTAAGATATGCTAATATTGCATTCAGCACATATGACCAAGTTAAAAAAGGAACAAAGAACATGAGGTTTGCAGGCAGGGGCGGCATGGGAGCAGTCATGGCAAGCAAGAACCTTCTTGCAATTGCAGCAACAGGAAAGGAATTTTCAAGGGATGTCGGGGATGTTGCAACGCTTAACAAGGATATTGCAACAGGCGGAAGGGCATTCAAATACAGGGACAAAGGGACTTTTGACGGAAATCTTGATGGCATGGAGGAGCTTGGGGTTAATATTCATAATAATTTTTCAGCTGGAAAGGAGGATGGAACAGAAAGGCTTTACAGGGCAAACAGGGCTAAAGATGGCTATTATGTGGCTGACAAAGGATGCCACGCCTGCGGCATAAGGTGCTGGAAAGAGAATAAACTCGGAAAGCTGGATTTTGAGCCAGGTGTTCTCTTGGGCATTAATCTTGGAATAAAGGATATAAAACAAACAATGGAGCTTATCAATATTGCTGATGAGATGGGTGTTGATTCTATGTCAGCAGGCGTTTGCCTTGGGTATGAGATGCAAAAGCAGGGAAAGCTTGGAGATTTTGATTTTGCAAAGAGCCTGCTGTTAAAAATAGCTAAAGGAGAGCATCCTTTAAAAGAAGGCTTGTTCAGGCATGCAGGCAGTGCGCCTGATGCAATGCATGTTAAAGGGCTGGAGTTCGCTGCCTATCCGGGAAATCTTAATCCAGGATATGCATTTGCAATTGCAGGGCCGCATACCACAATGGACACTTATAATGGGGCATGGTATCCTCTTGCGAAAAATACAGCAGAGGAATGGATTGAGAATGTTATAAGGGGCCCGCAGATACTTCTTTATGACATGAATGGCGCATGCAAGTTTTCAAAGCTCAAGTATGATGAGGTAAGCTCGCTTTATGAAAGGGTTTTTGGGGAAAAGGTTTCAATGGATGAGCTAAGAGATGTTGCCAAAAAGGCTTACAGGATTGCAAGAGGCATAGACGCAGGGCTTGGCTTCACACAGGAAGACGATGTCATGCCGGAAAAATGCTTTGAGCCATATACAGGAAGCACAATAAAGCATT
>CAYMCA010000070.1:0-4892 GCA_964388875.1 Candidatus Woesearchaeota archaeon
CTGGCGAGATATTTGGCTAATAAGGAAAACGACGATTAGTATACATTATCTGTTTTTGCTATCTTCTAAAAATTTCTTTTTATAATTTGCTTGCGATATCAAAAAAGTCAGCGATAGGATTTTCAAACTCTTTTTCAAGCTGCTTCAGCCTTCTCTTCTGCTCATTGTCAAATTCTTCATTGCTCTCTGCTTGCCCGCCGAGCTCTTTCTGCAGCAGCCTTTCCCTGATTTTCTCTGTAAGCTCGCCAATCTCAAGCTCTCTTTCAAGCTCTTTTTCTATGTCTGCTTTATGAACATCAAATACCTCTCTTAGCAAAATCCATATCTCATCAAAATGCCTTTCCTGGTCAAGCCAGAGCTTTTTCTGGAATTCCAGGTGCAGCAAAGGAATGAATGTAAGTATTTTCTCCTCCCTTTCTTTTCCTGCAATATCTGAGAATTTAATCCTGTGCACTGGCTTTTTGGCTGCAAGAAACTCCTTTATTTTTGAATATACTTCTTTTATTTTGTCGTTAAGGTTTATTTTTCTTCTAGGCATTACCACCCCTGTTTCGCGCAGCCTTATCTTGCCTGAAATCTCCCTTTTAATTCTCCTTCCTTCTGTTTTTATTGCCTTGTCCAGCGCCCCTATAAGCTCCTGCAGCGTGACTTTTCTTGAGCGTGGCAGCGGAGTTCTTGGGTAAATCATGGGAATTTCGCTCTCATCTATATCTATTCTCTCCCTTGCATATTCTTTTTTCTCCTCCCTGCCAAAGAGCACTTCATCAAGGCTTTTTATGTGCTTATTTAGCAGAATGCTTGCTTTTATTTTTAAGAGAAAAGCTGCTGCCAGCAGCACCTTGCTGCTGACAAGAAAATTCGCCTCCTCAATATTTCTTATCTTTTCAAGGTATTTGTGAGTCAGCACGACTATGTCTATATCCCATGGGTCAAGCTGCTCTGTGTTTATGAGTTCGTGGATGATTGACTGCCAGGCATAGTCATCATTTGTCAGGATGTCATAAAATTGCTCCTGCCCTATCCTCCCGCCTGCATTTGCCGAGTTAGTGCTTATGTTCAGCGCTTTTTCAGAAATTTCCTCAAAATCATCCTCATCACTGCCCTTTTCCATTATTTTCTTATGAAGGTTAAATTTATAAACCCTTTTAGCACTATAAATTGCCTTACAGAGGCAGAATAGCTTAGTGTAATGTAATTATAAAATAGTAACAAAACCGAAAGATTTATAAAGGGCAAAAACATATACAATTATCACCTCTTTTTACCCAGAAGAGGCAGGTTAGCATATCTTTTTGACCTTGCTAAAATGCCTCTTCAAGGGTTTTATATTTCTCTTTAGAAATTTTAGAGTTGATATTTTTGATAAAAAAGCCTTATTTTCGGCTTTTTAGTGGATTACAGCCATTTATTAGTTAGTATCTGGTTCCACTTTTTCATAATTTTTTAAAGCTGTTTTTGTCTTAGTTAGAATTCTTATGTCAGAAATTAAACTGCATCATTTATGATGCGGACGTAACATTACCACTTTAATTTCTGAGCACTTCAGAAACTTTATGTTTCTGATAGCTGTCAAAATCTTTCAGATTTTGAAGTCCTAACCAAAAAAATCCTTTTGGGATTTTTAGGGCCCCGAAAACATCAAAAATGTAATTTTTGAGTGCTGTCAAAATTCATTGAATTTTGAAGTCATTGATTTTCGCGGAAACAAGGGGCTTTACAAACCACACATCTCAAAAATCCATGATTTTTGACGACTATCAGAAATCCCTAAAAGATTTCTGAAGCTTTTGTGTGTGGTGCCCCCTTGTTTTTTTGATAAAATAAAAAATGCCCCTGCCGGGATTCGGACCCGGGTCTCAGCCTTGAAAGGGCTGCATCCATAGCCTTCTCTTAACGTTTATAGTCAGAGAGAATTTGGCCTCTAGACTACAGGGGCATCATTTTAGTGAGATGTCTCTTGTTTTTAAAACTTATTGTTTGCATATATTTTTTAATCATCTCTTTGCTACCAATGTAGATATCAGGAGTCCTGTTCTTTCTTATATTCCAATTAGATGTTTTTATCCCAAGTTTCTTCATTGCCAAATCAAAACTTTTCCTTAGATTTTCGATGCCACATGAAAACCAAATGTATAGATAATTCCTGCCCGTTATGGGGCAAACACAACCGTCTGTATCTATTAATCCCCTTATACAAGCTTTTATATATTTATTAGATTTAAATATCCATGAAGGAATTTTTATATTATTTTTCTTCTTGTCTCCAGAAGTTAACCCAAAATGCCTTAAGGTAAATATTACATTCTTGCTGCCTGTGTATATAAATAACTCATTATTACTTTTGTGTGTGCGAACATGCAGCTCTTTGTTAAATAACTTTCTGAAGAGTGGTTTAACGTAATTTAATAGATAATTCCTATCTTTTTTGCTATCGCCAACAATCGTTAGATAGTAGTATGGTTTTCTAACCCAAATATTCCCATCTCCTAGAATTATCCCTATTAACTCTGCCAACTCTTCAGATTCTTTTTTAATTAATAATTCTTCCTTTTTTGTTGAGTTTAAACCGCCCTTTGCCCTTCCCCAATTATCATTTAGCTTTTCTTTTATATAACAATCAAAATTTAAATTGGCTATCTTACATAATCTCTTGTACAATTCTTTTGATAATAATCTTTCTTCATTTTTTAGTTCGTTTGATAGGTAAGATTGATTGATTTTAAGCACCCCAGATAACTCAATCCATGTTAAATTATTCTTAGCAGAAAGTATTAATCTTTTTTGATAACCTTCTTTTAGTTTTATTCTCATGCGTCAATTAACACATCAAAAATGCTCTTTGTGTACGCTGTCTGTTTCAACTCGCAGAAAGCAAAGGCATTTTTGGGGTGCTCAAAAACTCAAACACGCTCTGTGGCTTTAGCCCAGAGTTTTTGACAATGCAGAGTTTATAAAATTATCCTTATGCTCTGAGCCATAAAGCTGGAAACAAGGATTATGAGCCCACGAGGATTTGAACCTCGGACCCTCGCCTTTCCCAGCAAACAATCAAGGGTTTTTGGATTTTCCTTGTGCTTGGAAATGAAAACTCTAGCGAATCTTCATCATATAAGAGCGATGCTCTAACCTGGCTGAGCTATGGGCTCACGAATTAGAAAACATACAGCCATATTTAAAGGTTTTTCTGAAGCGTTCTGGCGCAATTAAGGAGTTCTGCAACTTAATCCTTTAACGCCTGCTGTTTGCCTTGGTTTATTTCTTCCTGCACTTCAAATGCCCTTTTGTTCCATGCCTCGCTCATGCTGCCGCACAGAATGCCTGCTTTTACTGCCTTTTTCCTTATCTCCATGCTGTCCAGTGCCTCCCCTATTATCCACGCGCTTTCGCAGTCATCCAATACGGGCGGCATTATGCCCGCGCAATGTTCTGCCTTTTTCAGCGCCTCGTTCATAAAGCTGCTGAAATCTGCATCTTTTGAGAATCTTTTGTAATAATCCATTATCTTCTTTGTGTCATAGCGCGTGCCCTCATCTTCATTAATCCATAATATAAGGCATCTTTCAGCATCATCATGCCTGCATATAATCTCATAAAGAATTGCTGCCCTTTCCAGGGAGCTTTTCGGATTGTTTTTGTCCTCATAAATTCTTGCCTGGCGCACTACCTTGTCTTCAAATTCCTTCAGCTGCGAATTTTCCTTTCTCAACTCAACACACATTTCCTTTAGCTCTTTGTTTATGCTGTATACCTTTATCTTGTCATAAGCTATAGTATCTTTATAATATTCTTCAAGTATTGTTTCCAGTCCCCTTATATTCCTTGTTATTGCATAATTGTCCCATGCAGAGGTGTACTCCTTGTTTTTTAGGTGTATTTCTGCATCCTGATTGTATGCGCTGACAATCTCTGGCTCTGTGATTTCTGTTTTGTAACTATTAATTGGCTTAATGCCGGATGTGACGCAACCGCCCAAGCTGCCAAGAACGAGAAGCGGGAGAGAATAGCTTAAAATTCTGCTTTTTATACCTTTCAGAATGCCTGAATCAGATGCATTTGCCGAGTTTTCTGCCATTTTTTGATAATTACTGCTAAATTTCTCTGAAATTAAAAAATAAAAAAATAAAACAAAATAAGGCCTTATTCGCTTTCTCCTACTATCTCTTCAACTCCGCCTATTATTCCTGTTGCTCCTCCGACGAGTGCAGCTGCTTCTCCTGCAGAATATGTATCGCTGTTTATAGTGATAGCCTCAGTAGCGCCTAACCATGAGCCTACTCCTGCGCCAACTGCTGCGCCTACAGCAATTCTTCCCAATGGGCTCTCATCTACAGCAGAACTGACATCTCCGTATTCTTCAGGTATTGAGATTTTTTCTCCAAAAAGCCCTTTGCCTGCATTCTCTGCGCTGTCTATAACCCCATAGCCAAGCCCTCTCGCTGCTCCGCTGACAGTTCCTAATATAGGAAGCTTCTTGTTTCCTTTTATCACCCCATCTATTGTATGATGCACAACCTTGAATGGAGCTGTAAAAACACCTGCCAAGAAATTTCCAACAGGCTCATCTACCTTTTCTGCGTATGCTGGCATAGCAGTACCAATAAGATACAAACCCAAAGCAGGAGCTAAAACTCTTTTCATAATTTTCATTTTATACCTCTTTTAAAACCTCCTTTCAATTATATACCTCTTTTTTCCTTTTAAACCATCGGCAGGGGTGTTTAAATATCTTATTATTATGCAACATATAATTCATAATATGCTGGTATGGTGTAATTTAGAGTGGTGAAAACTATTTTATCACAAAACCCTGACAGGTTTTATACTCCACACTAAAGCATCAAAGTTCTATGAACTTTGATAGTCATCAGAAATCTTTGATTTCTGAGATGTGG
>CAYMCA010000071.1:0-4705 GCA_964388875.1 Candidatus Woesearchaeota archaeon
TCTTATCTGAAAGTATCTTTACAACAACAACTGTTGATGAGAATGCAAGCGCAGCTCCGATATACAGGGCAGTTGTGCTGCTCATTCCAAGCCCTGCTGAAATCAAAAACCCTATTCCCCCTACAACAACTATCTCTGCAATGCCCGCGAAGGTGGAAACAACGCCTATTTCCTTTAAAACCCTCAAGTCAAGGCTTAAGCCGACAATAAAAAGCAGGAATGCAACGCCGATATGGGCAAACACCTGTATGAACTCTGATGATGATGCTGTAATGTTCAGGAATAAGGGGCCTACAACAACTCCTGCAACAAGATATGCTATGATTGGGGGCTGCTTGATTAT
Source organism: Candidatus Woesearchaeota archaeon (assembly GCA_964388875.1). GTDB lineage: Archaea > Nanobdellota > Nanobdellia > Pacearchaeales > GW2011-AR1 > JACOYM01. Next base: position 344 of record CAYMCA010000071.1, read on the forward strand.
TCTTGCAATTACTGCAAGGACAGCAGATACAATTATTATAATGCTCAGATTAAGCAGCACCTCTTGAACCATGCTTTAATCTATAACTTCTTTTTTAAATAGTTTGCTATTGGCTTAGTTTAAGCGGGGAGCATGAGCATCAGAGATATAGCAGGAAAACAGGCAAGAAAGATTTGTTCCTTTTCTTTTTCTGCAGTCTCATCTTCTTCACTTTCTTTGTTCCCTATTGAGAAAAGCATACTGAAAAATCTTAGAATTATCTCCACGCCAACAATAAACAAAAGATAATATAATATATTATTCAATAAAAGAGGAATCTGGGTTATTTGTGATATGAATCTTGGTATTGAAAAGAAATTTGGGGTAAGGAGGAAGATTGCAAGCAAGGTAAATGGAAACATTTTAGAGAGATCGCGGGACAAATCCTCCTTGTAATATGAAGTCATTCTTACAGAGGCAACAACAGCCGCAGAGATTAGCAGAATTGTTTCAACACCCTGTTCCTTGGACAAAAGAATAAGAAAAACCGAGAGTATGGCAAACCAGAAAAATATAAGAAAAGGCGAGATTATTATGTATTCTATAAGATAAAGAACAGACGCAAAAAATTTTCTCAAGGCAGGGTGTGTTGATTTATTATATTTTGCCAAATCAAGCTTTATTATATCTTTGGTTGCGAGAAACCTGTAGAACTTCCAGATGAATACAGCATAAATCACAATTAAAAGAGTGAACAAAAAGAGATTTATCAAAATTGAGTATTGCGGAGGCACTGAGCCTATAATGGACTCATACACCCCTTTTATTGAACTAATAAAATCAACCATAGAAACCATGTGTCTTTTTCAATTTTTAAATCTTTCCACAATGTTTAAAAATTGCATATTAATAGAGAATATATAAACTAAAAAGAGATGCAGAAATATGATAGACATAAGGCTTATCCGGGAAAATCCAGAGCTTGTAAAAGAGAACATAAAAAAGAAGTTTCAGAACGACAGGCTTTCTTTGGTTGATGAGGCTAGAAAAAAGGATGAGGAGTGGAGAAAGCTGAAGGCGCAGGCAGATGAATTCAGAGCCATGCGAAACAAGGTTTCTGAGAGCATAAATGAGGCAAAGAAAGCGAAGAATGAGAAGAAAGCCAGGGAGCTGATTAAAGAGGCGCAGGAGCTGCCTGAAAAGATAGCAAAGCTTGAGCAGGCAACAGGAAAGCTTGAGCAGGAGATAAAAGCCATTATGTACAGGATTCCAAACATAATCCACAAGTCTGTGCCAATAGGCAAGGATGCTTCGCAAAATGTTGTTAGAAAGGCAATAGGCAAGCCAAAGAAAACTGATTTTGATATAATTAATCATGCAGAGCTGGCTGAAAAGCTGAATGGCGCGGATTTTGAGACTGCAAGAAAAATCTCTGGGAATGGGTTTTATTTTTTGAAGGGAAAGCTGGCGCAGTTAAGCGTTGCTGTGCTTAATTTTGCACGCGATTACATGATTAAGCAGGGCTTTGAGTATACAGAGCCGCCTTTGATGATAAGAAAAAGGGTTGTTGAGGGCGTGATGTCCTTTCAGGAGATGGATAATATGATGTATAAGATTGAGGGGGAGGATTTGTACATGATAGGCACATCAGAGCATCCTTTAATCGGGATGTATATGGACAGGGCATTAAACAAAAAGGATATTCCCCAGTTAGTCACAGGATTTTCACCATGCTTCAGGAAAGAGATAGGCGCGCACGGGATAGATGAGAAGGGATTTTTCAGGGTGCACCAGTTCTACAAGCAGGAGATGATTGTTGTCTGCGAGCCAGGGGATTCTTACAAATGGTATGACAAGATGCTTGAGTATAGCATAGATGTCTTCAAGGCGCTGGAAATTCCGCTTAGGGTTTTAGAATGCTGTTCTGGGGATTTGGCAGACTTAAAGGCAAAATCATGCGATGTTGAGGCATGGAGCCCAAGGCAGAAAAAATACTTTGAACTCGGCTCCCTGACAAACATGGAAGAGGCGCAGGCAAGAAGGCTGAACATAAAGATAGAAGACAAGGGGCAGAGGTATTTTGCCCACACATTAAACAACACTGTCCTCGCCTCTCCAAGAATATTGGTTGCGCTGATGGAAAACCACCAGCAAAAAGACGGAAGCATAAAAATCCCCAAGGCGCTGTGGAAATACACAGGCTTTAAGGAGATAAGGGTGGAGAGGGAAAAGAAGAAATAAGTTTTAGCTATTGGTTGAAATCTTTATTTTTAATAGATATTACTTCTCTCAATTTTCTTCAAAGAAATCCTTTCTTTAAGCTGGTCAAATGAAACAATAAACTCATCAAAAAATCCAGCCCTCCCTAAAAGAATCGGGAAAGAGTATTCATCTAAAATGACTTTTATGGGAATATTCAGCATATATCTTTCATGTTTTTGTTCTATCAAAATTGTTATCTTGGTTTCAACACATTTTGTTTTTCCACCTATCCCATAAGCATATTCTATCTCTCCATCAAGCTTCAAGCCCAGAACTTCAGCCATATCTTTTGGCATTGCGGAAATGTCAGCTCCGGAGTCTACCAAGGCAACTGTGTCAAAATTCTCTTTTCCAATAAGGGTTATTGGGATAGAAGGGCTTTTTATCAAAGCACCATTTGGCCTTCTAATATTTTTATACCTAAAAGTAATTGCCATTGTATCAGAAAATCATAGTTTCTTTTTCAGGCACCTTTGTTATAAGGGGCTTTTTGTTTGGGCATTTTTCTTTTACTTCTTTAAAAACCGCTTTGAAATCTGTGTTATGTGATATTATCTTCTTATCACAAATAGCTATCCATTGCCCAATGTAACTGCTCAGGTCTTCAGCCATAAATAATTCATAATTAGCATTCATCTTATTCATACAAGTTAATTAATACTTTTAAATCTTTCCTTGATTACGCCACAGCTTCCTGCTCGGCTCCCTTGATTAAATTCCAGTCTAATCTTAAAAGCTGCTTGACAGCAGGGTTTTTTGTGTTGAGTTTGTATAAATCTGATTTTCCAACCCTTCTTGTCTTTATGACAATATTGTTTTTTTCCAATTTTTCCCAGAATGTTTGCAGAGTTGAGTAGCTTACCCCTGAATTTCTTGCTATTTCTGTTAAAGGATAGTCAAATAGCTGAAATGTTATAAGAAAATCTAATACTCTCATTATTGGATTGCTTCCAAAAACCTCTATTAAGGCTGTTTTATTTTCCATATCTTGGTTTAGATATGCTGGTATTTAAATGTTTCTATTAATGTTATTAAATTATGAATATCAAAACATTTAAAAGCCTAAAATGCATACACTTCTTATGGATTTTAATGATGAAGAAAACATAAAGGCTACTCTGCTTTATCATCTCAGGAGAAAAAAGGTGATTGGAGGAGTTCATGCCCCATTTGACACTTTAAAAAGAGGGTTTCCATCTCATCTTGGAAAGGATATTGAGAAGACTGCCAAGGAGTTGATTAGGCAGGGCTATATTTTAACAAAGCCAACAAATTCTGGCTTGCATGTCTCATTAAACAAGGAAAAGATTCATGAGGTTGAGGAATTTATCAAAAAAGTGCTGGGGTATGAGTTCTAGATTAAAAGCCTAAAATGCAAATCTGTCAAAAACTAATTTTCTGACATCAAAATCAAATCTGCCCTGTCTGGGCAAACTTTCTCATGAATTGCTCAAGAAGAACCTGCGGGGCAAAGCCCTTTCTGCTACACGCCTTGACAAAATCATCATATGTATTCTGGTCAATATTGTATTCCATCTTTCTCTTTTTTGGGCCCGGTGGTGTTGCTGCCATGATATAATTGAATAAAGGGGGTATATAAATGTGATGGGGGGAAGATATTGTAATATTATCGTCATCCCCTCGATTTTGCTAAATATCTTATCAAATTCAATAACTTATTTCTTCCTAACTTCAAATTTATCTCTGCCATTTCTGCTGGTGTTTTTTCATTCAATTCCTGATTTGGATTTACAAAATTATGGATTGTCCTTCTCAAATCCATAAAGCATTTTGCATCGTCAAAACTCTTAAAACCACTTCTAATATTTTTTATCCTATCTTTTATTTTTCCATTATATCTTTCAATTGAATTATTATTATGCTTAAGATTATATTTTTTGCAAGCAATTGGAACTCCAAAGTTTAGCTTGCAAACTCTCCCAAACAATTTCATAAATGCCGTTTTATAATTTGCAAATTTATCACAAACAAACTTTATTAATTCCCTATCCTCAACTTTTTTATGCTTTTCATTATTGAATTGCTTAATTATCTGCTCGTAACAAGAATATTTTATTTGCCTCAGGAATTCATAGCACTTCTGTTTTGTTCTTTTGTCGA
>CAYMCA010000072.1:0-4590 GCA_964388875.1 Candidatus Woesearchaeota archaeon
ATTAAGGAAACAGATGTGCCTGATTTAGTTCATAAAGCAAGGAAAAAGAGATAAGATGAAGATTGCAGCAGATACTAATTTTCTTGTATCAGCAACACAATGGAATTATAGTGTTAGCCATAGGCTGTTGAAGAAGCTGATAATAAACAATGCGGAGATATTTACAACAAAAGAAGTTTTAGATGAGCTTGCGGAAGTCCTAAAAAGAGATTTTTTTATACCATGAAGAAGAAATTAAGAGTATACTTGAAATAGTTTTTCAGTTTGTAACTTTAGTAACCTCCAGCAAAAAGCTTGATGTTGTAAAAGAAGACCCAGATGACAATAAGATAATAGAATGTGCTGTTGAATCTCGCGCAGATTATATCATTTCTTATGACAAACATTTATTAAAGCTAAAAGAGCATGAAAATATAAAGATAATTACGCCAGAAGAAGCACTTTCTTTAACATAAAATGGCAAAACCAAAAGAGGCGCTGTTCTATTCCGGCTTTGCAATCAGTGAGTATAAGCCGTGAATTTAATACTATAAGCTTAAATTTATAAATATATTCCATTTATAGATAGCATGAAAAAAGAGGGTGCGGCAAAGGCAAAAAGCGAGCCTGAAGGGATAAAGTGGACGCCTGAAATGTCAGTTAATGAGCCTGTAATAGACAGGCAGCATAAAGACTTGATTAATGAAACAAACAAGCTCCGTTCTGGCTTGTTAAATGAGGATGAGGATGTTTTGGCTGATGCAAGAGAAATGTTCCATTTTTTATACATGCATGTAAAGGAACATTTTGGCTATGAAGAAGGGTATATGGAAAAAAACAATTATCCAAGATTAGGCAGGCACAAATTAGCCCACAAGGTTTTTATTGAATTTTTTGAGAGATTTAAAAAAGATTTTAACCAAAAATTATACACAACATCAGAATCAGGGGTGCCAGTATCAGAAAAATTAAAGGAGTTAGCTAAAGAATGTGAAAACTTCTTAGAAAGATGGGCTAAATGGCATATTTCAACATATGACAAAGATTATGCTAATTACATCTCTAAATCAAAAAGCAAGGCAAAATATGGAAGAAAAAGAGGCAAACGCAGCTAATCTGAGAGCCCCCTGGACAAAGATAGCTATTGCGGGCGTGGTTATTATAGCGTTTGCTGTTATCGCAGAAATTTTTAGTGGCTATTTGGAAGAAAAAGGATTAGGATTCACTTTTTCTTCAGAAAATCCTCATTTTGTCTATCCTGTAATAATCATTGCAATAATTTTGTTCTTCATTGCAAGACAAAAACATTCAAATATAACTAAAGGAAAAGAAGAGCAGGATACCAAAAGAGTCCTGCAGAGCATTGACAGGCTTCTTGGCAAAGTTCCCAAGGGAGAAATAAGAAGATTTGAAAAGAGCAATGAAGCTAAAATGTACAGGGTTGTATTAAAAAGATATGGGGTGTCATAATGGGGCTGATAAAAAGATTAGATTTGAATAAAAAGCAGATTGAAAGGCAAAGAAAGCCTATAAAAGCTATAATAGAAAGAACAGAGGAGAATAAAAAATTAATTAAGGAAGAATGGATTAAAACAGGGATTGAGGGGATGGATAATTTGCTGATAAAGGGCATTCCAAAAGGCACATCAATTTTAGTTGCAGGAGGAGCTGGAAGCGGAAAAACGATTTTATGCCTTCAGATAGTGAGCAATGCTGCAAAGAGTGGAAAGAAAGCGCTGTATGTTTCATTAGAAGAGCCAAAATTCAGGCTGATGAATCATATGAAAGGCTTTGGATGGGAACCTGAAGAGCTTGAGAGAAAAAACTTATTAAAAATAAAAAGAGTGGACCCTTTTAAAATATCCCGGTCAGTTGAAGCATTTCTTGCTAATGAAAAAGGAGAGCTTAAAATGAGGTTTGGGGGGATTGAAGAATTAGTCCCTGCCGGATTCAAGCCCGACTTGATAGTAATAGACTCGCTTACTGCTTTGGCTGCCGCATTTAAAGATGAGGAAGTAACATACAGGATTTATGTTGAACAGCTTTTTAGGTATCTAGAAAAATTAGATGCAACCTCTTTTTTAGTCTCTGAAACAGAGCAAATCCCTGTAAAATACAGCAGAACGGGGGTTGAGGAATTTCTTGCTGATGGGGTTATTGTTCTTTACAATATGAAACATGGGAACATAAGAGAGAATGCAATTGAAGTTTTAAAGTTAAGGGGCGCTAAGCATAAAAAGAAAATTGTTGCAATGGAAATTAGCAGCAAGGGCATCATAATTTACCCTGAACAGGAGGTTTTTAGCGAAACTTGATAGCAAAAATGATAAACAAAAAAAGCTTGTTAATTATATGCATTATAGTTGCAGCAATCTTTGTTGTTGCTGTAATTTCTGATAAAGCAGGCATTATAGGGCTTGCAACTTCGGGGGCATGCTCTGGAAATGTTCATAACTGCCCCTCTCATGACGGGGACCAGAGCGCATGCCAAACAGCTGGCTGCGCTTACAAAACAAGCAATAGCAAATGTACTGGAAGCCATGATTCTTGTTCAACTTATTCTAACCAGCCAGTCTGTGAGTCTCATTCGTGCAGTTGGGCAGTTTCTGGAGGAACTGCTGAAAGCAATGCAACCACTGTCATTATCTCTGGAGGCGAGGGAATTCAACGAGTAGTAGGAATAGCTCCAAGAATCCCCCTGGATGGGGATAGTGTATTTTTAGGAACAATGCAGCTAAAAGTTCAAATCTATTATGGGGGGGATGCAAGCAATGACGCAAGTGTAAGCGCCAATTCCACCATGTTTGGAGAGGTAAAACTGATACATGAAGCAGGGCTGCCTAATGGAATTTATGCAGCTAATGTAACAATAGGCGCAGAGGTGCAGGAAGGGAAAAACAGGATTACATATACTGCAAGGCAGGCAGGCCAGTTTGATGAAGTTTCTGTTTTAATTGAAGTTAAATCAGGTTTAGACATAAACTCTCCATTAAATGATAAATATTACAAAGGGAACTCTATAAGATTTATTGGAAATGTCCTAAATTTAAATTCAGAAACAGAAGCGAATGCCAAGGTTATTATCTCCGGTTACAAGGATAAAAACAGGATATTCACAATAAACACAACTACAGACAAAGAGGGAAGATTCTTAACAGATTATTTTATAAAATATGCAGATGCTGAAGGAGAATGGGATATCATAATAGAAGCAATTTCTAAATCGGGGGTTATAGGGATAATAAAAATACCGATAGAGGTAGAGGTTCCAATAGGCGCTATTTATTACTCTGTCAATTTTCTAAGCCCCTTAAAAGATGCTTCTTTCAGAAGAGGCGAGATAATCCCCATAACATTAGAGATTAAAGATGTGAATGATTTAATTGAAAATTCTGATGTGGTTATTTACACACCTGGTGATGAAGAGATTGCCCTGCAAGAAATTAAACCCGGAATATACTCCGGAGATTATGTTATTAAGCCAGATGATGCAATTGGAAATTGGTTTTTGAGGGCAGAGGCAAGAAAAGAGATTGATAATGTCAGAAAAGTGGGAGGCGCCAGCATACCGATAAATATCGGCTCCAACAGCATTACATTTACAATTCTATCTCCGGAAACTGATGTGGTTTATGCTAATTCCAGGCTGGAATTTAAAGCCAGAATGGCTTATTCTGATGGCTCTCTAGTTAAAGGGGCAAAATTAAATGCTTTCCTGTCTAACGGGGAGATAGTGCAGTTATTAGAGAAATCTGACGGTGTTTACAGGGGGGATTATTTAATAACTGCGGAAGATTTGGGAACATTAAATGTTGAAATAAAGGCAGAGGATATCAACGAAAATGTTGGAAGCATAAAGGAGACATTGTTTGTAAGAAAAAGAAGCTTTATCGGAAATATAACAGCTTACTTATATGAAGGAATCAGAAAATATTTGTGGGCTATCCTTATATTCTTAGCAATAGCATGCTACCTGTTAATGCCAACTTTAGAGATTAATTCTATCAAGAAAAAATTACAAAAAGCAAGAAAAGAGGAGAGAAGAGTTAAGGAGATGCAGATAGAAGCAGAGAGAAGATACTACAAAGATGGCTCGATAACAAAAAAAGACTTTAGGAGGCTGGTGAGCAAGTATGAAGACAGGCTGGCAAAGGCAAAAGAGGAGCAGGCTGAATTAGAAAAAACCCTGAATAGAAAAATTAAAGACGCTGCAAGAAGCAGGAATTGAAGAGATAGTTCTGGCGAAGATTGGTGGCGACCGGTTAACCTTATAAATCTTTCGCAGACTTAAAAATAATTTTTTCCGAAAGGAAAGATTTATAAAAGCTATTTGCTGTATAATAATAGTAAGTGGACTGACCCTGTAAAATCTCTGTGTATGCAGAGTGTCCAGCGTGTATGCGTGTAATTGGTTTGGAAAAATCACTCTCCACTTACATTAATAAATCCTCTCCAGCAGTTTCAATTTTCCGAAAGATTTATAAATGAGATTTTTTTCAGCATCTTGCACTTCTTATATGAAGTAGTAATTATTGAATAATTAAGTAAAGTTAAAAAATTAAGTCAAAAATGGCACAAGAAAAACCAAACATGAATGTTGTCTTTGTGGGA
>CAYMCA010000073.1:0-4544 GCA_964388875.1 Candidatus Woesearchaeota archaeon
TAGGCGACACAATAGCAACAGCAAGGGCATTGAAGAACAGGCTTAACGGCGTAAGAATAGACACATGCGGAGAAAACTATGCGCAGGGAGCAAGAAAGATTGAGGCTGAGCTGCCTAATCTTGATGTTCCTGAAAAATACCTTAAAGGCAAGGGTGTCAGCATCGCTGCAGTATGGGCATTAAGAAAGGCAATGGTTAATGAGGGGATTGGAAACCTGGAATTTGTTGTGTCAAGCGGATTTAATGCAGAAAAAACAGCTGCCTTTGTTAGCGCTGACAGGATATTCCAGGATAAATACAATGCTCCTTTATTCACAGCAATAGGCACAGGAAGCATTGCAAACCCAATAATGGCAACTGCTGATATTGTTGCATATTTCAGCGAAAAGCAGGGAAAGTGGATAGAGATGTACAAGGTTGGCAGGCCCGAGATTGAAACAAGCAGGCTGAAGGAGGTAAGGTAAGATGAAAACAAAAAAACTTTATAAAATATTGAAAGAAACAACAAAGGTTTACAGCCCGGAGGCTCAAATAAAGCGATACGACATGGAATTATCTAAAAGGATATGCCCTTATTCTGATATATCTGGCCTTTTAATAGGCTTTTTAAGTTCATTTATACCTTTTTTAGATAGAGGCCTTATTGACAAAAAGCTTCTTGAACGAGATGAAAAGCGCATTCTGGCTTTGGACAAAGAAAAAGAAAGGTATGAAGAGGTTAATATGATTTTAGCAGATATTGTGGTAGACAAAGAAAAGGCACAGAAAAATAAGTATAGGCTGGCGTTGATTTTGGGAGAATATCCGCAACCAGAAAAACTTGCGAAAGGGCTGAACTATATTGAGCTATCATCTGGCATTGGGCTTAAGCAAGAAGAAGGTTTGAGGCTGATGGCATTAGGAAAGGTGCTGGGTTTATGGAATATTATCACTCCAACAAACAATCCAGTAAGATTTGATATAAATTATAATGAATTACAAAAACTAGCAAGGGATGGTTTTTTAGAAATAAGCGGCTATATCCTGGGAGGCGAAAAATGAAAAACATAGAAGAATTAACAGGCAATAAATCAACAAAAAATCCAGGAAATCTGGATATTCTGCCCCTCATGGTGCTGGAGGTTCTAAAGGAGGATGTATGCGAGGAAAACCTTTTTGCGCTTGAGTGCATAAAGCGGGCTTATGACAAAAGGGGCTATGTTAATCCGGAATTTCAGAGGATTTTAAGCAGATACGAGGAATGCATAGAAGAATACAGCAAATAAGGAGAAAAAATGCAAAAAGAAAAAATAAAAATATGGAGCAAAGAAAGATGAGAATATTTTATGATGTAGACACGCAAAACGATTTCATGAACAAAGGAGGGGCATTGTATGTCCCTGATGCAGAGCTGATAAAGCCAAATTTAAAGAAATTGACAGGACATGCAAAAGCATACAGAATAGCTGTAATTGGCTCTGTTGACAGGCATTTTGGCACTGAGGAATATAAAGGCAGGGAAGGAGAGCTGCAAAGATGGGGCGGGCCTTTCCCAGACCATTGCATGGCCAGAACAGTCGGTGAAACAAAAATAAGAGAAACATTGCTCTATACAATAGAAGATGCCAAAGTTGCAGATTTAATGATGACTCACAGGGACGGGGATGAAAGCGCCTATATTCCTAATTTGTCAGAATCAATGAATGTTTGGGACCAGATAGAGTGGGCACGCAGAGTTGATTCATTGATGTTAAGATTCCAAAAAACTGAAGAAAAAGGTTGCAGATTTATCCCAACCTATTTTGAAAAACAATCATATGACATATTCACAAATCCTGCATTTGGTTGTGTTTTAGATTTAATAAAACCAAAGGAAGCAGTAGTCTACGGCGTTGCAACTGATTACTGTGTCAAGGCAGCAGTTTTGGGAATGCAGAAAAGAGGAGTTCAATGTTATGTTGTTGAGGACGCGATTAAGGGCGTTGCTCCTGAAACAACTGAAACTGCCCTTCAGGAAATGAAAAAAGCAGGGGCTAAATTTACCAAAACAAGAGATGTTTTGGAGGAAAGATTAGGAGGATAAAAAATGGAAACAGCAGTAGAAAATGCAGAATTGGCTTTGAATCAAACGCCAAGCCTTGAACAGGAGCTGCAAAGGCAGGTAAAGGAAAATCCGATGTATTTCAACCGATTTGGCGATTTTCCATATGATGACTGGAAGCCGGCAAGGCAGAGGGTGGAATTTGTCAATAAATATGCAAAAGGCAGCTCTCTCTTGGATATTGGCTGCGGATATTATCCTGTCACTTCTGAGATAAGGATGAAAAGAAAGGTTGGCTTGGATGTATCAGCCAGGGCAGCGCTTAAATCTGAAAAAGAGTTTAATGAATTTTATTTTTTGGATATTGCAAACACAGGCAAGGATGTGCTTAAAGAGAATCTCGGAACATTTGACACTATTGTAGCAGCTGAATTTCTTGAGCACCTGGAAAATCCGGCAGGTGTTATTGAAAAGATTGAGTATCTGCTCAATCCCGGAGGAAGGGCTCTTGTCACACTGCCAAACGGAAGAAGCATTGCCGGCATAGTGGATAAATTAAGAAATAACGGTAAGTACAGCAGGTTTAAGCTGTACCATAGGACTCATGCAAGCCTGTTGAAAATAGGAGAATGGGAAAGGCTTTTTAAAGTGGCAGGGCTGGATGTTTATTTGTTTGATTTCAGGCCTTCTGATGTTGTAGAAGGATTTCCAAAGGAAGCAATGCCTGGCTGGAAGGCATTCTGCTCGCTCTTTCCGGATTTATTAGCGCACCAGTTTTATTTCATACTTGAAAAATCAAATCAAAAAAAGCCAGGAGGCGAAAAATGAAAATAGCGCTTGCTCAAATAAGCCCTGTGACAGGGGACTTAAAAGGAAACACAGAAACTATAATCAGGGAGATAGCTTCTGCCAGAAATAAAGAGGCAGACATTGTTATTTTTCCAGAGATGGCGATAACAGGCTATTGCATCTCTGACCTGATAGAGGACAGGGAGTTTGTTGTTGCCAACAAGAAGATGCTGGGCGAGATTGCCAAAAACACAGAAGGCATTGCTGTTGTTGTTGGATTTATTGATTATGACGGGAAGAAAAGAAATGAAGACGGCAAAATCCGGAAGTATAATGCTGCAGCAGTTCTGCAAGACGGAAAAATTATAGGCATAGCCCACAAAACACTTCTGCCAAACTACAGGTATTTTGACGACAAGAGATATTTCTCTCCGGGGAAGGAAAGAAAGCCTATAGGGGTTAAAATTAGAGGCAGGATTGCAAAGCTGGGGGTTTCTATCTGCGAGGACATGTGGGATGAGGATTATGAAATCAAGCCAGTCAGGGAACTGGCAGAAAGGGGCGCAGAAGTTATTATTAACATAAATGCCTCGCCTTTTGTTCCGGGGAAATTCGCAAAAAGGGATGGCATAATAACAAGGCATGTTAAAGAAACAGGTTTGCCTTTCGTCTACCTTAATACTGTTGGCGCTGCTGACAACGGCAAGAACATAATTCCTTTTGACGGCGAGAGCCTTGTGTATGACTGCTTAGGCAATCTAACAGCAAAGGGGAAGAAGTTTGAGGAAGAGATATTTTTCGCAGAGCTTGACTTAAAAAAGAGAGGCATTAGCACTGAAAAACCAGAATCTAACAGGGAGAAAGAGATTTATGAGGCATTAGTCATGAGCCTTAGGGATTATGCAAAGCAGGTAGGATTTAAGAGGGCAATAATTCCGATTTCAGGGGGAATAGACTCTTCTCTGGGATTGGCAATTTGCGTTGAAGCATTTGGCAAAGAGAATGTATTATCTTTCAACCTGCCATCAAAATTCAACACAGAGACAACAAAATCAATTGCAAAAAGGCTGGCAGGAAATTTAGGCGTTGAATACAGAATAATCCCCATACAGGAGATAGACAACAAAATAAAGGATATTTTTGAAACAAACAACCATAAGATAGAAAACAAGACAGCTAAAGAAAACCTGCATGCCAGAATTCGCGGGATTTTAATGATGCTTGAGTCTAATGATACATTTTCACTTTTGATTTCAAATGGAAACAAGACAGAGATTGGGCTGGGTTATTCAACATTATATGGAGACATGTGCGGCGGGCTGTCAATCATAGGGGATTTGTCAAAAGTTGATGTCTACAAAATATCAAGATATGTAAATGAGAAGTTTGGAAAAGAGATAATTCCGGAAGAGGCATTTAAAATAAAGCCGTCTGCAGAGTTGAGCGAGGGGCAATACGACCCTTTTGACTATTATGTTACCTCCCCTATTGTTAACATGCTTGTTGAAAAGAGATTAAGCCCAAACGAAATAATAGAGCTGTTCAGAACGCAAAAATTGGATGAAAGAGAGTTTGTTAAAGACCCTGAAGGAAAAAGTGCATATGAAAAACATGACATAAAGAGCTTTGCCAAACTGGTGCATGACACATATAATCTATTGAGAAAATCTGTTTACAAAAGGCTGCAGGGCCCGCCAATAATTGTTGTAACAGAAAGGGCTTTTGGCTTTGACTT
>CAYMCA010000074.1:0-4420 GCA_964388875.1 Candidatus Woesearchaeota archaeon
AGGGGCATTTTGTGAATGCCTTTGCATGCATTAACTATGCCCACGGCTGGCTTGATGCAGGCTCGCGCCTCGGCATCTTTGATGTCAAGGATAATAAGCTGTTTGCTGTGAAGTAAGCGTCAATCTCTTGGCTCATTAAATCATTCAATTAACTTTTTGATTTCATAAAGAGAAAGCCCGGTTCTTTCCTTTTCTCTGTTAGAGACTTTTGACATCTTAAAGCTTAATAAATCCCCTCCATGCCCCCTTAGTATGACATCCAAATCTGTATTTCTTTCATCAAGGTATTCATACAATCCATTGGAACAAAACAACATATCCTTATTTCTCATGCGTGGCTTAATCCCTTCCATCCTGATTAAATGAGAAAGCTCATGGCAAAGCAATCCCCTGACAACACTCTTTTTAGATGTCTTAAACCTATTGTCAATCATTATCTCCCATTTTCTCCCGTACCTATACAAGCTTGCAGATGTATTATTTAGCCTGCCATAAACAAATCCAAGATTAAGATGCTGCAATTCAGAATAGCCATTTGACATCAGCTCCTCAATAACTGAAAAAAAGTCTGCAAGTGTCATTTTAACTCTTTAATATTTTTTATGCGCACTTTCTTTTTTGGGCTTGATTGCATTTCTGCGCAAATTCCTGCACACACCTCATTGTTGGCTGGATTATATACGCCCAAAGCGTGTTGTAAAATGTTTTTTCATCGTTTTCCCTGTCAAATGAAGGTATTGTCTTTATGCCGCATTTAATCTCTATAACTAAGCCAGCTCCGGCTCCCCTCTCACTAACCTCTCTTTTGTTAAGATAGCGGGTTTTGCCTATCTCGCTATTGCTTCTTCCGTTTTCCTCAATGCATTCCTTTACCCCATGGAATATACCTTCCAAATCAGAAACCTTCATTGAAAAATTAGCCTTTTTTTGCTCATCCTCATAAAAGCTTAGCTTATAACCCGCCTCAAGGTACCAGAAATTAAAGCTGCTCTCATCTGCAATCCTCTCCAACATTATGCCTGCCTTATTAAACCTGGCAGAAATATAATCATCAATTCCGCGAATAAGCCTGCCTGCATCTATCATCAGCTTTTTAAAAACTAACAGCTTTTAACCTTTTTTATGCTGTAATATAGATTTAGAAACATAAAGATTTTTAAACAAGGGCATATAACTATAAAATAAAAGAGCGTAAAATGGAAAAGGTAAAAAAGATTGTTGTTTTGAGCCTCGGCGGAAGCCTGATTGTGCCGGATGAGATTGATTTTGGCTTTCTGCAGAAATTTAAAGAGGCTATAACAAAATATACAAACAGGCATAAGTTTGTAATTGTCTGTGGTGGGGGAAGCATTGCAAGAAAATACATTGCTGCGCTAAGGGAAAAAGGGCTCTCGGAAAAAATACAGTCCATGGCAGGCATTGCTGTCACAAGGTTAAATGCAAGGTTCATGACATATTTCTTTGGCAGGGATGCCAACCAGGGCATTCCGCATGACATGAAGCAGGTTGCTGGCTTGCTGAAAAAGCATGATGTTGTTTTCTGCGGGGCTTTAAGGTATGCTCCGCGAGAGACATCAGACGGGACTGCCGCAAAGCTTGCCAATTTCTTCAGGGCAGATTTTATTAATCTAACAGCTGTTCCGGGCTTATACACAAAAAACCCTGCAGAACATAAAGATGCCCGGTTTATTCCTGAAATATCCTGGAAAGAGTTTTATAAAAGAGCTGTTAAAATAAAATACAAGCCGGGGCAGCATTTCATTCTTGACCAGCATGCAGCAAAGATAATCATGAATCAGAGAATAAAAACATGCATAATCGGCAAAAGTACTGAAAACCTTATGTCTCTTCTTGGTGGAAAAAGGTTTAAAGGAACTGTGATTGATAAATAGCTGAAAAAATGATTATAGACACAGACAATTTGAATGACGCAAGAAAGAAAATAGAAATAAGAGCGAAGGAAGGAAGGATTGTAATTGTAAAAGGCAGGGATGACAGCTTCAACAGGAAGATTTTGGAAAATAAAAAAGTAAATATCCTTCTAAGCCCTGAAAACGGGTATAAAAAGGACAAATTAAAGCAGAGGGATTCTGGCTTGAACCATATTTTATGCAGGATTGCAAGGGACAACAGCATTGCAATCGGGATAGATTTTCAGGAAATCCTGAACAAGAGAGATGAAGGAAAAAAACAGCTGGCAGGGCATCTCGCAAGGATTATGCAAAACATAAAGCTGTGCAGAAAATCAAAAGTAAAAATTATTCTGATGAACACAGCAGGCAGGGACAATCATGGCTTGAGGGCTTTGCTGGCAACATTAGGCATGCCGACAGGCATGGCTAAGGCAGCTGTTGAAGATTAGGGGTTTTTTCTTTGGAGTTTAGTATCTTCTCCAATGCATTATTCTCATACTCTGCAAGATTAGAGTGCACTATTGGCAGTTTTGAGCCCATATAGTGCTGGGAGACATATCTCAGGCAAATGCTGAATTTTCCGGCAGGGCTTGAGCTTGGCTCTCCGTGATTGTAGCACTCTGTGATGATTATTGTAGAGTCATCTCTTTCCAAGAATTTCAATCCTGCAATCTTCTTTTCAGTTTCTTCTGCCATTTTATGTTTTTTGTTTTATTCAAAAGAATTTAAGCGAATTATTGCTCATCTTTGTGGTAAAAGTCTAAGAACTCTATTGTATCTTTATCTTTGTAATAGGCATATGAGAGCCTAAATGGTCCAACATAAACTTCTCTGGTGCCTTTTCTGATGTTTCTCATTGGTTTTCCTATCTCAGGATTTTCTGTTATTTTTTTGATTTTATTTTTAATGCTTTTTTTCACTTCTTGGTCTTTTATCTTGGAAATGGCTCTTTGCAGGTGTTCGTCAAATATTACATTTACCATTTCTCAAGTTCTTTAAGAAACTTATCAGCAGACATTTTCTTGAATTCTCCTCTTTCATGCCTCTTGTAAGCCTCTTCAGTTCTTTTTGCAAACTCCAAGTCTTCTTTAAATTTTTCATCTAAGTCGCCCGCTCTCTTTAAAAGAAGAGTGCTTTTGTCTCTAATGATAAGCAGGGTATCTCCTTCTTTAAAATCATTTCTCATATTGCTAGGAATAACAATTTGTCCCTTTGAGCTTATTTTAGTAGTGTTTATTTGCACCATAGTAAGTTATATCTTACTTAGTATATAAAACTTTCTATTTTCATTTCCGCATCACTCAAACACAACACCAGCATATCCCACAGCATTGCTCCATTCTTTCAGGACATCTCCAGAGGTATAGTAATCAACTAGCTTTGCCTTCCATTTTTTTATTTTTGCAATCTCTAACAGAATTGCAATGGCATAAATTCCGCAGATTGTGCTTTTTTTAGCCATGTCATAAAAGCCCTTTGAATCATTCTTTAAGATTTCCATTATCATCTCAATGTCATACTTCTTTAGATTTTTCTCCGGCTGGTAAAAAGGCACAAACCCGTATGCAGGGCCATAGTGCGTGAAGTCAGATGAAGCAAGAACAAAGACATTTTCTGAGGCAAAATCAGAAAGAACCTTGGCTATTTTAGCGCACTCTTCATATTCCAAGCCATTAAATATCAGAGGAACAATCTCAAATTTATTCTGGCTTGCCTGCAAAAAAGGCAGTTGCACCTCCAGGCTGTGCTCGCGCGCATGCGCCTGCTCATTGATTTCAGCATCAATCTTTTCCTTTTTCAGCTTTGCAGCTATTTTTTCTCCAAGCGCCCGGTTGTTTTTCACAATTCCTAAAGGCGTTTCAAAGTCCTCAATGCTCAGGCATGCCTTTGCTCCAATGCCAGAATGATTAACCCCCAGCAGGATAAAGTCTTTTTTGTTTGGCATAATTGAAAAAACCTTTCCAGCCAGCTTTCCTGAAAAGTTATAGCCAGCATGCGGCACTATCGCTGCTTTAACATTCTCTTTTTTGATTTCCCTGCCTTTTGCTGAAAGAAAATTTCCAGCCTGCCTCTCAAGCTCAGCCTTGCCTGCAGGATAGAACTGCCCTGCAACAACCGGCTTCCTGACATCCATAGCTAACGCATGAAAAAGCAATATAAAAAGATTTGTTTTTAGAAGTTTTTGCGCAGCATTTCTAACATCAAAAAAATCAAAGAGTAATTATGTTCCTACGCCTTGCAATTTTTAGCAAAAATATCTTCTCACTTCTTCTCAACCAAGTCTATGCACACGCCTGCAGCTACTGTCTGCCCTGCATCCCTTATTGCAAATCTTGCCATGTGCGGGTTGACAGACTGCTTTTCAAGAACAAGATAACCCTGGGGCTTTAGCCTTACCTTTGCCACATCCCCATTTTTCAAAAAGTCTGGGTTTTTCTGAGCTACCTGCCCTGTCTTAGGGTCAAGCTTTTCTATAAGCTCTGTAAACTGGCATGGCACCTGCGCTG
>CAYMCA010000075.1:0-4371 GCA_964388875.1 Candidatus Woesearchaeota archaeon
GTGGTTTGCAAGGGCACTTGTTTTTAGGATGCTCCGAAATTAAAAGCAGTAAACTGCGACCCCATTCTAAAGAATGTGGTTTTAATTTCGGACATAAAAGAGCAATACAGCACATAAGGATACCAAATAAAAATAATGGGGAGTTATTCAAGATAATTGGCTATCTTGTTGCAGAGGGCTCAAAAGAGATTAACAGAGGCAAGATTATAGGAATTAACTTTGCTAATAAGGATAAAAGGCTGCTAGATGATTTTGAAAGCTGCATGAAATCTGTTTTTAATCTTTGCCCGTATAAACAAGCAAGAATAGATGAATATGGGGCAAGATTCATGTACAGGTATATATCAACAGAGCTTGCCAGATTTTTCCTGGCTGTTTTTCCAGAGGTTCTCAAAAAAGCAGGGGAAAAACAAATCCCGCGAATTCTCATGAAAGGGAGAAAGCAAGATATAGCAAAAATGCTTTCTGCTTTGTTTGAAGGGGATGGATATGTTACGATTAAGAAATGGACAATAAGAATTGGTTATGGAACGAAAAGCAGGAGATTAGCTGAACAAGTACAAGACTTATTATTAAGGTTTGGAATAAGAAGCAGTATAAATACTGACCGGGAATTCTTCAAGGTTTTGATAACATCTTATGATAATATAGAAAAATTTCTAAATGAAATATCTTTTATAAGGCAAGAAAAGAATGATATTATTAAGGCTTATTTAAGAGAGAAGAAGATTAAGAGGAGTGTAAAGGATATAGTTCCAGTTAGTTTTAATGAAAAAATTATTGGCATAATAAAAGATGAGGGGTTAAAAAATGTGGGGAGATATAAGATTTGTGATATAATCTATGACCATCAGAAAAGAAAGGATAAATTTTCATTTTCCAGAAGATTTTTGAAAAGCCTGTTAGAACTTTCAAAAAACCAGAAAAATAGGGATTTTTTGGAGAGATTGACTGCAGATATAGGGTGGGATAAAGTTATAGGGATAGAAATAATTGAAAATGAAAATGAAAAATGGGCTTATGATATTACAATAGAGCCAAGCCACTCATTTATCTCGCAGGGGTGCATATTGCATAATACAGTTACAATAAGCAAGGCAGGTGTTCAGGCAACACTCCGCGCCGAGACAACAGTCCTGGCAGCAGGAAACCCAAAGCTTGGAAGGTTTGACCCATTTCAGCCGATTGCCAGGCAGATAGACATCCAGCCGACACTGCTTAACAGGTTTGACCTTATATTTATAATAAGGGACCTTCCAGACAGGGCAAAGGACGAGGCAATAGCAACCCATGTCTTAATGGAGCATCAGAAGGCAGAGTCAAGAAATGTTATTGAAAAGGAGCTTTTAAGGAAGTACATTGCATATTCGAAGCAGAGAATTCAGCCAAAACTGAGCGATGAGGCAGTTGATGAAATAAAAAGGTTCTATGTTGGGTTGAGGAATGCACCAGGCTCTTCTGAAGGAATACTAAGGCCAATCCCCATAACTGCGAGGCAGCTTGAGGCACTGATACGCCTGAGCGAGGCAAGCGCGAAGACAAGGTTGAGCAGAAAGGTTGTAAAAGATGATGTTAAAAGGGCAATCAACCTTATGAAATTCTACCTTATGCAGGTGGGCTATGATTCTGACACAAAAGCATTTGATATTGACAAGATTGTCACAGGCGTTTCAACATCCCAGAGAAGCAGGATTATTCTTGTAAGAGAGGCGCTCGCCAGGCTTGAGTCAAGAATAGGAAAACTCATTCCTGTGCAGGAGATAGAAAAAGAGATGGAAGGCAAGCTGAATAAAGAGGATATTGACGACGCCCTTGAAAAGCTCAGCTCATCCGGTGACATATTCATTCCGAGAAAAGGCTGTGTGCAGAGGGTGTAAACACATGAAAAAAATAGCTTTTATAGGAACTCATGGGGTTGGCAAAACTACCCTTGCCCATGAGCTGGTATCAAAATT
Organism: Candidatus Woesearchaeota archaeon; assembly: GCA_964388875.1. Lineage (GTDB taxonomy): Archaea > Nanobdellota > Nanobdellia > Pacearchaeales > GW2011-AR1 > JACOYM01. The sequence continues at coordinate 1,956 of CAYMCA010000075.1, forward strand.
AAAAAGAGAGGGTATAGATGCAGGCTTTCTTGGAGAGATTGCAAGAAAATGCCCGTTTCCCATAAATGAAGAAGCCTCAAAGAAATCGCAGGTATGGATAATATTAAGCCAGATTACAGGGGAAATTGAAGAGTCTGGAAAATCAGATTTTTTGGTTTGTGACAGGAGTGTCCTGGATGGCTATTGTTATTATGCAAGCAAGTTTGGGCTGTCAAAAACAATTGAGCCTTTGATAGCCGAGCACATGAAAACCTACCACCTTCTTGTAAAACTGCCGATAAGGCAAGGATTTTTAAAAGAGGATAAGGTGCGTTCATTAGACTGTGAGTTTCAAAGAAGAATAGATGCTACAATGAGCAGATTATTAAAAAGGCTCAATATCAAGCATATAAACTTTGAGGATTGCAGCATCAAAAAAACAATGGGGCACCGCACCTTAAAAGGTGCGGTTTGTAAAGCCCCTTGTTTTTAGGATGCTCAAGAACACAACTCCATCCTAAAGGATGGAGTTTTGTCAAGTGTTCTTGACATAAGCAACGATAAAATAATCTCGGAGGTTGCAGAAAGAATAATTTAAAATGCCGGAAATAGTTAAAAATCACAAAACCCTGATGGGTTTTCACTCCACACTAAAGTGTGGGGTTTGTTCGTTGGGTTTTGAGATTCCCAAAAAATCTACAAGCACAAAAGACTACAACATAAATGTTGTAGATTTTTTAAGGATTAACAGCGAGAGCATAGTTGAGAAAATCGGGAAAGATGCAAGGAGATATTTTGAAGGCAGCTGCCCGTCTCATGACTGGACGCATGTTCAAAGAGTTTATGATTTATGCAGTTACATAGGAAAAAAAGAGGGGGCTGACATCTATGTTTTGCAGCTGGCGGCATTGCTTCATGATACTGGAAGAAAAAAAGAGGCGGCGGCTCCTGACAGGCTTGACCATGCGCAGATTAGCTCTGAAATCGCCATGAAAATTCTTAAAAGATATAATGTAAACGGGAGAGTGGCAAAGCAGGTTCTGCACTGCATCCTGTCGCATAGGTTCAGAAAAGAACATAAGCCGGAAACATTGGAAGCAAGAATATTGTTTGATGCTGATAAGATTGATTGCATTGGGGCAATTGGCGTTGCGAGGGCATATGCATTTGTCGGAAAACAGAACATGTGCCTTTACCCAGACAAAAAAAACAATAAAGATTTTTTAGGAACAGGCTATGAAAAAGAGCATAGCGCTGTCACCGAATTTGCTTATAAGTTGAGCAAGGTAAAAGACAGGCTTTTCACCAAAACTGCAAAACAAATAGCTTTTCAAAGGCACCGCTTTATGGAAAACTTTTTTAAACAGCTAAATAAGGATATTAATATAAATGGTTAAAGATTAAATAAAAAATGCCAGAAGCGATAAAAAGACAGACAGCATACAAGCTGAGAATTGGGGATTTGTCAAAAGGCAAGAGCATCATGGAGGAAGGCAGATTAAGGTTTGTAGAGCTTGGAGACAGGCAGATATACAGGGTGAACATAATAGCAAACATTATAGACAGATATGCAAGCGAGGGGGAGAAGAAATATCTTTTTTTTACAATAGACGACGCTTCCGGCCAGATTCGCCTTAAGATTTTTGGGGAGGATATTGAAAGATTCAAGGATATAACGCAAGGAAATAGCGTAAGGGTTATTGGCACTATAAAGGCATTTAATAATGAGAACTATATATCCCCTGAAATAATAAAGGTTGTTGACCCGAGGCATCTTTTAGTAAGGAAGCTTGAGCTGGACATGGAAAAAAGCCAGAAGCCAGTTGACAAAAAAGAGATAATTGCAATAAAGGACAGGATTATTGAGATGGTAAAGAACGCTGAAAGTGAGGGGGGGCTTGAGGCAGACAAGATAATAATGGCGATTGACACCTCGCCGCAGATTATAAACCAGGAGATAACAAGGCTGCTTGAGGAAGGCGTGCTGTATGAGCCCCGCCCGGGAAAAATAAGGTTTTTGGGATAAAATGTCAAAAGAAAGAGCAATAAGGTTTTGCAAGTTATGTTATGATTATAATAAATGCGCTCCTCCATCATTACAAGGCTATAAAACACAAGACCTTGAATTTCTTAAATTAAGGGATTTTGCAACAGCTCAAGCAATGCAAGGATTAGAAGAGATAAGCACTGGATTTACACTTAATGAAAAAAATGATTTTCTTGAGGTCTGCCTTGAATGCAATTATGAAAAACCAAGAATAGCAGAGTGTTATCAAAAGATAGAAGGGAAAAAATAAAATCAAAAAGGTTTATAATGCTTAGTTCTTTGGTGCTATAAATTAAAATGGAAAATTACGAGCAGCTTTTAGACGAGGCATACAGGCATGTCAAGGCAGTTGAAAGCAAGAGCGATAGGTTTGAAATTCCCAAGGCAGAG
>CAYMCA010000076.1:0-4332 GCA_964388875.1 Candidatus Woesearchaeota archaeon
TTAATTTCATAGGGCTAACTACAACAGCCTTATGAAATAGTTTCGGGATAACACAGAATTTGGAAATTTAGCCTTGCACATGCTGCTTAATGAACATTTTTCACAATCCGGCTCTTTCCTGCACGCACTCTTGCAGTGCTCAACAATCAGGGCATGAAACTCATTGAAAAGCTCTGCCTGCCTTTCTGCATCTTTTATATTTTTATGGAAAAAATCCTGCCATTCACCATAATCCTTGAAATCAACTCCAAGAATTCTTGAAAACATCCTTTTTGTATAGGCGTCTATGACAAATACGGGCTTGTTAAGGGCATAAAGAAGAATGCTGTCTGCTGTCTCCGGCCCTATGCCTTTTACGCCAAGAAGCATCTGCCTTGCCTTTTCTGCATCAGTCTCTTTTAACCTGCTAAATTCTTTCAAGAAGAATTCTGAAAAAATCCTTAATCTTTCTGCCTTTTGGTTGTAATAGCCAGATGGCTTTATGCATTCTGCAATATCAGGCTGCGAAGTTTTTAATATTAATTCAGGAGAGAGGATATTTTTCTCAATCAAGTTATTCAGGGCTTTTTCAACATTCTTCCATGCTGTGTTCTGCGTGAGTATTGCGCCAATTGATATTTCAAAAGCCCTGTCCCTCTCGCCTGCATTTTTGTTTGAAATGGGCCACCAGCCCTGCTCGCCATACTTCAAAAGCAGGGCGCTGTATATGCTTAGAATTTTATTTTTCATGACTGCAAGTGCCTTTAGTATTATTTAAAGCCTTTTTTCTAATGTCAGAAATTAAACTGCATTATTTATAATGCGGACGTAACATTTCCACTTTAATTTCTGAGCATCCTAAAAACAAGGGGCTTTACAAACCACACATCTCAAAAATCCATGATTTTTGATGACTATCAGAAATCCATAAAAGATTTCTGAAGCTTTAGTGTGTGGTGCCCCATTGTTTTTTTGATTTATCAATATATTAATTATTATTAAGTAACAACAATAGAAAGGTTTATAAACATCCCTTCTGTCTTATAGTATGATGCAAGAAAAATTAACAATAATTGTCAAAGGAGACATTTATGATTTTGCAATGCATATCAAAAACCCGGAACTTATTAAAAGATACTCTGATAAGCCGCGTGAAGTGACAGACTATTTAAGAGCCAACATAGCCGAGGCAATTGCAGATTTATATGCACCTGCCGAATTAAAAGAGCAGATGGGCGATATGAACCTGAAAAATATAAATAAAAAGAGAAAGCTCATTGAAGAAAAGAGCAACAACTCAGAAACAACAAGATTTTAATAAGTTTTTAGCCCCTCTTGTCTTTCCATTCTGTCAAGCTTTTTTTCAAGCAGCTCAAGCCTTTGGGTTATGCCATAGATGTCGCTTGATGCCTTTTCTAACTTGTCCTGCATCTCTGAAAACCTTCTTTTCAGCCTTTCTTTTCTGCTTTCTAAAGTGCCATCAAATTCACCTGGGCTGTTGCTGTTATTGCTGTAAGAATTTGTTTCTGTTTCCTGAGAGGTAGAGCTTGCAATTGCGCCAAAAAATCCAAGGGGAGAGCTTTGCTCCTGCAAAGGAGAACTGCGCGGCTTGGCTATCTCAACATAATCAGGAACTGTTTTTGGAACCTTTAAAAGCCCACGCTTTTGCAATTCAGTAAAGTCAATAACATCCCCCCCTCTCCTGAACCTTGAGAATATGCCCATGCTCTAATTAAGATTTTTATTTATATCAAGAACCATCTGTGTGGTTCTTGAGCACTATCAGAATTCCCAACTATTTAAATCCTGCTAGTCCAAAGATACGGAATTCTGAAGTTTAAATTGAATGCAGATGACAGAAAAATTTAAAACTTTATTTATCGTAATACCCCACAGCTTGCTGTGGGGAAGTATTGGTTTTGTGTCCAGAGCTTGCTCTGGGGTCAATACCCGTTTATTTAAATTTTCTTCATCTTCACCTTGCGCCTTTTACATTGTATTTCTGGCGAGGCATCAGTTTATTGCTAAAATTGGGTGCAATACCCCGCATCTTGCTGTGATTGGGATTTTGATTTTTCTGGCTAAGCTTTAGAAACTTTTACTGCTTTAGGGCCTTTATCGCCTTGTTCTACTTCAAAAGTAACTGAATCTCCTTCTTTAACAGAAACTTCTGCATTTAATGCAGTGCTATGGACAAAATATTCTTTTCCATCTTCTGCGGTGATAAATCCAAATCCTTTTATTGCGTTAAAAAACTTTATTTTACCGTTCATATTGTAACCTCCTTCTTATCATGTGAATTATTTTTAGAATCTTCTTCACTGTCTTCGTCGTCTTCTGTAACAATTTCCAAACCCTGCAAAACTTGAAGTATTTTATCTAACTTCGCATTTATTTGAGCGAATTGATTCGAAGATGCTCCTGAACTTGATGAAGAGGGCCCATCATCTCTTGAACTTCTGCTTGAATTTCTGCCTGAACCGCCATCACTTTTTCTGAAACAATCACTGCAAAAGACTGGCCTGCTTCCTGTTGGCCTGAATGGAATCTCACATTGCTTTCCACATTCACTGCAAGTTGCATCATGCATCTGAAGAGGCCTTCTTTCTGATCTTCCAAATCTGCTGTCTCTTTCAGAATCTCTGCCTCTGCCGAATCCACTAGATGACCTTCCTCCAAATCCCCCGCGGCTGCCACCAGACCTGCTTCCAAAGCGGCCTCTGCTGTTTCCCGATGTAAAAGTTTCCATACTAATGTACTTCAATGACTCTATTTAAAACTATTTAAAATGTCAGAATTCCACGAGCGGTTCAAACCACCCGTTACAAACGAGTGGAATTCTGAGCACTTCAGAAACTTTATGTTTCTGACATATAGTGAAAGACATAAGCCTTTCCCTATCTACTCAACGACAAAACGAGGAAATATCAATGTCGTTGAGTATAGGATAAGTTTAAAAATATTGAAGTTGTTAGATTGGTGTACGGATATAATCTGATAAAAAAGATGGCTGATGAAATTGCGCAGATAATCGCGGTTGCAAATCCTGGCATGTACCTTGAAGGCTCTCCAAGAGAGGTTGAAGGGTTTAAAAGAAAGGCAATGCAAAAAAAGCATGACAAGAGCATTATTGACTCTGCCAAGCCAAAGGGCGCGGCAGAAGAGCACAATCTTGTTTATGACTCAAGCTCTGAAACACTCGAGCCTGTTTATTTCTGGATTCTTGACATGGCAAACTCTTTTTTTGGCGGCAAGGTTGAGAAGCTTGTTGATAATTTCTCCTCCTCGCCCGGCTCAGGGCATTTTGCCGAGCTTGGGCAGAGGGCAACAGTCATGCAGCAGCAGGCATCAAAAATCATGGGCGACATTAATATTGTCATAAAAAGCATAATGAACATCATATATGACCTGAAGGAATTTCAAATAAGGCTGAAGCATTACGGCGCATCAAGGCTAAAAAATCCTGATGAGGCAAAAGCAGGGCTGCTTTCCCTGAAGCAGATATGGATGGACAATGTTGACATCAAAAGGGGAAGGGGCAGCATAAACATGCTTGCGCAGGACCTTAATTTTGTCACTATCAGGGACGCGTTCATGATTGCTGACTCGCTTGACGACATAAAGAAGCTTGACTTAAATGAGAGGGTTAAGAGAATTCTTGATGTAAAGCTGTCAGAGTTTATTGAGTGGAAGGAGAGAAGCGAGAAAGAGCTGAAAAAAAGGTATGAGATAGAGAAATCCTACCTGAAAAGCCAGGTTAATTCGCTGAAGCTGTATTCAAGCTGGGCAAAGCCATACCTGAAAGCAGCAACTGAGCTGACAATGAAGGAGCGAGACAGGGAGCCGTCCCTCGTCAAGGTGTTTAATACAATCCTGCTTGAGCTGACGCTGATGGGAAGGTCAAAATTCAAGTTTGAAGATGCTGTTGTTGACAGGGATTTGCCAGAGGCGTTTGCGAAATACAAGCTAAAAAGGGACTATTACTCCTGCGTCCTGATTGATTTTAAATTCAGGGGCATACCCCAGAGGGTTGGGCAGCAGGCGCATTATGCTTTTGGCGGCAGGGTTGAGGTGAAATTCAGGGCATATGCGCTGAACCAGGATGAGCTTGACCTGATTAATGCGCTTCTTGATGACTCCAGCATCTCAGAGACATTAAGGTGGGTGAGCGGCATGACAGACGAAAGCTTGAATGAGATGAAAGAGGACATTGATGAATTCCTGAAAGAAGGCATTGTAAAAAGACAAAGAACTGATGTCTCAAGAGCGATGGCCCTGACCCAGGAATCAGAAAAAAGGAAGAAGTTCATTGAAGAAATGAAAGAAAAGATTGGGATAAATGACGATAATGCA
>CAYMCA010000077.1:0-4319 GCA_964388875.1 Candidatus Woesearchaeota archaeon
TCAATCTGCACGCTAAAGCATGCAAAGGGTTTCTTTCAACCGCTCTGCCCTAAAATGAGAAAAAGTTTAATTTTTAGGTTTTCCAAGGCAGCTAACCCGCCCAACTGCTTTTGGCTTAAGATAATATGCCATCGCCCCGATAATTCCGCCATAATCGATAAGGCTTCTGTCAGATAATCTAACCACCTCTTTGTTGAGCTTTTCTCCAACTTCCTCTGAAGAAAAATCAGATTTAAATCCATTAACAAATCTTTCTATGTAAACAATTTCACACAGGTGCCCTAATCCCCTTGTTGCCTCTTGGGCATAATCTTCAAATGCCTCCTTGTTAGAATCAACAATCCTCAAAAGTTTCTTTAATCTTTTCTTTCCATTTAAAGAAAGTTCATATTTAGTAACTTCGCCTTCTACTTTCTCAAGAAAACCGAATAAACATCCTTGTTGAACAATATCCTCATACTTAAACATCATTATTATTAGAAAAAAGAATTTTTAAGCATTTATGTAGCCTAAAGAATATTATTACTTGAGATAGTTTGTTTTTCAGGCATCACAAACATTTTAAACCCCTTATGCCTTTAACTAGATATAAAAAAGCATTAAAAGAGGCAAACAAAAATGGCAGAACAGCAGGATTATACATTCCTCGCAGACTTCAGCACAAAGCTGCGGGACCTGGAGGAAAAGCAGAGAATGCTGAAAGACAGGGTATTGCTGATAGGCAGGAACCTCATTGAGATGAAAGAAAGTTCTGATGATTCCATTATTTCACTAAAAAAGGATGTTGAGCTCTTTAAGCAGGAAATGGCAAGGCTGAAAGGCACAATCTCAAGAATCTCTGATGAATTTGGCAGTTTTGCAAGAAAATCAGAGATTGAAGTGCTGAGGAGGCAGTTCAAGATGTTTGAGCCGCTGAGATATGCGAGAATAGGGGATGTTGAAAGCATGATAAAGGAGGCATTGAAAAAGGAAAAGCCGAAAAGTGAAATAAAGGAATAGTAAAAAGAAGGGTTTTTAAACTTAAAATGTGTTTTTCTTGATTAAAAAATGCCACTGCTTGAAACTGTCTTGGATTTGAGAAAAAAGGGGTATGGTGATTCTGCAATTATTGGCGCGCTGAAAGAAAGAGGCGTCTCTCCCTTAGAGATAAAAAATGCGCTTTCTCAGGCAAGCGTGAAATCTGCAGTTGATTCTGCGCCTGAAGCTCAATCAGAGAATGTGCAGGCACAAACTTCTGCAGAAAGCATGCAGCCATCAATAATGGAGCAGGAAGCCCCTTCACAAATTCCCCAGCCGCAGATGCAGCAGCAATTCCAGCAGGTGCAGCAGGAAGCTCCTGAATATATTTACCCAACCCAGCAGGCATACCAGTATCCTGAGCAATACCAATACCCGCAGCAGGCAGGGCAGGGCGGGTATGAAACAGAAACAATGAGCGAGCTTGCAGAGCAGATTGTTGCAGAGAAGCTTTCTGACACAAATAAAAAGCTTTCTTCCCTGGCAGAATTCAGAAAAATAGCAGAGGCAAAGCTTGAGGATGCTGAGCAAAGGCTGAGAAAAATAGAGTCATTGATTGAAAACCTTCAGATTGCTATACTTAATAAAATATCCAGCTATGGCAAATCTGTTGATGACATAAAAACAGAGGTGCAGGACATGCAGGACACATTCAGCAAAACGCTCAATCCGCTGATGGACCGGGCAAGGTTTCAGCAAAGGCGGGAAACTATTGAAGAGGGTGAAGAAAGCCATGAAATGGCAGCAGATGCAGAAAAGCCTGCAAAATCAAGAAAGCAAAAATCCGAGCCAGAATTTGAAGACTATTTGAGATAAATAGCTTTCAAGCTAGGGATAGCATAATTCCCGTTCTTGTTTTATGCAACTAACAAAGAAAGCTCGTCAGGCAGGTGCGGCGCATCCTTTTCGATTTCTTCCAAATTACTAAAATATTCTTCCTGGAACATTTTGCCCCTTATCCATTCCTCCACGCTATAATTCAGCCCGAACTCCTTCATATTTTTCCTTAGCTCTTTTGCACTGCCAAATCCGCATTCCTTTGCAAACTTTCTTAGATGGTATCTTATCCTTGAATCATAGCTCATTTTTTCTGTTTTGGCATATTCTTTCTATTCTTTTCTCGTTATTACCCATGCTGTTATTGCAGCCACAACCAAGACAAGTATTGCTCCCAGAACATTCTGGGATGTAATAAACTGCTTTATCGCAACAAGGGCAGGGCTTGCATCAGGCTGCTCCTCCCATACGGGCGCCAGAATCGGGGTGAAAACAATTATAGCTGAAATAATGAACATGAGTATAAGGGCAATTATAAAAGCCCATGCCACGCCCGGCTTCATGATGGCATCTATCTTCTGCTGCGAGATTGCAATAATGAGCGCAATCAGGAGAATCAGGACAGCCAACACAGCAAACCACGGCACAATCTTCAGCACAATCTGCCTTGCGCTTGAAACTGTGACAAAGATGATTGCAAGGATAAAGCTCACAAGAATAATAATGAACTTATTCTCTCCCAAAAACTTTGCCTTTGCCAGCAGGGCATAGCTCACAACAAAAACAAGAAGAAAGCCGAAAAGCGGCATAAAATAGTTGAATGCTGAAACATCTATTGCCATGTTTGAATCTTTAGTATCTTGCTTATCTATAAAAATATAAAATTTATTTACGGCCCGAAAATTTAGTGATGCGGAGCACTGGCTGTAGCTGCATCACCATCGCCCCTTTTTCCCGCAGTCATCACAGCTATTACCGCGCCGGCAATAATCAATAATACAATTATCGCGCCCATATACCTGTCCCACCACCAGCTTCCTGCAAACCCTGTTTTGTTGAGGCTGTTAAGCGCTATAATCAGGAATATCAGTATTCCCAATCCCATAAATATGTAATTTCCCCAGCCCCAGTTTCCTTTGCCTTCCTTCTGCCAAAGAGGAACAAACACGCCTATCAAAATCATTGCCACGAGCAGTATTGAAATTCCCCTTGCAAATTCAGGAAATAAAACTGCGAAGAAATCTGAAACAATAGGGTTTATTATTGCAAGCAGCGCAATTGACAGGGATATTATAAAATTAATCCCTTTCTTGTCCTTGAGAACCTCTATCTTTGAAAGGATTGCGAAAAGGATTGCGAAAATCAGCAAAAGCGGCAGGATATACCTGAAAAAGCCAATAGTGTCCAATTCGCCCAGTACAGTGCTTATGTTTGTTGCCAGTCCTGTTAATATGTCTGCCATCTTTTTATTTTTTGTCTATTCTCCTCTTCATTCAACCTAACTATTGTTTAAATATCTTTCGTTTTATTTTTTCTAACAAGTTCTTTAAATTTTCCCCTGCCCTTCTTATTTAGGCGGTATCCCTGGTAGCTGCGCAGAGCCTTTAAAAGCGACAATAATTGCGACAATAATTGCAGCAATCAATATTACATTTGCCCATATTGCTGATGAATCGCCGCTGCCTGAAAATGACTCTATAATCTTGTCCATGGCGCCTGTAGCCCATAATACAACTATCACAACGCCGATTGCAATCAGCACCCCGAATGTAATCTTCAGCCCCTTGCTCATCTCAAAGCCCTCCTTGCCGACAAAAACCATTGCAAACAATATCATGAATACAAGAATGACAATCGCAGATATTGCCAAAAACGGCATCAGCTTTGATATGACTCCTGTAGCATAAGAATATGAGACAAAAATAAGGGAAATAGCAAATGAAACAAGCGCGTCTATCTGGCGTTTTCCATCGCCAAGTATCTTTGATTTTTCAAGTATTGCAAATATTACAGTAAAAACAAGCAGGAATGGCAAGACCATCTCTGTAAAAATAGGTGATTGAAGTATAGTTTCTACCATTTTTGTGAATCTAGCTTAAGAAAATTAAGCTGTCTCTTCTGTCTCTGCTGATGCTTCATCTGATGGCATTTCCTGAACAGGCACTGCTGACTTGCTTATGATAAACACATCCCCAATGCTTCTTACAAACTGGTGCGGCACAACTACTCCTCTTGCTCCGCCAAGATAGCTGCCAACGCCTCCGGCAACCCTTATTCTCCAGCCGTCAATCTTGTTCTCAATGAGGTTTGCCTCTTCAATCTGCCCGAAAAAGTCACCTGCGTCAGTGTAAACCCTCTTTCCCACTACTTCTGAAATCTTTTTTATCTTTATCATTTTTCAACTGCTTTTGATATTTAATTTCCCCCTTAATGAGTTTAAATACTTTTTCTTTTTAAAGCTTTGCATGTCAAGATATTGTAATATTATCGTCATCCCCTCGATTTTGCTAAATATCTTATCAAAT
>CAYMCA010000078.1:0-4295 GCA_964388875.1 Candidatus Woesearchaeota archaeon
TAGTCATCAAAAATCATAGATTTTTGAGATGTGGTGGCACATTGTTTTTTTGATAATGACATAAAACCTTTCTTCTCCTAGACTGACTTGTACATACTGGCAATTCCCAAAGTTCATACTTTTAATGGCGGCTTCTTTTAGTTGAGGTGCGATATTCTCTGCATCTTCACGGCTAAAGCCATCATCTTTTCTATTACTAATCAAAAAGCTGTAATTACTATCAGAATATCTCCACCATAGCCCGTGTTTGTTAATCATCTTGAGATAAAAAATTGAGCATATTTAAGGATTATTGCAATTGAATATACTTTTATGATTTTTTACCTGAAAAAGAAAATTGCCCCTGTTTCTATTATTGCTGCTGTTAGCAGCAGGGGCAGAATAATGAACAGGAATATTCTCAGCAGATTTTCGAGGCAATACAGGAAATTTTCCTTTTTGTTTTTTGTGAAAAGAAACATGCCAAATCTTGCTCCGACAGCCATTGCAATTACAAGCGCAGGAAGCTCAAAGATGCCATGCGGAATAAGCTTCAGAAGGATTATATAGCCAGAGGCATCAGCTGCCTTTCCTGCAACAAATCCTGTAAAATAGCCATTAAACAGTGTTATTACAACCGGAAAGATGCCTAAAACTATGCCGAGGAGCATGCCGAAAAAAATGTTTGTAATATTGTTCTGAAAGATGAAGACAAAAAGCTGAGGGGGGCTCATGCCTTCTGTTTTCTCAACGAGCTCTTTAATTGCATTAAGCATCAAATCAGGAACAAAAAAAGGGCTTAATAGCCCTGCAAGAGCAGAAAGGATGAAGATTAGTGCTATTGTTACGATATATGCCTTTGATTCTCCAAGGAAGACAAAGGATTTTTTGTAGTTTGCCCTAAGAAATCCTTCCTGCTCTCTTTTTGCTTCTGTTTTCCTTGTTCTTTTAGGCATTTTTTGTTTTTTTGATTTATTTGTAAAAGTTATTTTTTGCTTTATGCCAACTTATATGCCCTTCAAGCATCATGTTTAGCTTCCATGTTAATCCAAGATTAAAAATAACAAGCGCTATTACTATGCTTTCTGTTTGCCAGCTTCCTCCAAAAATAGCTCGCAGAATCTGATATGCTATAAACAATCCAAGCAAAATTATTAATATTAATATTACAATCGAGAGCCAGTCCAATCTTTTTTTGTTCATATTGCTTTGTGTAGATGCAGATATATAAATCTTATTGATACTTTTTGTTTTTTATCTGAAATACCTGCTCAGCAGCTTAACCTTTCTTTTGTATTTATGCCGGAGATAAAATCCATACAACAGCCCTGCAACCAGCCCCCCAACATGCGCAGAATTGCCTATAGGCAGGTTAATGAAAAGCGCGATGACTGAAAGAGGAACTATTGCAACAACCGGCAGAAGCCACATAGGAAGCTCCAGGGGGACTGAGATTTTTCTTATCCTTAGATTAAAAGAAAATATTGCAAATATCATTATGAGTATGATTATGTTTGCTATGATGTTTATCGGCGCAAGCACTGCCGAGGCAAGAGAAGCTGGGACAAGCGCCTGTGCAACTGCCTGAATAACTATTACAATCAAGGGGCCTGCTATAAGGTAGATTTTGCTGTTCGGGACTAAAACTGCCAGGACGCCTAGCAGCCCGAACAAAGCCCCGCTTGCCCCAACCCCGCTGATTTCTGTATTTTGAAATATCAAGGCAGAAAGGACAAAGAATATCCCGCCAAGAATTCCCGAGAGGATATACAGCCAGAAGAACCTTTTTCTTCCGATTATTCTTTCAAGAAAATTGCCTATGAAAAAGAGGGAGAACATATTCACAAACAGGTGCAATAAGCCCGCATGCATAAACATGCTCGTTATAATTGTCCAAAGGCTTTTTGCCTTCAGGATTAAGGATGGCTTTAGAAAGATATAATCTGCAAGCGAGCTGTTTAAAGAGATGATAATAAGAAAGACAAAGAAGGCGATTATATTCGCTGCCACTATCTTGTTTGTCATGCTTATATTAAAAAGGCCAGCCCTTCGCGGGCTGTAGAATCTTCTGCTTTTTTTCATCATTTTTTGTTTTTGCCCTTATGCCCGCGCCCTCTTTTCTTTTCAATGCCCTTTATTCCTTTTTTGGCATGCTTTCCTTTCTCTGCCTTTGCCTTGTCCCTTTTTCTTTTCATTCTTACTTTCCTAAGCCTCTCCCACCTTTCCTTCTTGCTTTTTATTTCTCCTCTTTGCCTTTCTTTTTCATGCTCTTTTCCCCTTCTTTCAAGCTCCTCATTAACAACTTTCAGCTGCTGCGCAAACTTATTGATTTTCCTGTTTGCATCATCAATGATTTTCCTGTCAGAATTCAACTCAAGCAGCTGGCCGCATTCCCTGCATGCAAAGTCAGTCAGAAGCGCATTTTCTTCAGTCATCTCAATATTGCAGCTCTTGCAGATATAAAATCTCTTGTTTTCCCTGCTTTTTAATATGCTTTTGAGGTGCTCTGTGTCCTTAAGCAGAACCTGTTTCATAAATAAGAGCGCCCTGCCAATCTCAAATGTCCAGAAGTATGTGTACCACCCCTTTTTCTTGTCTTTTTTTCTTGTAGATGAAACAATTCCCCTGTCAGAAAATTTGTAAAGAAGATTTCTTGTCTGGTTTATTGTCAGGCCCAGCTTTTTGGCTATTATAAACTCATTCACATTCTTCTTTTTTAGCAGTATTACTATTAGGTCTACTGCCGGCTTTCCCATCGTTTCTTCAGCAATCTTTTTTAGAAGTTCTATATGCATGGTACGCTTTTTAAAAATAGCCTGAATAAATACTTTTCGCTTTTATTTTTACTACTTTATAATTTAAATAAAGGTATTTATAGTACGATTTTTGAATATGATTATGGGCTTATTTGGAAGAAAAGAGGTGAATAAAAGGGTTGGTGAGTTGCCAGAATTGCCGCCTTTGCCTGAATTGCCATCTCTGCCGGATATGCCGACTACAACCTTGAATGAATCCCTGCCGTCAAGCCTTCCTATTCTACCGTCATTTCCAAGCTCGCTAAGCGCAGAGAGATTCAGCCAGGCAGCGATTAAGCAGGCAGTCAGCGAGCCAGAGGAAGCAGAAGAAAGTGAGGATAATGCTCCAAGCTGGGATATTGGAAAGGGCATAAAAGAAGGGCCGAGAACGCTTGAAATAACAGGATTTTCTGAGGCAAAGCAGGGAAAAAAGACAGCAAAGGCAGAGCCGCTGTTTGTGAGGATAGACAAGTTTGAAGACGCATTAAATGATTTCACAAGCATAAAGAAGAAGGTAACAGAGATAGAGAGGACATTGAGAGATATAAAGGATGTTAAAACAAGAGAAGAGGCAGAGCTTACAGCGTGGGAAAGAGAGATAGAGGCGCTTAAGGCAAGGATAGACGGCATTGACAGGGGAATATTTGAGAAGGTTTAGCAAAATCAGAAAAGGGGAAAAACCTGCTGTAGAATCCGTTAGATATGCTAAAGGATGCAAATAAATTGGTAGAAAATTAGGCCATTTGCTGTATATTTTAATTAACTAACAGCATATTGCTTATTTATGAAAATGAAAACTGCAGTTCATGTTCAGATAGATTATAATGAAGCTATTTCTGGAAAGAGAAATGTGCTTGGCTGCAAGGTGAGCCTTTTAGAGGTGCTTCAGCACATAAAGAATTACAAAAGGGCGAGAAAAGAGGAGATGCTGCTTAAATCAAGGCTGAAAAGCCAGCTTAATGATTTTGCCAGCGAGATAGGGCGGGTTGAGCAGGAGCTGCCTTCGCTTCAGGAGGGAAATGATTCTAAGTTGTTAAAAGAAGCCATAAGGACAGAAAAAATGCCTGCAGGCATTGCGAAAGTGGAAAAGACAAAGAGCTTGGGCATAGATAGGGAGATAAGCGAGATAAAGAGGCAGCTTGAGATGCTTGAGTGAGTGCAAGCGATATGTTTTCTGTTTGGGGTATATCTGCTGAAATTATTATCTGCCTTTACCACAAGCCGCCATCAAGGTTTAAGCCGTAGATGTTTACATATGTCCCTATAGAGTCCTGTATCTGGTAATCTGAAGGAGTGGGGTCGTTTTCTCCGCTTATGCCCGAATATTTTGTTCCCGGCCCAACTGCATTGAAAACCCATTTGATTTCCATGTTTTTTTCTTCTCCGCCCTTGATTGGCCTGCCGAACACAAGCCTGCCGCCTTCTGCAGGCGAGAGCTCCCAGACAACTTTTTTTTCACTGCGCTTTTTTAGGGCAGAGCGGTTGAAAGAAACCCTTTGCATGCTTTAGCGTGCAGATTGA